>JADFYY010000080.1 GCA_015232825.1 Magnetococcales bacterium
TCGGTGTTGAGAAAATTTAACATCGAATAGAGGGTGGTGGTTTTTCCGCTCCCTGTTGGACCCGTAACCAGAATGATCCCTTCTGGTTTGGCCATCATCATTTTCATGGTGGTTAAGGTGGCTTTGGATAAACCAAGCTCCTCTAAGCGCATGATCCCCTTGTTGCGGTCCAACACCCGCAGCACCAGGTTTTCCCCATAGGTGGTGGGCTGGGAGGCCACGCGAAAATCAATGGTTCGTGTGGCAATGTTCAAGGAGAAACGGCCATCTTGTGGGGCACGGGTTTCAGCAATGTTCATGCCCGACAACACCTTGATGCGCACGATCAACCCAGAGAGATAATCCCGGTGGAGATTTCTGACATCCGACAAAACCCCGTCAATGCGGTAACGAATGCGGACAAATCCCATCTCTGGTTCAATGTGAATGTCAGAGGCTTCTCGATGGACGGCGTCTGTGACCAACATGTCCACCAAACGTACCATGGGATGGCTGAATTGGGCCCCTTGGTCCGTGGAGAGGGATTCTAAGTCGATGTTGCCGGTTTCCAACTCCCGGATGATGCCATCTAGGGAGATTTCGACCCCGAAATATTTCTGGATCGCACGGGCGATTTCGGATTGACCCGCCAGCACGGTCTGGATGTTGATGCCTGCGTGAAGATTGGCTTGCAGCTTATCAACGACCGCCACATCCTGGGTGTCGGACATGGCAATGGTCAGTGTGGCGGTTCTGCTGTCCCAATTCACCGGGATCACCTGATGGCGTTCCACCAGCTTTTTGGGCACCATGGCCAGGATGTGGGGATCTAATTTGGTCTGGTCCAGATTGATGCTGGCTTGACCCAAGGCACTGCCGAGCAGGTCTCGCATCACCTGTTCTGGGACAAATCCCAGTTTTACGATGATGCGGCCCAACTGCTCACCGGTTTTCTTTTGTTCGGTGAGGGCGATGGTCAGTTTGTCGCGGTTGATGATGTCTGCTTCTAGAAGAATATCACCAAGACGCCGACGTTGTTGGGCAGGGGGGGGAGTGGTCATGGACGGTGCAAACGGGCTTCTAAGATGGCGATGCGGTGCTGCACGCTTTGGGTGTTGAAACCCGCGCCTCCTCGTACCTCCATGATTTTTAGTGCCTTACGATAAAATTGCAATGCGGCCTCCTCCTGTTTCAACTGGTCCAGACTGACAGCCAGATTGAACAGGATGTCTGGGTTTTCGTTGTCAAGTCGATGGGCGTTGAAAAAGGCATTTTGCGCTTCTGGCCAGTTTTTTTGTTCCACATAGACATTGCCCAAGGCAAAGTAAAGGTGGGCATCATTGGGTGCGGTACGCAGCAAATCATGCAATTGGCTTTCCATCTGTACAGGATCGGGATTGCCGCTCAAGGAGATCAGCGCGGAGAGAGCCAAGGTGTTTTGCGGATTCTCTTGCACGATGGTCTGATACAGGTTGCGGGCTTGCTCGGTTTTATGCTCACGAAGGGCAATGGAGGCCAGTCCAGCCATGGCCGCATGGTTGTGAGGTTCGTTGGCCAATGCCTTCTCGAAATGTTTTTTGGCGGTCACCAGATCCCCGGTTAAAAACGCATTGCGTCCCAGTTGTACCGTGTTTGCAGGCCGGGTCACCAGGGGTGCCTTGGTGGGGGAGGGGTTGACCTTTTTTTCCTGGGCTGGTGGCGCGTCAGGTGTTTGAGTCGGTTTTTTCTCCTCAACCCGTGGTGGAGCGGGCAAAACCGGCGGGGCCGGGGGTTTGATCTCTTGGCTGGGTTCTTTGACCTCTGGTGCGGCTGGTATGGTCGTAGGCGTTGGGGGTTGCGTCTTGACCGGAGGTTGGATCTTCTTGACTGGCTTGGAGGCCATGGGGGAGAGATCCTCGTTCGTTTCATAGAAAAAATATCCCCCTCCTGCCAGAAGGAGACTTAAAACCACGGCACCTCCGCCCAACAACCAAGTCTGTTTGCCAATGGGCAAAAGCGGACGTTTTGGTTTTGACGCTGGCAACGGAAGTTCTTCTTTGGGAGGAGGTGGGGGCGCAACGGGTTCTGCCTCTCTGGGTTTTTCCTCGACTATTGGAGGGGGTGGCGGCGGCTGAGGTTCTTCTTCGGTTCTGTGGTGTTGGGCAACCACGACCGCTGCCGCTGTAAATAGACTGGGCAGGGATGAGACTGTGGAGGCCGGTTGCGGGGTGATCTCCGCTCTGGTTGGGGGGGTTGGAACCTTTTCTTCTGGTTCCATATCCCATGAGAGTATTTCGGTCTCTGGCTCATCGGTTTGTTCGGGTGTGGATTCCTCTTGCATCCAGACCAGATCCAGTCCATTGATGGGAGATGGAATTGGTGGTTGCTGAAACTGGAGTTCCGGTTCAACAGGCAGGATATTTCCTTCCCGTTCATTTTCCGATTCACGAAGCATGTCAAGCAAGAGACTCATAGTGCCGATGGATCCCTCTGCCAGTTGTCAGGAAAGGGGGTGTCCCTGTCGGAATAAAATTGTTTGTCACGGGGGTTTAACGTGGAACGGGGCTCCTTGACAAGTATCGGGCGCAGAAAGATGACCAGTTCTCTTTTAGTTGTTTCCTGTTCGCGAGAACTGAACAGAGTGCCAAAAATCGGGAGTTCAGAAAGTATGGGAATTCCGTCGCTCTCTTTAGCGCGGGAAGTCTCCATTAACCCTCCCATGACTGCTACTTGACCGTTTGGAATGCGCAATACTGAATCCATCTCCTGCACTTTGACAACAGGCACCTTGCTGGCCGGATAGATCGGATCATTTTTCCATTCCTTAAAACGTTGGATGGTGGGGCGAATGTTGAGCGTGATCACGTCTGTTTCACTGATTTGCGGTGTGACTTGCATGATGAAGCCGATATTTATCGTTTTAAGCGTCGTTGTCGGTTGAGATGGAATTGTTAGTCCATTCACGGGATTTATGACAGGGGGTGAAGGCACGATGTTAAAGTAGACTTCATCTGTGGCGACTCGAAGCATGGCTGTTTGATTGTTCAAGACCGTGATCCGTGGTGACGAGAGTACCTTGGTGCTGCCGAATTGGGAGAGCATGTTGAGGGTGGCGTCAACTTTCAGATCTCCCAGGACATCGGACAAAAAAGGAATTCTATCCTTTTCCAAGGTCAAAGTCAAACCTATAGGTGTTAGAGGGTTTAGGGTTGACGTCGCCTTTTTGATCTCTAGGCCTTTGTCATTATTGCGTTTGATCAGTGACCAGTCGATCCCAGATTGATACTGATCAGAGAGCGTTACTTCTGCTATCGTGGCTTCAATAAGTACCTGACGTTGGGCACTGTGGACAACACGATCAATGAATTGCTCGATTTCTTTATGTTGTTTGGTGGTGGCCAGCACACTGATGACGCCAGTAGCTGCGTTCCAAATGATTTTTTTAGTTTCTAATGGTATTATTTCTGTTTTTTTACTGCGTTCTATTTTTGTTGTGTCTGTTGGCGATGTTGGTGCTTTTTGTTCAGTTGGTGTTGTTATTGCGCTTGTATCTGTTTCTTCTATTGATGTCGATTTTTGCCCAAGGATTTCGTTGAGATTGGAAATCAGATTTTTCCAGAAATCAAGTGTGGAGGCTGTATTCATTTGAATGCTGTTGATGTTTGCATTTGAATTATTGTTGCTTGATTCGTTGGACGAGACCGTTGGTGTCAGTTTCATCATGGATTGGACATTTCTGACTGAGGTCACGTAATCCACCCGATAGTTGTGACGATAAGGCAGATCCGGTTCTACCGAAAGAACGTTATCCTTGATCTGATAGCGAATATTGGCCTGATAGGCAATGCGTTCTAGAATTCTGGGCAGGGTTTGATCAATGGCATTGATGGTGACGTTGCCAGTGATTCCAGGCACGATATCCACATTCAAATGGGCATCCCGCGCTAGGGCGAAGAGAACCTCATTGATTGGCACATCCGTGACCACCACAGTATAGGTGGCGCGGGCTTGGGGTTTGTAGTCTCCTTCTTTGGGCAGAAACGGGGAGAGCTTGACTGTGCCGGGAATGGTCTCCTCATTGACTTGGGTTTCCGCGCTTGGTGCCTTCTGCTCTGCATTGACAGAGGGAGGTGGCACCGGGGTACACCCCATGGCAATGGAGAGAATTCCTGCACAGGTGATGCGAAATGGAAATCTCATGGCCATCATCCGGTGGTTGGAGGCGTTGACAGTGCCAGTTTCTGCACGGTCATTTTAAGCCATGTCAGGGATTGCTTTTGTCCGATTTTTGTAAGGTTTGACGGTCGTTTGCCGCAGCCTTTCTTGGATGTGCATTCGTTCAATGAGACCAGCAAGGCGTCATTTTTTAATCGAAATACTCGATACGAATAGGCCAACTGTTTCTCCAGGGCATGGAGTTCCGCCTCGTTTTGCAACAGCATCACCTGAAGGGTGGAGTCGCTGGCGGTTGTCTTGTTGAGCCATTGATGAGATTCAAGAATGGTTTCACGCAACGGGTCGTTTGGTTTGAGGTGGGGAACAACCGACTGAGATGCCGTGCGTGCGGCAAAGGTCTGGATGATGGTTTCGTCTGTCACGGTGACCCAGTCGTCGGAGGGAGCCTGAAGTTCAATGGCGGCGCGAGCAGAGAGGGTCGGCTTGTTTTGTGCCACTTCGGCCCGGATATCCGGTAGAGGGTTGTTGGCCCCAGAGTGCAGGACGAATCCTCCTGCCAACAGGGCCGCCACCCCCGCCGCTGCCAATGCTGGACGATACCAACCCGTAGCGGCGCGTGAGAATACGTTCGCGGAGATGGCCAGCATGGCATGTCGGCTGGTGATGAGAGGGGATGCGTCTTTGAAACCGATTTGCAGGGCCTTGTGGGCCAGAATGTTGATCTGTTGAATCCTTCCCTGGGATGCTTGATATAGGCACAGCACCGCTCGTGAAGAGAACAGTCGCTCCCCTTTGAATCCGCAGGCCTGAAGACGGCTGTGCAAATAGAGTTCTGTATCGTTTAACGAAAGACGAGTCAGGGTCAGTGTGGTGGTGAACCGTTCTAGGGTTTGACTGGCCGAACTGGTCTTGAGGTTGCGATCAAACTGGGGTTGCGTAAACAGGACAATCTGTACCAATTTGGCATGAGCGGTTTCCAGATTGGTCAACATACGCAACACTTCTAAGGTAGCCACGGACATGCAGTGGGCATCTTCGATTAAGATGAGGGCGCGTTGTTTTTGGCGATTCAGGGTGACGAGATGATTCAACAAACTTTGACGCGCGGCCAGCATGTCATTTTTTTCCACGGGAGGCAGACGAAACTCTTGCAGAATCGCGGGCAGCAGATATTCAGGCGGTAGGTTTGGCGTCAGCAGCAGAGCCACCTGTACGCTTTTTGGCACTCTGTGGCACAAAGCGCGGCAGAGCATGGTTTTGCCGCTCCCCATCTCTCCCATCACCTTGATGAATCCTTCGCCTGCGTCAATGGCGGTCAGGAGTTTTTCAAGAGCCTCCCCACGACCACCGCCTGTAAAAAACAGGTCTGTGTCAGGGGTCAGTGAAAATGGCAAGGCCCGTAAGCTGAAATGGTCCAAATACATTTTCAGATTCCCGAATGTTGAAGTGCGTGGCGGGATTGTCTCGCCCCAGTTCTTGTTATTGGCGAGGCTTGCAAGAAATAAGCCACGCAATACAGCCAAAAAAGGCAAGCAGAGAGAGAAAGAAGAGAAAGAAGAGAACCTTGCGAATTTGTTGCAGCGAGTCGTAGACGATATCCATCTGAAAGTTTTCGGAATTGGCGGCTTTGGTGGAGGGGATGATCAAGGGAAGAAGTTCTTTTCCCAGGCTATCGGCCATGGTATCGAACTCCAGCATCAATGGATTTCCCAGTTTGGCTCCTCCTTGAATGTAGGCCTCAGCCATGGCTCGGCCTTTTGCATGAAAGATTTTAAATCGGTCGTCGAGTCCGGTGATGCTTTGTATCCACTCTGGGTTACCGTTCTGTTGTACGGCCAATAAAAAGTTGGGCAGAAGATCTTGGAAACGTTGCGCATTCTTGTTGGCCTGTTCCAGTCCTTCATCCAGGCCATCTTGGCCTCTGGTGGCGGAAAGATCGGTCAACCATTGTTGCACCTGAATGACGGCACCGTGTAACTCTTGAGCCATGAGACCCAAGTGCAGATGTTGTTCGTCTAGGGAGGCCGATTGGATCCAATGGGTTATGAATTGCACATAATGGGTGCGGGTTTCACTCCCCATCAGTTGCAGCCAAAGGGTGTTTGACAAACCGGAAGGCACGACAAAGGCATCGGCATGCTTGTCGATTTGTTTTTGCCAATGATCGGCCAGTTTTGTTTGACTGCTGTTCCATTCGCCCAGCATCTCACGAAGGTCATCGGCTTGTTTGTCAAACTGTTTCATTTTTTGGTTGCCTCGCAGGGTGCCGTTTTGGATATAGGCATTGGCCATGTCGATTCCCTGGGCATAAAATTGGTCGAATTGGCTTTGCAAGGTGGCTGGATCCAGTGGAACTTTTTGACAAGGAGGGCGTTTGTTTAGAATATGATGTAGATTGGTCAGCTCGGTGTGAAAGGTGTCCGCAGCTTGTCTCGCCCGCTCAAACCCTTGATCCAGATGATCGAGTCCTAGGGTGGCAGAGATGTCTGTCAGTTGGTTTTGGACTTGAGAAATGGCATTGGACAAATTTTGGGCCATGATAGACCGCTTGCGTGCTAAATTGAAATGATATTTTTCCAGGTATACGGTCTGATTGGTGTGAAAGGTGAAGAGATTGATCAGGATAAACAAGACGAATCCCCCGGTCAGAAACAGACAAAACCGTGAGCGTGAAAAACGGTTAGTGACCGGGGGCGTGGGCATGGTATTATTTTTCTGATTGGGATTTAATAGGTTTGCAGCCATTTTTCCACCAAAGCGGAGATGTGGCCTGAGGCTTGGCTGTTCCAGGATTTGCCTTCGCTAATTTCTTCTTGGGTGTGTTTGTCCATGTTGGCGTCAAACGCCTTGCGGCGTTCAAAATCGCTGGCAAAGATGGTAAAGGCGAGTCGTCGATTTTGTGGGGTGAAAAGATAGCCAGCTAGAGCTTTGCCATAGAGAATGGTGCCGGTTTTGGCCCATACCCGGAGAATGGCGTTGGGACCGGCAAAACGGTTTGACAGCGTACCCTTCCAGCCAGAGATGGGGAGCAGAGAGGCAAATGCTCGGTCGCTGGCTAGGGAGGCGTTGGCAAATTTTAGGATTTCTACCATCTGACGGGGTGAGATACGACTGGTGGCGGTGAGTCCTGAATTGTTGGTCAGATGGAAGCCTTTCCACTCCGTTTGTGGTAATTGCCGGGTGAGCCACTCTCCTAGAATCTTAGCCGCACTCGATTTGGATTGAGGTTGACCGGTCAGACGTGAGGCTGCAGTCATACCGATCAATTCGGTCCAGAGGTTGTTGCTGTGTTCTAGGGTGGCGTCTATCATATCGTCTAAGGTTCGGCTGGCATGCTTGGCAAGGGTGATGGCCTTGGGGTTGGTCTGTCCGGGTTCTGGGGAGGGGAGATTAATGCCGACCTTATGGCAGATCTCTTTAAAAACCAATGCCGTATAACGACCCGGTTTTTTGATGGGCAGCCAATCCCAACCAGAATGCGCTTTGCGTGGATTCAGTCGCCAGGACTCCCCTTTCTCGTCGCCCAAATAGGTCATGGATGGACCAACTTTTGACGCAGGGCCTAGCACAAGGGAGATATAGTTTAGATTGGGCAGGATCTTGGTTAAGAGTTGGCCGGATGGGGTAATGGACCAGTTGAGCTGGATCCGGTTATTTTCTAAAGAGAGGGCACTGATCCCTTGGTTATAGGTCTCCTCTTCGTTTTGTTCCGCGCTGATGTTTGTTTCGGCGAGCAGGGCGGATTCGTCATAAAGAAAGCGTCCCTGGATGCGGTTGACCCCTTTAAGGCGTAACTGGAGGGCTAGGTCCATCAGACCTGCCATGGAAAAAGAGGGGTCGCCACTTCCCACCAGAACCAAGTCTCCAGATAACACCCCGTTGACCGGGGAGTTCATGGCTTGAAGGGTGGTGGTGAAGCGGTGGCTGGATCCCAGAATATGGAGGGCCGCCAGAGTTGAGGGTACTTTGGCGACCGAGGCTGGAATAAAGGCTTTTTGGTCGTTGAAGGAGTCCAGGGTTTGTCCCGATTCCAGATCGATCAGGAGATAACCGAGGTTGGAGGGGATATCGGCTGAGGGTATGGGATTTTTTTTCACGCTGTTATCGTGTTGAATGGTTTTGTGAGTGCGTTTTTTTATGGCCGAGCTTTCGGTCGGTGCAGCATGCGCCCAAGAGATGCTTGCCAGGAGCAGGCCGAGGGAGAAAAGAAAAAATTTTTTGAACATGCGCTTTCATCCGGTCGAAGTGGTTTTCGTAGATTAAGCGCACATTAATTCAAAGATGCAATGTTTTTGTCAAGCTAGTCCGGTCAAGCGCGTAAATTGTTTGGCCCCTTGGGAGACGGCCTTGGACAACGAGATCTGATGCGAGGTTTTACGCAACAGCATCTCTTCTTGACGATTGCTCAAGAAAGCCATTTCCACCAGGACAGACGGGATCTCTTCAGTCTTGAGGACATCAAAGCGTGCCTGTTTGATGGTCTTGACATGCAAGGCGAGGCTTGGCGTGCTGGCAATGGAAGAGAGTAGGGTGTTGCCAAGCATCAAGGATTTTTGATTGGCAGGAACGGCTTTGCCCCGTTCTGCCAAGCAATAGACCGAGGCTCCACGTGCCGAGGCCATGTGAAAGGCGTCGGCATGGAGGCTGATGAATAGGTCGGCCTGACGAACACGTGCAATCATGCGTCGGCGGCCTAAGGGGACGAAACGGTCATCGTTTCTGGTCAGATAGGCCTTGTATCCAGGAGTTGCATTGATCTCTCTGGCCACACGTTTGGCAACAGCCAAGGCGACATCTTTTTCTCGCACGCCGCCTGCACCGATGGCACCGGGATCAATCCCACCGTGGCCAGGATCTAAGACAATGACGATATTTCGTTTGTTCTTCCGGTTTGTCGATTTTTGCTGGCCATCGTCTGTCATACGGTTGGCTTGTGTATCTGAATTTTGTGGCTTGATCTCTACGACCAGATAGGGATGGCCACCATTCTTGTCTTGAAGGAGAACCGCACGGGATTGCGCCTGTTCGTTGAGTTCAAAGATGGTGCGCATGACTCCATTGTCCAACGTGTTCGTATAGACTTTGCGAACCACCGGGTCGGAAAAGGCCAACAGGTTCAAGTCAGAAGGCAATTCCGTATTGGGCAAATCCAGAATCAGTCGATTTGGATTGATCTGGGCGGACAAGGCGTGTTTGACTTCTTGACTCAAGGTGAAGATAATGCGTGTCCGATTTGGCGTGGTCGAAAAACGCACGTTTGTGATGCGTGGTTTCATCGAGGCATGGACCATGGAGGCTGGCATCAGTAATCCGCCGAGTGAAAAAGCCATCGCTTTCAATACAAATCGCCGTTTTAACATGATTATGATCTCCCGTTTTGCTCTGAATGACGCCCTCATCGTGGGTTGCAGCAACACTTAGCAATTGCCATGCCGTCACTTCATCCTATTTTTGGAAACCAGCAATGACGCCATTGCAATCCTGCGATGGATGGGAGATATGTAGAATTTTAGGCTGTTTATGAAAGTGACAAATAGGCGATATATGGTGGAAATCTGACAGTCATGGCAAGATCAAGGCGTTCACGATTAACAAAATGCACCCAGGGGTGACTGATGCAATCAACGGTTACTGAATACTCTATATCCCGGTTGTTGCTGTTCTCTTTTTTGGCCACGATATTGGTTGGGAGCCTGCTGCTTATGCTGCCAATGAGCTGGGGAAGCACGGCTCAACCGGTTTTTTGGGTGGATGCCTTGTTTACCGCGACCTCCGCAGTCTGCGTGACTGGCCTGACCGTATTGGATACCGGCACCACTTTTTCCGGGCCGGGACAGCTCATCATCCTGGTATTGATCCAGGTGGGAGGGTTGGGAATCCTGACCTTTTCCACTTTTTTTATTACCCGAATGCGACCCCGCCGTTTCGGGGTGGATCTCTCCCAGCGTATGCTGCTGGAAACCTCCCATGGGGCTATGAGTCGTGTAACACCAAAAGGTTTGCTTGTTATTATTTTTGTTTTTACTTTTGCTGTTGAGTTGATGGGTGCTAGTTTATTGTTTTGGCGTTTTTCTGCGGATTATCCTCTGTTGCAGGCAGGTTGGATGGCCATGTTTCATGCCATTTCGGCGTTCTGCAATGCCGGTTTTGGACTATTGACGGATAATCTGATGAGGTATCGGGGGGATGTGACGGTCAATTGGGTGATCATGGGATTGATCATTCTGGGCGGATTGGGATTTGTCGTTGTCGCGGATCTGTTGTCATGGGGCCGGGGAGGTCTGGCTGGAAAAGAGCCAAAACTCTCTCTTCATTCGTTGCTGGTGTTGCGTACCACATTATTTTTGATCCTGTTTGGCGGTTTTGCCATCGCCATAACAGAATGGGGGGGCGTGGCGATGGGGAATACTCCGGGTTCTTTGTTTTTGGAAAGTTTTTTTCTCTCTGTGACCAGTCGGACGGCGGGATTCAATACGGTGGCTATGGAGCAATTGACCAATTCCACTCTTTATCTGGTCATTCTTTTGATGATTATCGGCGGATCCCCTGGCTCTACGGCAGGTGGCATCAAGACGACCACCATGGCTGTCTGTTACGCACTGCTTAGCTCACGGGCGCGCAATCGTCCTAAAGTGGAGTGTCTGGGACACAGTTTGCCAGAGGAGACCGTCACCCGTTCTTTGTTGATTGTTGCGGGTTATATTTTAGTCACAGTTGTCGGCACCTTTCTGCTCCACATCACGGAAGGGGGGGGCGTGCCATTCAATGCCACGCAAGGCAACACGTTTTTAGCCTATCTGTTTGAAACCGTTTCCGCCTTGGGTACTGTGGGCTTGACCACGGGGTTGACTCCAAACCTGACTGTGGCGGGTAAACTGGTGATTATAACCTTGATGTTTGTCGGTCGGGTTGGACCGCTCCTTTTGGCGACGGTTTTGCTTGGTGGGGTTCATCGGGTGCAGTACTCTTATCCTGAAGAAAACGTCAATATTGGTTAACGAGGGGGATGGCAATGACGCAGAATTTTTTGGTCGTTGGTTTGGGGACGTTTGGCAGACAGGCGGCTAAGGCTTTGAGCGAAGGAGGAGCCTTTGTCCTGGCCGTGGACCGAGATGAAGAACGGGTCAACGCCATCCAAGAAGAGGTGAGCAAAGCGGTCTGCTGCAACGCCTTGGACCAGGATGCCATGAATGCCATTGGGGCCTATGATGTCGATTATGCCATTGTCGCCATTCGTAAATATTTCGATGTCACGGTACTGGCCACTCATGCTTTGCACAAAAAGGGGGTCGCCCACATTTTGGTTCAGGTGGACAGTGAAATCCAGGCCGATGCGATTCTTGCCTTTGGTTCCACGGAGGTGATCTTTCCGCAACGGGATATGGCATTGCGCATTGCTAACAAACTGCTCCATCCCGATCTCGCAGAACACATCCCCTTGGGGTCCAATGTGGCGATGATCGAAATTCCCTGTCCCGCCCTGTTCGCCGGGAAGACCCTTAACGGATTGGCATTACGTACTCAGCATGGGGTCAGCCTGATTGGTCTCCGCATCCCGGCCTCATCCAGTCGTGCCAAGGAAAACATTTTGCTGAATCCGCCACCAGATACCCTTTTACACAAAGATCATCGTTTGATGCTGCTTGGCACACTGGATCAACTCAGTCGGATCAAGGCGATGCCCAATGCATCGCTGGCGACACTCCAAACCTCTTCTTCTGCCCGATGATTTCAATGATTTTTGAACTAGAAGACCAGGAGTGCTTTGCATGTCCATAGAATCGGGGATGGCAAGGCATAATCCTTTGCTAATCCCAAGTTGATAGCTGTATAATAAAAAGTTACAAGGCAACAGGAATTAATCAAAAGGTACGCCACAACCCAAGAAGAGTAAAAGCATGGCCATTTCGTTTTTTGATCAGCCCATTCTGAACTCGCCCTACGCCTATCCAGGCCGTCATTGGGATTTGGATCCTGAAGGACAACCGACCGGTCGCATTGCCGGTCAACGCCGCCACTCTTCGTATGTAACTCCTGTACCCAAGCCATCCAAACGTCGAAGCGTTTCTGATGCGCAAAAGACCATAGTGTTTGATGAAGTTTCCACGGCTGATCAGGAATACGACCCCACGCCGATCATCAATAAAATCAGAGGCGAAATTGAATCCTGGCGTCTTTTGCCTGAGCCTTCTCAATGGTTGGTGACACCTGAAACAGCCAGACTGCTGCAACACTGGCGTAGTCATCCTTTCCAGGGGATTCGTCCCTTTTTTTGTCAAGTGGAAGCAGTGGAAACCGCCATCTGGTTGGCGGAGGTCGCGCCCAAAAGGGGCCGTTGGGCACAGGATCATCTTTTGCGTGCCAACGAACAGGCCAACCCGGAGATTTTTCGCATTGCCTTGAAACTGGCCACTGGCGCGGGGAAAACCACGGTCATGGCCATGCTTATGGCTTGGCAGGCCGTGAATGCGGTGCGGCATCCCAAGAGTAAACAGTTCACACGAGGATTTCTGATTATTGCTCCTGGCATTACCATCCGGGATAGATTGCGCGTACTGCAACCCAACGACCCGGACAGCTATTACCGGGGACGGGAGTTGGTTCCCAATGATATGCTGGACGATTTGGGCAAGGCCAAGATCGTCATTACCAATTACCATGCTTTTAAAATGCGGG
>JADFYY010000081.1 GCA_015232825.1 Magnetococcales bacterium
AATTCCAATGGCCTGGAAGGGGGTACGGGTGCTAAATCGGCTCCGGTCAATGGTCGGGGCCAGCACCGGCAACAGCAGGTGACGACAACCAATCCCACCACAACGATCCTGTACCTTGGCTCCAAAGTGCTGGCCACTCCAAACCATTTTGTCCCAAGCGTTTACCTCGCCAAGGTCGAAAACCTAACCCGCACGGGTGGCGCAAAAGGGCCTAGTCTGAGCATCCACCGCCCCAGCATACAGAAAAAAAATACGTCTCTCCTGCTCACCCATCCGATAGAGAATGGTGCGAAAATAGCTCATGCGTCCCTCCAAAAGATGCTGCTTGCCTTTTTCAGCCCAAGCATGTCCCATACTGACAACACGAGCCCCAATCCAGTGCAGGGATCGCTGCTGTTGTCGAGCGGTTTGCCAACAGGCCGACACATCAACCTGTGTCTGTCTGGTCAACTGCTCCAAAGCCAACTCAACCTCTATCCGTTTCACCAGCAGTTGATTGAGAAGAGTCTGCGGCAGTTTGGTGGGGAGATCGAGTGCCTTGAGCAACTCAAACGCCACGGCGTGGGTGTCAGAAAATCTTTTCACCAGTTTGCGCAGTGGGTTCGCATAAGTGTGCTGAAACATTTTGCCAATTTGCAGTCGTTTGTGTTCGTCATTGCCCTCTTCTAGCAGTTGGGAAAATTGCCTCCACGCCCCTTGCATCTCCACCTCATAGACCATCTCTTGCTCTTTAAGAAGCGATATGGCCCTAGTGGCTGCTGTTTCAAAACGAATGGCCGCATCAAGCATGTTTGGTATCCGTTAAAAAAATTGTTGGAAAAAATAACATCATAACCATAGATTCTTCATTGCATTGATTAACGGTAAGTGTTATTTGTATATCTATGATGGTTATATTGAATAAATATGAGTATTATAATATAATTCCACCCTATTATTGCCTTGTATCGTCAAACAGGTCGGCATGATAAGAAGATAATTGAGTAAAATCGGAGATTTTTAAAACTTTAGAAATTAAAAGTTCGCATACCCTTGTTTGTGATGGATATTTTTATTTAAGATATTAGGCTTAACACAGAAAGGATGGACCGTTCCGTTTTTCTTGTCGTTGCTGGTTTTAAACGAGAAATCGGAATACGTCTTGCAAGGCGCGTCTTTTGTGGGCATGCTATGATTTCAAGGGCATCCTTCAAAAACTCGCTTAGGATGACTCATCAACCGCTGAATCGTTTACGTGAAGTGACTGCAATGTCTGATCTCTCCTGCACCCAGTGTGGAATCACCATTTCGATGGATGAAAAGTTGTCTGCGGTTGCAGGCAGCACCGTTCTTTGTCATCAGTGCGGCACCCCAGTGACGCTACTGAGGAGAAAACTGTCCGAGCAAGTTCATTCCAAAGAGTTGGAGGCCTTTGTGGCCTATTGTCAGGAGACTCAACCCAAACGGCACACTGCGTTTGATGTGGTCCGCATCCGTTATTTCGAAATTTATTTAAAAGAACATGAACTTAACATGCAATCGGTCCAGTTGGGTCAAATCCAGACCTTTTTGGCATGGATCAACACCACACAGGGTAAAGATGCTGTTCGCGGATACGAACTATCTTTGCAGTTGTTTTTTCAGGCGATAACTCAGGCAGGTTTGCTGAGTGTCAATCCCCTGTTGAAACGTGGGTCTGCGACCAACTCCATGGATGTCACCACCTTATCCGAAGAGCTTGCCGCTTTTGTCTCTTACCAAGAAGCGCAAGGCCTGACCGACTCGCTTGAGTTTGATGTACAGAGGCTCCAGCTTTGGGAGACCTTTTTGCAAAAACGAGATAAAACCATCCGTATGGCCCAGGAGCAGGATGTCGTCGATTTTGTTGAATATGCGCACAAAAACTTTTCTGCCAAGCAGGTGTGTGGATTAACCTTGACCATTCAAGATCTGTATCATGTACTTATTGAAGTCGGCATGGTGGCCTCAAGCCCAGAACCTGCCGATTTTGCACAATGCTCAGAGATGATGGGTCTGATTCTGTATTCCGAGGATGTCAATCGAACCACGGACCAAAACCTCCATCAGTTGCGCAAAACGATGCAAAAGAGCCGAAATTGGCGGACCATTTTTTTGGTGAGCATTGTGACTTTTGGAGTTTTTAGCGGATTGATCGCTTATCAATTGTGGCCGCGTACTGACAGCCAGCCAACGGTTTTGGGGCCAGTCCAGAAACAGCCCAAGCGAGAAGCCCCGTCATCACTGCCTGTTGCGCCAAAACCGCAGGAAAAACCTAAACCGGCGACATCAACGACCTCATCAACGACCTCATCAACGACCACTGTGCCGCCTAAGGCAATCAAACCCGAAGTCAAGCAAACGCCAGCACCTTCCACCGTTGCGCCGACATCAATCGTCCGGCCTACCCAAGGCTGCATTGAGGGAGATTGTCAAAATGGTGTTGGAACCTTTATATATGGCGACGGGGGGAAATATACTGGCCACTGGCTGAATGGCAAGATGCATGGCGAAGGCCATTTTCGTCTACCGTCTGGCGGAGAATACAAAGGGAAGTGGAAGAATGGTCGATTGTCCGCCATCCAATAACCCCTCCTCCCAACCGAAACCGGCATGATGGAGGTTGGACGCCTGGGTTTTTCTTGTGTTATACTTACAGGCTGTGGAAGTTTCCAACGGGGTTTGATTGTGGATTGCCAAGATCGCTCATGAATGTTTTTTTGCACCATCTCACCAAGTACACTGGACTCAGCCAATTGCACAGTCGCACTTTGGAGACTCTTCAAGTCAATTTGGGTGCCCGTTGTACCCTGGAATGTCGTCATTGTCATCTCGCTGCCTCGCCACGGCGCACGGAAGCCATGAGCGAAACCGTTATGGACCAGATCCTAACTTGGCTGGCTGGATCCAACTGTCAAAACGTAGATCTGACCGGTGGGGCCCCTGAACTTCATCCACTGTTTCACCGCTTTGTTACCCAATTGCGTAATTTATCCGTCAATGTCCAAGTACGCACCAATCTGACCATTTATCTGGAACCGGATATGGCTGAAACAGCCACCTTTTTGCGGGAAAATCAGGTTGCCTTGGTGGGATCTTTACCCTGCTATCTGGAAAAAAATGTCGATGCGCAACGGGGAGTCGGGAGTTTTCAAAGTGCCATCCAAGCCATTCGGATGTTGAACACCCTAGGCTATGGCCTTCATCCCCAATGGCCGTTGATCCTGGTTTATAATCCAGGCGGCCCCCATCTCCCGCCAGAGCAAAACCGTCTGGAGGCGACCTATCGTCAACTGCTGCATGAACAATTCGGACTGTTTTTCACCCGTCTTATCACCATCACCAACATGCCCATTGGTCGTTTCAAAGCAGACCTCCGTCGTCAGGGACGAGAGGAGGAGTACCGCACGCTGTTAGAAGAGTCCTTCAATCCAAAAACCCTGGAAGGACTGATGTGTCGCAACCAAATCAGCGTCCGCTGGGATGGGCAACTGTTTGACTGCGATTTTAATTTAGCACTGGATAAACCCGTGGAAGCCACACATTCTAATGTCGCGGAACTTTCCGCCACGGATGTGATCCGTCCCATTGTCACCGGCCCTCATTGTTTGGCCTGCACGGCAGGGGCAGGCTCTTCGTGTTCAGGCGTATTGGTTTGAGTGAATCGTCATGGCTACTGGCAAAGTTCATCAATTGCAGGCCGCCTACTCCCCAGTGGAAGATCGGTTGTTGCTGCGGATCAATACCTCTGGGAAACAAGAGTTTCGTTTCTGGCTAACGCGCCATTTTGTTCGCCGTCTTTGGCCGGTCTTGCGTCAAACTCTGGAATCCCACTCGCAGGTTTCCGCTACGGATATCAACGCCCGCGCCGCTGTATTGGAATTCATCCATCAGAATGCCACGGATCAGGCCAATTTCAAGGCACCTTTTAAAGAAGTGCGTGAAACAGTCATGCCTCTTGGCCCAGAACCAACCCTCGCCGTTCAGGCCAGCATCGCGCCTGTGGCTGGCAATGAAAATCTCCGCATGGTCAGTCTCCATCCTGAACATGGCTATGGGATTGAAGTGGCCATGGACATGCCGCTTATGCATGCGTTTTGCAAATTGTTGCTCGATGCCATCGCCACAACGGAATGGGATCTGGAGTTGGGCTTTTCTACCCATTTTTCCATGCAAACCATGACTCAAACGGGAGGACGCTTGCTTCACTGAATAGACACTTACATTTTGAAACGTTTTGTAAAATATCAATTAATCACCAGAGGGCCTTGACATCATGTCTCAAGTAATGTTTTATGCCAAACCAGAAGCCGTCAACAAAGAAAAACACCGGACCCTTCGTCTGGACACCAGCGTGGCCAACCTTAACTTTGCCAAGCAAACCAACTCCGTGATGCTGGCTGGCCTGGAGTTTCAACATGCGGCGAAGGAATACCCCATTGTGTTTGTTCAGTCTGCCAATGATCAGGTTTTTGCGGCGGCCTTGCTGGGGGTACGTACCGATGAGAATCTGTTTGTGAACCAAGATGGCCGCTGGGATGCCCGCTATATCCCGGCCTTTGTGCGACGTTATCCCTTTATCCTGGCGGAATCTGGCGGTGAAGCCGGGCAAATGACCGTCTGCATGGATGTGGCCCATCCCGGTTTCAACACCGAGAAGGGGGAACCGCTGTTTCAAGAGAATGGCGAACCTACCGCCATACTGAACAACACGGTGCGTTTTTTGCAAGACTGTCAAGAGGGGTATTTACGTACCACGGTATTTATCAATCGTTTGCGGGAGTTGGATCTATTCGTGACACAGGCTGTCAAGGTCGAGATGACGGATGGTCGTTCCTTCACCATTCAAGGATTGATGACTGTGGACGAAACCAAGCTGTTGGCATTGGACGAAAAAAAGGCCATGGAGTTGTTCCGGTTGGGTGAAATGGGTTGGATCTATTCCCATTTAATCTCCCTGTCCAACGTCAACCGTCTGGCAGGTCTGCTCGCTGCACGGGAGGCGTCCGTTGTCACAAACGGATAATGCAAGATCGCATGGCATCTCAATTACAAACCGCAACCACTATCGGGGATTTTATGGAAGTCACTGTTGAAAATACGGGTACTTTTGATCGCGCTGTCACAGTGAGCATCAAGGCCGAACGGGTCAATGAACTGTTAGACCTGGAACTGCAAAACTTGAGTCTGAACGCTAGACTGCCGGGATTCCGTCCTGGGAAGACCCCTAAAAAATTCCTTGAAACCCGTTTCAAGGATCACCTGATTGCCACGCTGACCGAGCGTCTCTTTAGAGAGAGTTATGGCGCAGCTCTTCAACAACTCGCCCTGCGGCCTGCGGACGATCCAGAGATCAATCTTGGGGAGTTGAAGCGCGATCAAGATTTCGTTTATGTGGCCACCCTACAGATCATTCCCGATGTGAAGCCGGTTGGCTATCAAGGATTGGCTCTGACCCGGCGTGTGGTTAAAATTACCGACCAGGATGTGGATTTGGCTGTGGATAAACTGCGGGAGCAGCATGTCACCTTTGTGGCCGAACCCGAACGAGCAGCGGCAAATGGCGATCAACTCTTGTTTGACTTCAAAGGATTCGTCGATGGCGAGGCCTTTGAGGGCGGCACAGCAGAAGCCTATCTTTTGGAGTTGGGCAGTGGTCGCTTTATTCCTGGTTTTGAAGATCAGCTCATTGGGGCTCTCCCTGGCGAAGAACGCGACGTCAACGTCACCTTTCCTGAAGCTTATGGTGCCCCTGGCTTGGCTGGTAAGGCGGCCTTGTTTAAATGTCGCATCTCTGAGGTCCGGGTGCGCACACTTCCTCCAGTGGATGATGGGTTGGCGACTTTGCTCAACATCAAGGAGGGCGGGTTGACCCAATTGCGCGAGGAACTCAAGGCAAGCTTGCAAAAGGAAGCGGATGCCGCCTCGGAAAAACAGATTATCGGACAGATTCATGACCAGATTATGGCGGCCAATCCCTTGGAATTGCCGCAAAAATTGGTGGCGAGGGAACAACGCTCCATGGTGGAGCAGGTCAAAAAAGAGTATCAAGCCAAGGGTTTCGATCCCGCATCGGTCGGCATGACCGATGAAATCATTGCCGACAAGTTCCTTGAGACCGCCAATAAACGGGTTTCGCTCGGTTTGCTGCTTGGTGGCATTGCCATGCAGGAAAATATAACCGTGGATGAGGAGAGATTGGAGACAGAGATCAACCGGATTGCCGCGACCTATGGCAATCAGTCGCGCAATTTTAAAAAATGGCTCCAGGAAGATCAGGGCCGCATGGACAATATGCGTGCTGGCGTATTGGAAGATAGGGTCAACGAGTGGATCATGCAACAGGGCGTGGTCACGGATGAGGCCTGCTCTTTTGAAGAATTGGTCGCTTCAAGCAAGGAATAGTTGCATTAACCGTTGCAAAATAAGGATGAAACCTATGAATCTGGTTCCAATGGTGATTGAGACCACCAATCGTGGTGAGAGGGCGTATGATATTTATTCCCGCTTACTCAAAGAGCGGGTGGTGTTTTTGGTGGGACCGGTCAACGATGACTCTGCCAATCTGGTCGTTGCGCAATTGTTGTTTTTGGAATCGGAAAATCCTGAGAAGGACATCCATCTCTATATCAACAGTCCAGGTGGCGTAGTAACAGCCGGGATGGCGATTTATGATACCATGGAATTTATTCGTCCCAATGTCAGCACGTTGTGCATTGGTCAGGCGGCCAGCATGGGAGCGGTGTTGTTAGCGGCTGGGGCTCCTGGGAAACGTCTGCTTTTGCCCAATTCACGGGTCATGATTCACCAGCCTTCTGGGGGATATCAGGGACAAGCTGAGGATATCCAGATCCACGCCAAGGAGATCTTACGGATTCGTGAACGGTTGAACCAAGTGTTGGCCAAACATACCGGTCAGACAGTACGGCACATTGCGCGTGACATGGATCGCGATTATTTCATGGATGCTGCCGAAGCCTGCAAGTACGGTTTGGCGGATCGGGTGATTAATCAACGTGAACTGCCCAAAACAGATGACGTCTAAATAAACGTTTCTACCCATAACGAGATGAATCGATGGCCAAAAAAATTTCAGATCCCGGCAGCCTACTCCATTGTTCTTTTTGTGGCAAAACCCAGCACGAGGTACGCAAACTCATTGCGGGGCCTTCGGTATTCATTTGCAATGAATGCGTAGAACTGTGCCGGGATATCATCAAGGAAGAGAAACCGGAGGGAGGCTCAATCAAAAAGCGGTCTGGCATTCCCGTTCCGAAAGAGATCAAAGCCATCTTGGATGAATACGTCATCGGTCAAGATAAAGCCAAGCGCATCCTTGCCGTGGCGGTTTACAACCACTACAAGCGGTTGGAGTCCCGTAGCGGCGGTTTGCACGAAGATGTCGAGATTGCCAAAAGCAATCTGTTGCTGATCGGTCCCACGGGTTGCGGCAAGACCTTGTTGGCACAAACCTTGGCCCGTATTCTCGATGTCCCTTTCACCATCACAGACGCCACCACCCTGACCGAAGCGGGCTATGTGGGTGAGGATGTGGAAAATATCATCTTGCGCCTCTTGCAAGCGGCAGATAATGACGTGGAAAAGGCGCAAAAGGGCATTGTCTTCATCGATGAAATTGATAAAATTTCGCGCAAATCCGAAAACCCTTCCATCACCCGCGACGTCTCTGGGGAAGGGGTGCAACAGGCTTTGCTGAAGATCATCGAAGGAACCATTGCCAATGTTCCGCCCCAAGGAGGTCGCAAACATCCGCAACAAGAGTACCTGCAGGTGGACACCACAAATATTTTAGTCATTTGCGGTGGGGCCTTCAACGGCCTGGAAAAGGTGATTGAACGACGCTCCAACAAGCATCATGGCATTGGTTTCGGGGCTGAGGTCAAAAGCGAGGACGACAGCAAAAAG
This sequence comes from Magnetococcales bacterium, assembly GCA_015232825.1. GTDB lineage: Bacteria > Pseudomonadota > Magnetococcia > Magnetococcales > Magnetaquicoccaceae > Magnetaquiglobus. The sequence continues at coordinate 7,924 of JADFYY010000081.1, forward strand.
GTGAATGAACTGCTGGCGATGTTGGAGCCCGAAGATTTGTTGCAGTTTGGCTTGATCCCGGAATTTGTCGGTCGTTTGCCGGTCGTGGCCACGCTGGAGGAGTTGAATCAGGATGCCTTGATCAAAATCCTGCGTGAACCAAGAAACGCACTGCTCAAGCAATACAGCAAACTGTTTTCCATGGAAGGTGTACAATTAACATTTACGGATGAAGCGGTCCGGGCCGTGGCCAAAAAGGCCATCAAGCATAAAACCGGGGCTCGTGGATTGCGTGCCATCCTGGAATCGGTGCTATTGGGGATCATGTTTGACATCCCCTCCATCACCGGCGTCACGGAAGTGGTGATCAACCAAGAGTGCATTGAAAACAGTGCAGAACCGCTCCTCATTTATGAGGATGCCCCCATGGAAGCCCAGGCCTGAACGCCTATCCAGGAGCGTTTAAATCTCATGCCAAAAGATATATTTGCGACTCAACTGTTGCGCATTCCTGCTTTGCCATTGCGGGATATCGTGGTATTTCCCCATATGATCGTTCCCCTTTTTGTGGGTCGTGACCGTTCCATTCGCGCTTTGGAAGCGGTGACAGGCAAAGAGGAGAGTCGGCAGATTTTGTTGGTGACACAAAAAGTCGCCACCAACGACAACCCAGAACAAGAAGAGATCAACAGCGTTGGCGTGGTGGGAACCATCCTGCAAGTGCTGAAGCTTCCAGATGGCACGGTCAAGGTGTTGGTGGAGGGAGGACGTCGGATGCAAATCCGTCGTTACTTCCAAAAGGATCCCTATTTCCTGGTCGAAGGACGTTTTCTGGAGGATGAACCGTCGGATGCGACGGAAAATCAGGCTCTGATGCGCACGGTGATCGAACAGTTCGATAACTATGCCAAGGTCAACAAAAAGGTGGCTCCTGAAGTTTTAGCGACCTTTCATACCATTACCGATCCTGGATGGTTGGCCGATATTGTCGCCACTCATGTGGCCCTTAAGGTAACTGAAAAGCAAGAGCTTCTGGAAATCCCCACCGTGACCGGTCGCCTGGAGCGGTTGCTGATGGTGTTGGAACAAGAGATCGATGTCTTGCAGGTGGAAAAACGGGTTCGTGGTCGCGTTAAACGGCAGATGGAGAAAAGTCATCGCGACTATTACTTGAACGAACAAATCAAGGCGATTCAAAAAGAGCTTGGGGATCGCGATGATGAGAAAGATGAAATCAACGAGCTGGCAGAGAAGATTACCTCGGTTGGCATGAGCGAAGAGGCCCGCAAAAAGGCCGAGTCGGAATTGAAAAAATTGAAACAAATGGCCTCCATGTCTGCTGAGGCCACGGTGGTACGTAATTATTTGGATTGGCTGGTCAGTTTGCCTTGGAGCAAAACCACCGAATTGAAGCACGAACTGACTCGTGCCGAAGAGATTCTGGAAGAGGATCACTGGGGTTTAGAAAAGGTCAAGGAACGGATTCTAGAACAGCTTGCAGTGCAGTTGAAGGTGGAGAAGATCAAGGGACCGATCCTTTGTCTGGTGGGACCGCCTGGAGTAGGTAAGACCTCTTTGGCCAAGTCCATTGCTAGGGCGTCGGGTCGGGAGTATGTGCGTATCTCATTGGGTGGGATTCGGGATGAGGCTGAAATTCGTGGCCATCGCCGTACTTACATTGGTTCTTTGCCGGGAAAAATCATTCAATCGATGAAAAAGGCTGGATCCAACAATCCGCTTTTTCTGTTGGATGAGATTGACAAGGTTGGATCGGATTTCCGAGGTGACCCTTCATCGGCTTTGTTGGAGGTGCTTGACCCAGAACAGAACAGTACATTCAACGATCATTATCTTGAAGTCGATTATGATCTTTCCAAAGTGATGTTCATTACCACAGCCAACAGTCTCAACATTCCGCGTCCGTTGCTTGACCGCATGGAGATTATCCGTCTGGCAGGGTATACGGAGCAGGAAAAGATGCGAATTGCCACCAAATATCTGATACCCAAGGAGATGGAAGCGCACGGCTTGAAAGAGGGGGAGTTTACCCTTTCGGATGGGGCGTTGCTGGATATTATTCGCTATTACACCCGTGAGTCTGGGGTTCGCAACTTAGACCGGGAGATTGCGGGTTTGTGTCGCAAATCCACCCGCACGATTCTGTCGGATCCGCAACGGGAGCGTATTTCCATTGGTTCTAAGAGTTTGGCCAAATATTTGGGGGTACGCCGCTATCGGTTTGGTCTGGTGGAAAACGAAGACATGGTGGGTGTAGCTACGGGATTGGCTTGGACTGAAGTGGGCGGTGAACTGCTAACCATTGAAAGCATTCACATTGAGGGCAAGGGCAAGCTGACCACCACGGGCAAGTTGGGTGATGTGATGCAGGAGTCGGCGCAAGCGGCCCTCACCTATGCCCGTTCCCGTGCCAGGGAGTGGGGATTGGAAGTGGATGAGTTTTTCCAAAAACGGGATATACACATTCATGTCCCAGAGGGGGCCACGCCCAAGGATGGCCCATCGGCGGGCATTGCCTTGTGTACCTCTTTGGTAAGTGCCCTGTATGGAGTGCCTGTGCGTAAAGATGTGGCCATGACCGGAGAAATTACTTTGCGCGGTCGGGTTTTGATCATTGGCGGATTGAAGGAGAAGCTTCTTGCGGCGCATCGGGCTGGTATCAAGCACATCATTATCCCGGAAGAGAACGTCAAGGATCTGAAAGAGATCTCTTTAACCATTCTCAAAGATCTAGAAATTCATCCCGTCACCCATATGGATCAAGTGTTGACTTTGGCTTTGCGGGGAACCTTGAAGAATACACTTGTCAAGCCTGAACTCTCTTTAGAAACGACGGATCCTGCTCTATTGATTCAGCAGGAGGTCATTTTGGGAGATGCGCCATCGGTTACGCATTGACGTGATGTGGTTTTGTGGCGGTTTGGGCATTTTTGGCAAAATAATCAAAAAATGGCACCTAACTTACAGAAAACCGCTTGACACCGTGAATGCGCAACGTATAGTTACTTACCCAACATGACAAAATCTTAAAAAAACGCTATGACCAGGGGAGAACATCCATTGAATAAATCAGAACTCGTTGATTCTGTTGCGGCGGAAGCCAAGCTGACCAAAGCCCAAGCAGCAGAAGCTGTTGATGCGGTTATTAATGCCATCCAAAACACTTTGAAGGCTGGCAACCAAGTCAGTTTGGTTGGATTTGGTTCCTTCATGGTATCAGAAAGGGCCGCACGTACTGGACGCAATCCGCGTACTGGTGCGGAAATCAACATTCCGGCGGCTCAATTGCCCAAGTTCAAGCCCGGCAAAGGTTTGAAGGATGCTGTAAGCGTTGTCAAACCGGCTCCGGTTGCACCCCCCAAACCGCCAGTAGCCGCTCCAGCCCCGGTAGTCAAAAAAGAGAGCGTCGAAGCGGTGTCAGACCCGAAAAAGGTAGTCAAGAAAAAGAAATAACTCACAATTATTTGGCATGGGCGGATAGCTCAGTCGGGAGAGCATCGGTTTTACAAGCCGAATGTCGCAGGTTCGATCCCTGTTCCGCCCACCAATTAAAAACACGGGGAAATACCAGCGCAGGAAACTGTCAATGAGTCATGGTAGGTTAACAGAAATATCTATTACTAATTTTAAGTGCTTCAAGGAAAAAACTACATTTCAACTCACTCCTCTAAATATAATCATTGGTAGAAACAATTCAGGAAAAAGTACAATTATTCAGGCCTTGCTTTTGTTAAGACAAACCTTGGCTGAACCCAAGCAGGATGTCGTATTGAAGTTGATGGAAGGAGACGTGGATGCTTTCAACCTGAGGGAACTGACTCACGGCTGGCCGAGTTCAGCTTCCGAGGTCCAAGGACCGATCATCGAACTCCAATGGGTAAGCAGGGTCGATACGATTGCTGCCCTTGAAAAGGCACGCGATCCCAATCGCGAACATTTAGCAAACTGGGCTGATGTGCCATGGTTGAAGACCCCCCCTGATTTTGTGACAATAAAATCGACTCTTCAGGTTTCTTATATTGAAATCAACGGATCGGTACGTATCAAGGAAATCCTAGCCACTGCATGCCGTGAGGGCGACCATAATAACTACCCCATCACGAGGATAGATATTCGCAATGATTATTCTTCCTGGGTCTGCCAGTGGAATAATAATCTTGCGGATCGTATTGAAATAGCTCTTGATCATTTCATCCCCCATTTACAGATTGATCGCAACAAAGTCGGCCCACGCTTGGGACAGAGGGCTTGGCATAATGCCTATCTCATTCTCTTTGAACCTCCTCTTGACGACCTGAAATCACTTCTCCTTGAATTTCATTATCTTGGTGCTCAGCGCGGTCACCCGCCTAGCTTGTACCGACCCGCGACAGAGGATATTCGAAATATCGGTGCCGACGGTATGCGTGCAGCCCAACTTCTCCATCGTTCACAAAACGAGTCGGTTCACTACTTGGCACCCATCTCCATGGACGAAAATGGGAAGCTGCTGTTTCAAAACCGGATTATAGAAGCCCCCCTGATCCAGGCTGTTCAGGATATCATGCACAACCTCTCGATCTCCACTCCTCTGAAGGTGTTTGAAATTGAGTCAATCGGATTCCAACTCAAATTTGGCCAAGCCAGCCTATCTCATGTTGGAAGGGGTCTCGGCTATCTGTTGCCAGTAGTGATCCTTGGTCTTTACACGGATCCCTTGCGATTCACAATGACAGAAGAAGAGATGGATATAGATAAATACAGTGATAAATGCCATACTATCAGTCACTT
>JADFYY010000082.1 GCA_015232825.1 Magnetococcales bacterium
ATTATGCGCGACAAGGAGAAACTCTTGAGTTTCGAGACTCCTTTGCAGTTCATCTTCTCCCATTCCGCATTGCGTGAGGGGTGGGACAATCCCAACGTCTTTCAGATTTGTGTGTTGCGTGACATGAGCACCGAGATGACCCGCCGCCAATCCATCGGACGGGGGTTGCGTTTGTGCGTCAATCAGTCAGGGGAGCGGTTGCATGACTCATCTCTCAATACCTTGACCGTCATCGCCACTGAGAGTTTCGAGCAATTCGCTGCGACCTTGCAGCAAGAGATCGAACAAGAGAATGGCATTCGTTTCGGCATGGTAGAAAAACATCAATTCGCCAATATTCCGCTGCCGCAAGCAGACGGCTCAACCATACCTCTGGGAATCGATGCATCGAAAGCGTTATGGAATCATTTGCAAGCCACCGGCTATCTAGACGCCAAAGGCAAGGTGCAAGAGACGTTGCGCCACGCCTTGCGGGAGGAATCATTGGTACTCCCGGAAAGTTTTTTGTCTTGTCAACGTCCAGTGGAAGCGATCCTGCGCAAACTGGCCGGAAAATTCAATATCAAAAATGCCGATGAGCGCGTGAAGATCCAGACTCGCAAAGCGGTTCTCCACAGCGAGGCGTTTAAAGCTCTCTGGCAGCGCATCCGCCACAAGACCACCTATCGGGTGGCATTCGATAATGAACGACTGGTTGCCAATTGCGCCCAGGCCATTTTGCACGGACCCGCGATCACGCAAGCCTGTGTGCAGGTCCGCAAGGCTGATCTAGCCATTGGCAAGGGTGGGGTGGAGGCTAGGGAGACGACCCAATCCGCCCCGATTCTCATCGACGAGTACGACATCGAGTTGCCCGATTTGCTGACCGTACTGCAAGATCAGACCCAACTCACTCGCGTCAGTATTGTCCGCATTCTCCGTGACAGTGGCCGATTGGGGGATTTTCGCCGCAACCCTCAGCAGTTCATCGAGCTGGCCTCCGAGGCCATACAACGCGCCAAGCGTCTGGCTTTGGTGGACGGCATCCGCTACCAGCGCATCGGCGATGACCACTTCTGGGCACAAGAACTCTTCGAACAGGAGGAGTTGAGCGGATATTTAAAAGAGTTGTTGAAAGACACCAAAAAATCGGTTTATGAGCATGTAGTCTATGATTCGGAGGGCGTGGAACGCACGTTCGCCGAGCAACTGGAAAAAAACGAGGCAGTGCGGGTTTATGCCAAACTGCCCAGCTGGTTCAAGATCCCCACCCCTCTTGGCAGCTACAACCCGGACTGGGCGGTTCTGGTGGAAAGCGAGGGGGCGGAACGAATCTATTTCGTGGTGGAGACCAAGGGATCTTTGTTCGCAGAGGATCTGCGGGAGAAGGAAAACGCCAAAATCGCGTGTGGTCGCTCCCACTTTCAGGCGTTAGCCGCTAAAAACGATCCAGCCCGCTTTGTTGTGGCCAAGAATGTCAATGATATGATGGGACATATTTGAGATGAATGGATTGCGGACAAACACAAACAAAGATGGCACGACCATGACCCCTACCAATAAACGACTCCTGATTGCAGGCGGTGGCACGGGTGGACACCTTTTTCCTGCTGTGGCCTTGGCAGATCTCTGGGAAGCGGGGGGTGGTGAAACCCTGTTCGTGGGGGCCAGTGGTGGAATGGAGTGCCGCATTCTCCCTGAACTGGGAAAACGGTTAATTACCTTAAAAGTCGGTCGCATCAAAGGCGGCGGAGCCATGGCCAAGATTCACACGGTACTTGGGCTTCCGGTTGCCTTTGTTGGGGCCTTGCGTGCGGTTCGTGACTTTGCGCCGCACGCGGTTTTGGGCATGGGTGGATACGCTTCGGCTCCTTCCGTGGTGGCGGCCCGGTTATTGGGCATTCCCACCCTATTGCATGAGCAAAACGCCATTCCTGGACTCACCAACCGCTGGCTCGGACGACTGGCCAACCGGGTTTTAACCGGTTTTGCTCAAGCCACGACTTTTTTTCCGCAAGGGGTCGCCGTTGAGACCGGCAATCCAGTACGCAAAGAGTTTCCGGTCCCCTTCCCCTCCTTGGTCCCGCCAAAAACAAGCGAACCCTTGCGACTACTGATCTTTGGCGGCAGTCAGGGGGCACGCATTTTCACTGAGGTTGTTCCTCACGCCTTGATTGAGCTTCACCAGCAGGGATTGCGTTTTCATGTACGGCAACAGGCCCGTCCTGAAGATCTGGCAAGCGTGCAAACGCTCTATGAGCAGGCAGGCATACCCTCGGAGACGGCCACTTTTTTCAAGGATATGGCCACGGCCTACCAGGATGCTCATTTGGTCATCAGCCGAGCCGGTGCCTCTTCTGTGGCTGAACTGGCAGCAGTCGCCCGTCCTTCTCTATTGATTCCATACGAATTTGCCGCCGACGACCATCAGACCGCCAACGCGATTCCTCTGACTCATGCAGGAGGAGCCTGGACCCAGACCCAGAAAGAGTTTAACGTATCCTGGCTGGTAGAATTCTTGCGTCAACGATACCAAGACCCGGAAAGTCTGGTGATCGCTGGCGAGAACGCCCGCACTTTGGCCCGTCCCCATGCGGCCACCACCATGATGGTGGAAATCCTGCAACTTCTGCGGACAACGAAGGACTGACATTCTATGTACGAAAAAATCCGCAAGCTCCATTTTGTGGGCATTGGCGGCATTGGCATGAGCGGTATCGCGGAGGTATTGCTTAATCTGGGCTATCAGGTTTCCGGTTCAGACATGTCGTCCAATGCCTCGGTGCAGCGTCTTAGGGATTTGGGAGCAACCCTATTCATCGGACATAACTCTGAAAATGTGCGTCATGCCGATGTGGTGGTTCGCTCCTCAGCCATCAAACCGGACAATCCAGAGATCTTAGAAGCCCGACGTTTGCGCATTCCCATGGCCAGACGTGCCGAGATGCTGGCCGAACTGATGCGCATTAAATATGGCATCGCCATCGCGGGAACCCATGGCAAAACCACGACCACCTCTATGACTGCCGCCTTGTTGCATGAGGCTGGCATGGATCCCACGGTGGTCAATGGTGGGGTGGTCAAGGCGTTTGGTAGCAATGCTCGTTTGGGGCATGGGGATTTTTTGGTTACGGAGGCCGACGAGAGCGATGGTTCATTTTTGAAACTATTTCCCACCATTGCCGTTGTGACCAACATGGACCCAGAGCATATGGAATTCTACAAGAATTTTGATGCGGTCCGTCTTGCCTACCAGGGGTTTCTAGAAAAGATTCCGTTTTATGGTCTGGCCGTACTTTGTTATGATCATCCTGAAGTGGCAGCATTGATTCCCCGCTTGGAAGATAAACGTGTTATCACCTATGGGTTAAATCCTGGAGCCGATTATCAAGCACGCAACATCCGTCAAGAGCAGGGACGCACTCATTTTCAGGTATTTTTTCAGGATCGGGAGAGGGAAGAGTCGTTGCTTTTGGGAGATGTTGGTATTCCTTTACCGGGTCGGCACAACATCTCCAACGCTTTGGCGGCCATGGCGGTGGCTTTGGAATTAAGTATTCCTTGGGAAATCATTGTGCAGGGATTGGATCGTTATCACGGGGTACGGCGGCGTTTTGATATTCTGTCAGACACTCCAGAGCGGACCATCATTGATGATTACGCCCATCATCCCACTGAGATTCGCGCCACCCTTTCTGCGGCGCGGGATGCGTATGGTCCACGGCGTCTAGTGGCCATTTTTCAGCCGCACCGGTACAGTCGGGTCCATGACTTATTTGAAGAGTTCTTGGGATGCTTTGCGGAGGCCGATTTGGTTTTAGTGGATCGCATTTATCCAGCTGGCGAGGCTCCTCTGCCTGGTATTCTGCAAGATGGCGGTCAGATTCCCTTGGCCACGGGCATACTAGCCAAAAGCGGAACGGCAGCCCAATCATTGCCCGGTGGGGAGAATTGGCGTGAGGCGTTAGAAAGGTTGTTGCAGCCTGGAGATGTTGTTTTGTTTTTGGGAGCTGGCAGCATTACCCATCGGGCCAGAGATTTTGCTGTTTCTTGAAATTCAAGTGTACTTCAATAAGTTAATTTGGATTCATGACTCCAGTACCGTCATTTTGTGACTGGGGGAGTGGCAGGTGTGCATAAGGGGGGAAGAGATGTCCACTCAGGAAGGTGATAAAAAGCATCCGAATGATGAATTTGACGTTCCGTGGAAAGAAATCATTGAGACCTATTTCAAGGATTTTTTGGCTTTTTTCCTTCCAATCGCCCATGACGATATCGACTGGGAATCAGGATACGAATTCCTCGATACTGAATTAGCCCGTATCACCCGTGAGGCCAAAGTCGGGGATCGACGCATGGACAAGTTGGTCAAGGTGTGGCGGCGCGACGGCAACGAATACTGGGTTTTGATTCATATTGAAATACAAGGAGATCGTAAGCGGAATTTTGCGGAAGGAATGTATATTTATCACTACAGGGCCTATGACCTCTATCAACGGCCAGTAGTCAGCTTGGCTATTCTGGCGGATGGAAATATCGGTTGGCGACCAACGGAGTTTGGTTATGAACTATGGGGAACACGCCAGAGCTATCAGTTTACGGCAGTCAAGCTGCTGGACTATTCAAAAACCGATTTGAAGGAGTCCAGCAATCTGTTTGCGGTTGTCACATTGGCGCATCTTCATGCAAAAAAAACTAAACATCGGATGAAAGACCGTTATCAGGAAAAAGTACGTCTGATTCGTGGCTTATATAAACAGGGTTTCAATCGTCAGCAAATAATTGATCTGTTTCATTTTATCGACTGGGTCATGCATTTACCGAAAGAGCTTGCTGAACAGTTGAGGTCTGAAATCGTTGAATTTGAGGAGAACCAAAATATGCCTTACATTTCAAGTATAGAGCGGATTGGAGAAAAGCGAGGGGAAAAGCGAGGCAAACAGGAAGGTAAAGCCGAAACACTGCTCCAACTCCTTCAACGTCGTTTCGGTGCGGTTCCAGAACCCGTTCGAGCAAGGGTGGCTTCCGCAAATCTGAAAGATTTAGAAATTTGGCTCGATAGAATCTTTGAGGCCGATTCAGCACAAGCGGTTTTACAATGATAAATTACCATCACTCTATGTAAAAGGAAAAAATAATGGCGCGAGGTCAAACAATAAACTTGTTCTTGGTTGATGGGACTCCGAACGGAATGATTATCGCTGATTCGCGCCACGTTCACGGTTGCCCGATTTGATCCGACGGAGCGAGTCTAAGCGTACAGACATCTATTTTTTGACCGGACAAAATCCAGAAGGAATATTCAAATATTCAGTTTATATTGGTGAGAGCGATAACGTTGGCAAACGTCTAGCCCAGCATAATGGGAATGTAAAAATGGATTTTTTTAATATTACCAAACAGATTCTTACAAGCAACGGAGCCTCATCATGCAAACAACTATCGGGACAGTTTTTATCAACGAAAACAGTCAAGCTATCCGTTTACCCTCTCAGTTTCGGCTGGATACAGACGAAGTGATGATCGCCAAATCGGGTAACAGATTGATCTTGACTCCTTGCGTCCACTCATGGGATGGGTTCGTTGAGGGGTTCATCGGTTTCAGTGATGACCTTTCGGTAGCTGGTGGCTTATCAACCGATCTCCCCAGGATGACGTTTGAATGATCCGATACATGCTGGACACCAACGTTTGTATCTGTGTGATCAATGGTACTCCTTCAGCCTTGCGTGTAAGGTTGCAACAGGTCTCCCCTAGGGAAGTCGCCATTTCACAAATCGTTCGGTATGAACTGGAGTTCGGGGTGTGCAACTCTAAACAGCAACAACGAAACTACGCCAATTTGTCACATTTTTTGAAATATATCCAAGTATTGGACTTTGGTGACGAACAATCCATAGAGGCCGCGCAGATACGTTGTGAACTGATTCGAGTCGGGCAACAAATCGGTCATTACGATACCCTGATCGCAGCTCACGCCCGTTCGCTCCAAGCCATATTGGTGACTCACAATTCGCGTGAATTTGGACGTGTCGATAGGCTGCGACTGGAAGATTGGGAAAGATCATGAACCCAATGTCGGTTACATTGTCATGTCAATCCATTTTTTAAAGACCGATTGTATGTAAAAAAAACGGCCACTTGGTTAGAGTGGCCGTAAGGACTTGATTTGAATGGTCGGGGTGGCGAGATTCGAACTCACGACCCCAGCGACCCGAACGCTGTGCTCTACCAGACTGAGCCACACCCCGATGAATCTTCAAGTCTCATCATAGTAATTCATAAAGCCTTGTGCGTCAATAGCTCCTTTCGACGGAAAAATCAGCCAGCATGGCCATGGCTTCACGTTCTGGTGTGTCTGGGAGACCGATCAATTGCATTTTGGCATCTTGCGCGAACTGTTTGGCCCGTTGCATGGCAAAATCGAGCGACCCACGCTCTTTCACCAGTTGAATGGCCCGTTGCAGGGCATCCTTGGGAAACTCCTTGCGTTCCAGACAGGCACGCCAAAACTCTTTTTCCTCTTCAGTGCCATGCCGATAAGCGTGAATCACTGGCAGGGTGATTTTTCCTTCCTGGAAGTCATCCCCAACAGCCTTGCCCAAGACTTCATTGGTGGCCGAATAGTCCAGAGCATCATCCACCACTTGATAGGCATTGCCTAACAGAAGTCCGTATTTGGACAGAACATGTTCTTCCGTTTCGGATCGGTGGTTGAGAACGGCTCCCAGTTGGGCGGCTGCGGCAAATAATGTGGAAGTCTTGCGAGTGACTACCTCCAGGTAGTGAGCCTCGGTGGTGGCAAGATCGTTGGTGGCCACCAGTTGCATCACTTCCCCTTCGGAGATGACCGCGCAGGCATCGGCGATGATCTGCAATACCTTGAGATTGCCATGCTCAACCAAAATCTGAAAGGAACGGGAAAACAGATAATCCCCAACCAAAACCGGAGCCTTGCTGCCCCAAACCGAATTGGCAGTGGCGCGACCACGTCGAGTGCCAGAACTATCTACCACATCGTCATGAAGCAACGTTGCGGTATGGATAAATTCCACCACCGCCGCAAGCAAGGCGTCGTCTTGACCCTTATAGTTGAACAGACGGGCGGTCAATAAGGTGAGGACAGGACGAAGACGCTTGCCCCCACTGGAGATGATATGCGCACCAAGCATGGGGATCAGTTCAACTTGAGAGTTCAACTGTTCCAGAATAATGGCGTTGGTCCGCTCCAGATCTGGACCGATCAATTCCTTGAGGCGTTCAAGAACCGGTGGTAGATTGGTAGAGGGTGAATCGTTCATAGGTAGCTGGCTTTTCACAGAAATAAAGCGCGAAAATAAACTCCACATTCGGCAGACTACAGCCGACTTGGATTGATGGATGCAAGCGAACAATAGGGTCTAAACACGCAAACCGTCAAGTGTTCTTGACCATATGGGAGAGGGTTTTTGGAGAATTTTTCAAAAAATGGGTTGAATGGCCCTTCTGTCCCCACTTTTTGGTCCCCTAGCACCCTCCGGTTGCGCTTGGCGTCCGCCTCCCAACGACGACTGACTCTCCTGCAACAGGTCGGTTTGAACCCAGAGGTGTGGCCAACCCATGTGGATGAGACCCTTTGGCCAGGAGAGAATGCGCACCATTATGTCGAACGCATGGCAAAAACCAAAGCCCTTGCCGGTTTGGCCCCAGAGGTGGACTTGGTTCTAGGGGCCGATACCGCCGTGGTTTTGGGCGGCACGCACCAACCCGATGGATCCTATCTAGGCGAGGAGATCATGGGGAAACCGACCGATGCCAATGAAGCCGTGGCGATGCTTACCCGACTTTCGGGCAAGGTGCATCGGGTGTTGACAGGCGTGGCCGTGTTTGCCGATCATGAACACTCTGGAATCTCGGTGGTTGTGGAGACCAAAGTGCGGTTTAAAATATTGACAATCCATGAAATAAACGCCTATGTGGCCACTCAAGAGCCTCTCGATAAGGCGGGTGCTTATGCCATTCAAGGGATCGGGGCCTTTCTGGTCGCCCATGTGGATGGATCCTATTCTGGCGTGGTGGGTTTGCCTTTATTCGAAACTTTGGAGATTTTGCAGAGTTTTGGGTTGACATTTTGTAGCACACGGTGATAATAGATCGTTTCCGATTCGACTTTTTAGTCAGCAAAAAATTAAGGAGTGGTTGACATGTATGCAGTGGTCCGCACTGGCGGAAAGCAATATAAAGTGGCTGTCAATGATATCGTGCGTGTCGAAAAATTGCCCGGTGAAGAAGGCGAGGCTGTGCAGCTTGGTGACGTGCTGCTCGTTTCCGTCGATGAGGGCGTAAAAGTCGGGGCCGATGTGGCAAGCAGTCAGGTGACAGGCACGATTTTAAGGCAGTTCAGGGACAAGAAAGTGCTTGTTTTCAAGAAAAAACGGCGTAAAAATTATCGTCGCACGCAAGGACACCGTCAAAGCCTGACAGAATTGCGCGTGACTGAAATCACTCCGTAACTTAAACCCAATCCTTTTGTTGGCTTAAGTCGGCCTCAAGGATGATGCTTGGCAGGAGTCTTTAATCATGGCACACAAAAAAGCAGGCGGTAGTACTCGCAATGGTCGCGATTCCGCAGGACGCCGTCTTGGCGTGAAACGGTATGGTGGACAAAAAGTCTTGGCAGGAAACATCCTGATCAGACAGCGTGGTTCTGAAGTCCATCCAGGCGAGGGCGTTGGTATGGGCAAGGATTATACCTTGTTCGCTCTGGTGGAAGGTACAGTGACCTTTGGCCAACGCAATAATCGTCGTTATATTCACGTTGTGGCCGCCTGAGCGTTTTTTATTCATCCTGGATCTTTCCGCCTTGGGAGGTCCAGGTTGGCTTAAAACGAGGGTCTGGCCGGGAGTTGAGCAGACGGCATGCGTTTCCTGGATGAAGTAAAAATCTTCGTGCGTTCTGGCGATGGCGGAGATGGTGCGGCAACGTTTCGCCGGGAAAAATTTATTCCCTTAGGTGGCCCGGATGGGGGCGATGGTGGTCGGGGTGGCGATGTCATTTTCGTGGCCGATTCCCATTTGAATACCCTGATTGATTTCCGCTATACACAACATCTCAAAGCCAAACGCGGCACCAATGGCATGGGCAAGGGTCGCACAGGCTCCTCGGCTCCCAATCTGGAAGTCCGGGTTCCTGTGGGTACAGTGGTACGTGACGATGCCGATGGTTCTATGCTCTGCGACCTGTTGCACCCTGGGCAACGTTTTGTCGTGGCCCCTGGTGGTCGCGGCGGTCAAGGAAATATCCACTATAAGAGTTCGGTCAATCGCTCTCCTCGTCAGTTTCAAAACGGGGAATCGGGTGTGGAACTCTGGGTGTGGCTGGAGTTGAAACTTCTGGCCGATGTGGGCTTGATCGGCATGCCCAACGCTGGAAAATCTACCTTATTAAGCAAAATTTCCGCCGCACGTCCCAAAATCGCGGACTATCCCTTTACCACGCTGGTGCCTAATTTGGGTGTGGTGCGGGTTGGGATGGATTCCAGCTTTGTCGTGGCCGACATTCCGGGTCTTGTGGAAGGGGCTGAGGCTGGCAAGGGGTTGGGTCGCGCCTTTCTCAAGCATATCGAACGCTGTCCAGTGTTGATCCATCTGGTGGATCTCTCTCCCATGGAAGAGTTAAAACCGCTGACCCGTTTTCGAATGATCGAGGCGGAATTGGCAGCCTATTCCCAGGCTTTAGCCGATAAACCCCGCTGGGTGGTATTGACCAAATGCGACTTGATTCCCCCAGACAAGCGTGAGAAGCGGTTCAAAAAATTTCGCAAGGCACTCCGTGACGAAGTTGAGGCGATTCATTGGATCTCGGCGGCCACCGGTGAAGGGATCGACCCTTTGATTCATGCCTTGTCGCAACGACTGGATGCGGTCAAAAGTGATCGAGAGCCAGATCGGTTTTACGCCCCGATTGAGGATGCCCCCACCAAGGCTGGTCGCGGAAGTGTTCATCACGAACAGACCGATGACGACGAGGATGGTGATGATGGAGTCGAATGCATCTGGACTCATGAATGAAACCCGTTTGCGTCAGGAGTGGCAAGCGGTAGTCAATGCCCGGCGCATTGTGATCAAAATTGGCTCCAATCTTTTGACTGGCGGTGGCGAGGGGTTGCGTCCTGAGTGGATTGCTGCCCGTGCGGCGGAAATCGTTGGGCTCATGGCCACAGGGCGTCGGGTGGTGGTGGTGACCTCTGGCGCGGTGGCGGCTGGCAGACCTCGCTTGAAATTGAATCGTCCTTTGGCCTCGGTGCAGGAGAAACAGGCCGCTGCTGCTGCCGGGCAAGGGGTGCTGATGCGTCATTACGAGGAGGCCTTTGCCGCTCTTGGTGTCTATGTGGCCCAGGCACTCCTGACCCGCGACGATGTCGAAAACCGGCAACGCTATCTCAATGCCCGTGACACCTTGAAAACCTTGTTGGAGTTGGGATTGGTCCCCGTGGTCAATGAAAATGACACGGTCATGACCGATGAATTGAAATTTGGCGACAACGACACCTTGTCTGCCAATGTGGCTGATCTGGTGGATGCGGATTTATTGATTTTGCTCTCTGACATCGATGGCCTGTATGATAGCAATCCCCGTCTCAATCCCGATGCGCGTTTTGTTCCTCTAGTGGAACAGGTGACGCCAGAGGTAGAGGCCATGGCTGGTGGAGTTGGCTCTCAGGTGGGTAAAGGAGGGATGGCCACCAAGATCAAGGCCGCTCGGATGGCTGCTCGCAGTGGGTGCCGCATGGTGTTGACCAACGGATTCCGGGATCATCCCATTTCTGAAGTATTTGGCCATGAACCGGTGGGGACACTGTTTTTGGGACAAGAACACCATTTGCCAGCTCGCAAACGTTGGATTGTCAATGCTCGCGTGGGACGGGGCGAGTTGTTTTTGGATGCGGGCGCGTCTGCGGCTTTGCTGGCAGGCAAGAGTTTATTGGCCAAGGGGATTTTGGCGGTGACTGGGGAGTTTGCCAGAGGTGCAGTGGTCCATTGTCAGGATCCCAAAGGGCAGGAGTTGGCCAAGGGGATTGTCAATTATAATAGCAGTGATTTAGCCTGTATTGCCGGTCGTCACAGTCGGCAGTTTGAAGGGGTGTTGGGATATTTGGGGGCTGAAGAGGTGATTCATCGGGATAATCTGGTTCTGACCAGAGAATTTTGTTTTATGCCATTAAAGTGAGGGTAAACATGACCGAGGTAAGCGCATTGATCGAGAAGATCGGCCAACAGGCGCGCCGTGCAGCGCGGGTTATGGCGGCCATAGATGGAAACTCCCGGAATCGGGCGTTGGAGACCATGGCCAGCACGTTGCTGGCGGATGCGAAGGCTTTGCAAGAAGCCAATGCCAAAGATTTAGCCGCAGCCGAAGCCAATGGATTGGCTCCAGCCCTCATTGACCGTTTGCGTTTGACTGACAAGGTGATTCAGGGCATGGCTGACGGGGTGCGGGAGGTGGCTGCATTACCCGACCCGGTGGGGGAGATCACCGAGATGAAACCCCGTCCCAACGGCATGATGGTAGGACGGATGCGGATGCCTCTGGGGGTGATCGGCATTATTTACGAATCCCGTCCCAACGTAACCGCCGATGCGGCGGCGTTGTGCATCAAATCGGGCAATGCTGTGATCTTGCGGGGTGGATCCGAGGCGATTCACTCCAACCGCGCCATTGCCCAACGGCTTTCGCGTGGATTGCAGGAGGCGGGTTTGCCAGCGGATGCGGTACAATTGATCAACACCCCAGATCGGGCGGCAGTGGGGGCCTTACTCAAGAGCGATCAATATGTAGATGTGATCATCCCACGGGGGGGCAAGGGGTTGATTCGTCGCGTCATGGAGGAGTCTCACATTCCAGTCATCAAACATCTGGACGGAATTTGTCATACCTATGTGGACCGTTTCGCGGATTTGGCCATGGCTCAAGCCTTGACCTTCAATGGCAAGATGCAGCGTACCGGGGTTTGCAATGCCACGGAGACCTTACTGGTCCATGAGGCTGTAGCCGCCGAGTTTTTGCCAGTGATGTGTCGGCAGTTGCAAGAGGCCGGGTGCGAACTGCGTGGATGTGAACGTACTTTGGCATTGGTTGGCGAGGGTGTAGTGCCTGCTTCGCCCGAAGATTGGGATACAGAACATCTAGCGGCCATTTTGTCCATTCGTGTGGTGAAGGGTTTGGATGAGGCGTTGTCTCATATTGATACCCACTCTTCCCGTCATACCGAAACCATTGTCACCCGTGATCATGGACGAGCCATGCGCTTTTTGCGAGAGGTGGACTCCTCTGCCGTGATGGTAAACGCTTCGACACGCTTTAACGATGGGTTTCAATTTGGACTAGGCGCGGAGATGGGAATTTCCACGGACAAGTTGCATGTGCGCGGTCCTGTGGGTTTGGAGGGGTTGACCTGTTTGAAATACATCGTGCTGGGAGACGGTCAATTGCGGCAGTAATTCCAAAAACGGGTTTGTTGGGCGGGGCATTTAATCCCCCGCATTATGGTCATTTGCGTCCAGCTCAAGAGGCGATGAGCGCGTTGGGTTTGGGGCGGGTGGTCTTTATTCCATCGGGTGGTCATCCGTTCAAGGGGCCGAATCTCTTGGCTCCTGTGACCCATCGGTTGGAGATGTTGCGGTTGGCCTTGGCCGATCAACCGGGTTGCGATAT
>JADFYY010000083.1 GCA_015232825.1 Magnetococcales bacterium
ATTTTTTGATAATTTTTACCATGAAATTGGTGAAATCATCGGTATAAGTAATCTTACATCCTTTTTATCTCTGTTTGCATTTTTAACATTATTTGTCCTGATGGTGCAAATGACCATTGCTTTGACAACGGCTTTTCATCAACGTAAATCAATTACCCAGAATTTTGCGTTGTTGGAGTGCAGAGTGGTGGAACTCGAGAAACGTTTGTCTGAATATGGAGCGTCAAACGGGATGTGTGCGCTTGAAAACCAGGATGCGGAAGACGTCGGCAAAGATGGGTAGGTTCATGGTGATAGCAAATCCACCCTGTTTAAAGCAATCAACAAAATCGGCAATACGATAATTATATTCAAGGACATTGTCATCCCCTTTCATCAATTCCGACAAGAAAGGAAGCGTTTTTCCCCAAAAGGAACCATGATTGGGTTGAATCAACAATACATAACGCCCACTCAGACGCATCATGTGTTGCGCCATTGGCTCAAAATTTAAAAAATGTTCCAGCATGCCATCACTGGAGACGAGATCAAAGGATCGTGTTTCATGCTCAACATTTTTCAATTCCACCCGTAGTCCTTTTTTTTCGCAGATACGCACGGCGGATGGAGAGACATCGATGCCCAAGCAATTTAACCCAGCTTGCTGATAGAGTTCTAGGATGTGACCAAGTCCACAACCCACCTCAATCACAGAACGTGGGGCCAGTACCGGCAAGACGGTACGTAAGACACGTTTTTTGGCGTGGAACATGAGTAAGCCCAAGTGTGACAATCTCTCCTTGTCGTTGGTGGTTTGCCAACGTGTCTCCCAAGCTTGATAAAGTTTATGATCAAAATGGTTTGCCATGATTGCACCCACTGGAATGCTTTAAAAAGGGTTTGATTGATCTGGGAAACATGATACGGTGATGCTTGACTGCGCAACGACTATAAAGCAAAACAATTACTTTTTGTCAAGCATCACCCCAACGATTCATCACGAGACTCAAAACGAACCATGCAACCATCCAAAAAAAAAATCTTGATTATTCTGAATCTGCTGCTCTCCCTGATTTTTCTCGAAGGCCTATCCGCCCTGTTGCTGGCAACGGTCATTCAGGACAAAGTCATGCCGGGCATGCCGGAAAGTCGACTGGTTAGCCAATTTCCGGCTCAGTTGCGTATGAGTGCTGAGGAGATCCGCAAAGAATTTCCCCCTGAACTCCCATTGATGCGCATTGGCAACTTCATCTCCATGCAATACGACCCGGCAATGGGTTTTCGCAAGGATGGCCATTTGCAATGGTTCGGCGGTGACATCAAAGAGGCCGACAAAAAATTCTTGATTGTCACCTTTGGCGGATCAACGACCGTCGGCGACAACTGGCCAAAATACCTGCGACAATTTGCCGAACAGGAAAAAGTGCAACAAGATCTTTTGATATTGAATGCAGGATTGTGGGGATACATGTCCTTTATTGAAAAAATCTACTTCTCCAGTTGGATTCTCCCCATGCTCGATCAAGCTGGCGTCAAGCCCAAACTGGTACTCTCTCTGGATGGTGCCAACGATGTCTGGACGCGCATCCTGAGTTATTATCTCAGCAAAAATCAAAACATGCCCTGGCTTGATCAATACCATGGCTATCACCAACAACTCGCCCATGAAATACAACACATTGGCAACACATCTACTGTTCTTACCCAACTACTCTCTAATGCCGTGCGTGGATTCTATTCTTTTTCCGTCAATCATCTGTCGATAGCCATTCCGTACACCATGAAACTTATGCTAGCAGCGACTAGAAAAATGTTGCAGCGCGAAAAACCAATGAGCGAAGTAGTACAAGCTGCTCAAAACAGTGTCCGCCAACTGGAACCGGACACAGAAAACCGCATCATAGCCGCCATGGAGAACAATCTGCGTGACTTTTATGGCATGGCACAAGCCAGAGATATCCCGTTCGTCGGCTATCTCCAACCGGTCCTGCTTCCACAATACCATCCCTACCCGACCCCAAAAACATTCCTCTTTCCGAACTTCAATTTCGAGGCTATCAATCTGCACCAGGAAAACCGTCTATTTTCGGTTCTGACTGGCAACTTCGTGGTTGAAACCGACCATCTTTATATGGCGATTGAAACCATGTACAGCCGGATGAATCACAATTACCCAGGCAGTTTCAAGAGTCTGGCCAGCATCTTTTCGAACTCTCCACAGACGGAACAACTGTACGCCAAGGACGCGGTTCATTACGAACAACAAGGCAAAGAAACAATTGCCCACGCCATTGTCAAGGATTTGTTAGAAAAGGGTATTCTGACACGGACACCATAAGGCCAGGAGTGGATCCGAAAAAGTACTGGAAGTTTTGATAGAAACCGTGTAAATTTTGTCTTTAGACTGACGGCAGAATAGGGCAATCCAGGGACGTAAACCGCATCTTCGCAATGGTGAGGATCTATATATAGCTAACGGAAATTATCAAAAACTCCATGTCACGCTGAACCAGCATAATTTGAATAGAGGAGTGAGTCACAATGGAGTGGAAGGACGAAAGGATCCTGATTACCGGTGCTACATCCGGTTTGGGCGAACAGTTGGCCTTGAAGAGTGCTGAACTGGGAGCTACTTTGGTGTTGGTGGCGCGCAATCTAGATGAATTGCAACGAGTCAAGACGAGCGTGCAGGATCGGGGGGGAGTGGCCCATGTGTTCCGCTTTGATTTGCATCAGTACGAGCAGATCCCGGAATTGTATCAACAGATCAAAGCCACGTTGGGTGATGCGCCGACCGTATTGATCAACAATGCGGGATACAATGCCGCAGGCTTCATTATCAACACCCCTGCTAAGGTATATGAAGATAATTACAGAACAAATGTGTTTGCACCTATTGCTATGATGCAGTCGGTATTGCCAGATATGTTGTACCAGAAAAAAGGGTATCTGGTTAATATCATGAGTGCGGCCATGCATCATGCCTTTCCAGGTATCTCCTCCTACTGCTCCTCGAAAGTGGCCTTGGGTTCAATTCATGAAAGTTTGCAGATTGAACTGGCCAGCACTTCGGTCAAAACGCTTTATGTCAATCCCGGCAGTTTCCGGTCCAGATATTTCCAAAATACTCGTGTGGATGGCCGTTTCAAGAATTATCGTTATCAATCCAAGGCAGAACATTTGCGTAAGGATCCCCGGATTGTCGCGGAAGCCATTTTTAAGGCCATGTCCGATGGCCAGAATCACATGGACCTGAGTTCCTACATGGACCGGATCGGGCATCATCTCAACTATTGGGCTCCCAGGGTCTTGGATTGGTTGTTGGTCAGGCGCAACACGGAGATCCTGAAAGATCGTCCCTATGTATAGGGGGACGCCTCGGAGCCTTTTGGTGCGGATGCAAAAATTTTTTGCCTTGTTTAATCCACATCTGTTGGTGCGCAAGCCCTTGTTTTTGGTGCGTGTCACTTGGCGTCTGCTTGGCCTGAAACTCTGCAAGACCAATCCCCTGACCGGAATCAATTTTGCATCACATTACCAATGTAATTTTAATTGTCAACATTGTTATGAACAGGCGTTCAGAAAAAAGACCATCAAGACTCGGTTGACCTTGGAGGAAAAGAAAAGAATTCTGAGCGAGTGTATCAGAATGGGCGTGGTAAATGTCACTTTTGTTGGAGGAGAGGCCACCATTGACCCAGATCTGGAGGAGTTGATTCGGGCTTGCAGTCCATGGAAGACCTATATTGCGATTGCCACCAATGGTTTTACACTAACGTCAGATCGGATCAAAAATTATAAAAAGCTTGGTATTGATAAATTTTGTTTTTCAATCGACAGCATGGATCCCGCCGAACATGATCGAAACCGGGGGCGGTCTGGTTCCCACGAGCGGGTTTTGCAGGCCATACGGGATGCTAAAAAACTTGGGATCGACGTATCTGTGCAATATGTGGTTTACAAGGATTCCACTAGGCGATCCGATTTTCACCAAGTCGTCGATTATGCCGTGCAGCAGGGGATTCGTCTGCAATTCAAGCCGATGATTCCGTTTGGAGGGCTGGATCAGCAACAGGATTTGCTGATCACCCCAGAGGACAGCGATGCCATGCTGGCTTTGCATCAGCAGAACCCCATGCTGATTCGGGATTCGTATGGCGGTGGATGCCCGGCGTTTCAAGGTACGATTACCATCAATCCCTACGGGGAGGTGCAACCCTGCAATGCGGTTCCGGTCTCCTTTGGTAATCTGAAACAGCAATCTTTGCAGGAGATTCTACGTAAGGGCCGATCCATTTCTTTTTTTAATGGTCGGTATGATGGGTGTCCGCCAGCGGAGGATCTGGGATTCATCAACCAGTGCATGGCGGGCCGGGGTGAGAATGTTTCTGAATTGCCCCTTGCCGAGGAGGTATTTTTGGAACTGGGTGCCCATGCGAACCAAAAGGGGAAGAAGTGACGGTATGCGTCATCTTGTGATCGGAGGCAATGGTTTTATCGGTGCTAATTTGACACGCCTGTTGACCGGGCAGGGGGAGATGGTACGGGTGTACCATCGCCCGGCTTCTTCCCTAGCGTATCTCCAGGATGCCGCCTACCAGTTCGTGGCCGGGGAATTGGATGATGCCGCAACCTTGTCGCAGGCGATTGCCGCCAGCGATGTGGTGTACAACTTGGCCGGTTGTCTTTCCACGCTCAAAAAGGATCATGCGCAGCGGTCGGCGATCAATGTGCAAGCGGCGGCGCGGATTGCCAGATTGTGCCACCGGTCTGGGGTCCGACTGGTTCACGTCAGCTCGATTGCCGCAGTCGGTTCTCCGCCTGCAGGGGTGGTTGCTGATGAGGAGATGGTGTTCAATCGTCATCACGATCCATACGCCTTGACCAAGTGGCAAGGAGAGCAGGCTGTGTTGGCGGAGGCGCGTCAGGGATTGGAGGTGATCGTCGCTTGTCCAGGCAATGTGGTGGGTGGTCTTGGAATGAAATCGGTCCAAAAAAATAATTTTTTGGCTATCCGTGCTGGCAAAATGAAATTTTATCCCCCTGGCGGGGTCTGCCTGACAGACATCGACGATCTGGTGCGGGGGCTGTACGGGTGTGCCACCAAGGGCAGATCTGGGTGCCGGTATATTCTGGGCGGTCATAATATCTCCTTCAGGGATTATTTTAACGAAATTGCCTTGGCGACCGGTGGCGTGGCCCCGTGGATGCCCTTGCCCGGTAAGCTGTTGCCCTTCATGGGGTGGGGCGTGGAAATGGTCTTTGCTCTCCTGGAACGCGACCCGCCGGTCAATCGGGATACGGGGGATGTAGTCTCCCGAAAAATGTATTATTCTTCCCAACGGGCCATTGATGAACTGGATTATACGATTGGCGACTGGCAAGAGGCGGTACGCAAGGCAGCCCGTATGATCGAGTGATCCCATTGAATTTTGGCTTGGTATGGTCTACTTTACCAAATAACTCGAATAGGTATGGCAAGTGATGACCCCCCCTTTGCAAACCAATCGTGCCTTCGGGCTTAGCTTTGCGATTTTCCTCGGTGCGATTTTTGGCATTGAATGGTATTTTTTTAGCCGTATCAATCCCTGGACCGGGGGAATCAGTGGACTTTTTTTTCTGTTGGCCCTAGTACGCCCCATCACATTGCTGCTGTTCAATCGCCTGTGGCGTGTGTTGGCCGGTATGCTGGGTGCTATCAGCAATCCTCTCGTTCTGGGCGTGGTGTTTTATGGCATCATGACCCCGCTTGGCTTGGCGCGACGCTGGTTCGGTCAGGATACTATGGGACGCAAGGCGTTTGCCGATCCGCATTGTTCGACCTTCCTGACCCCGGTTGGGCGTCAGACCACTCCGGAAACACTCCGGGACATCTTCTGAGGAGATTTTTAAGTGTTCTCTTTCCTCAAACAGTTTTTTAAGTATGTTGTGGTGTCCAAGTCATTCTGGATCGTGCCGCTTTTTTTATTGTTATTGTTGCTGGGAGGCGTTTTGGTCCTGGCGCAGGGTTCGGCAGTGGCTCCCTTCATCTATGCAATTTTTTGACGCCATGAACGGATCTGTTTGGCCGACCGGGAGAACCGTCCTGGGGATTTCGGCCTTTTATCACGACAGTGCCGTGGCGTTGGTGCGGGATGGGGCGATTCTGGCTGCGGCCCAGGAGGAACGGTTTTCCAGAATCAAGGGGGACGCCGCATTTCCAGCGCGGGCAATGCGCTATTGCCTGGAATCCCAAGGGATCACCCTGGACCAAGTGGATTATGTCGGTTTCTACGACAAGCCATTGTTGACCTACATGCGCCTGCTGGAGACCTATCTGGCGTATGCGCCTCGTGGGTTAGCCTCTCTGGTCCATTCTCTGCCGCTCTGGATCAAACAGAAACTGTTCATCAGTTCCCATCTGTTGCAGCAATTAAATGCGCTGGGATGCGGCAAGGTCACCGAGGAGCAGATTCTGTTCAGTTTTCATCACCACGCTCACGCAGCCAGTGCCTTTTATCCTTCCCCGTTCGACCGTGCGGCGGTTCTGGTGCTGGACGGAGTGGGCGAGTGGGCGACCACCACCCTGGGCCGGGGAGATGGCACCCGTCTGGAGCTGCTGAGGGAAATGCGCTTTCCCCACTCCCTGGGTATGCTCTATGCGGCCTTTACCTATTACCTAGGCTTCAAGATCAATGATGGCGAATACAAGGTCATGGGGTTGGCACCTTATGGCAAACCCAGATATGCGGCGTTGATTCGGGAACGGCTTTTGCGTTTGCAGCCCGATGGGTCGTTTCATCTCAACATGAATTATTTCAATTATTGTACCGGCCTCACCATGACCAATGACCGGTTTGCCGCTCTGTTCGATGGCATTCCAGCGCGTCCGACGGGTTTTCGTCCTGGACAGAGGGAGATGGATCTGGCCGCCTCCATTCAGCAGGTCACCGAAGAGATCATTCTGGCGTTGGCGCACACCCTGCATCGAGATACCGGAGAGAAGAATCTGTGCCTAGCGGGCGGTGTGGCCCTAAACTGCGTGGCCAATGGGCGACTTTGGCGGGAGGGGCCTTTCGAAAAAATCTGGATCCAGCCTGCGTCTGGAGACGCTGGAGGTGCGCTGGGTGTGGCCCTAACCATTTCTCATGCGCACGGCGTTCCAAGAGTTGATTTGGGGCAGAAGCGAGACGCCATGCAAGGGGCCTATCTTGGTCCCATGTTCGAGCAGGAGGCTATTCTGGCGGTATTGACATCCCGCCATGCGGTTTTTCACTGGCTGGACCAAGAGGAAGCTTTGCTATCCGCAGTGGTGGACGCATTGACCAGAGAGAAGGTGGTCGGATGGTTCCAGGGACGTATGGAGTATGGCCCACGTGCGCTGGGTAACCGTTCCATACTCGGTGATCCCCGTTCTCCGCGCATGCAGCGCACCATCAACATGCGGATCAAATACCGGGAGAGTTTTCGTCCTTTCGCTCCAGCCGTCTTGCATGATCGGGTTTCCCATTATTTTGAGTTTTCTGGGGAAACGCCCTACATGTTATTCGTCGCGCCCGTTCATGCCCGGCATCGTCGGGAATTGGGGGCGCATAATCCGTTGATGCAAGGCATGGAGCTGCTTGATGTCCAGCGAAGTGTTTTGCCAGCCATCACCCATGTCGATTATTCCAGTCGTATTCAGACCGTGCATCCCGACACCAATCCCCGCTTTCATCGCCTTCTGGAAACGTTTGAGCAACGCACGGGGTGCGGAGTACTCATCAACACCAGTTTTAACGTGCGCAATGAACCGATTGTCTGTACTCCGGAAGACGCCTATCGTTGTTTCATGGGGACGGAAATGGATGTTTTGGTGTTGGACAATGCCATTCTGTTCAAGGAGGAGCAATAATGAATCCTTCGATCTTCCCCGAACGGATCCTGTCCTGTCTGCAAGCACCGGACGCCAAATCGGGTGGCACCTTGGAGAGCGTGCCAGATGGATTGCGTTCCGTGACTACAGGCCAGATTTTTTCGTTTGTCGATGGCATCCCCTCTTTGTTTCAGCCCACCGACGATAAGGAAGGCGTGACCATACGCATCAAGGAATTTTACGAAAAGAACCCCTTCCCAAACTATGAAGGTCAGGAGGAGTTTGGTGAACTGGTCAACCGTGGTCACTCCAATCCGTTTCAGGAGTCGTTGTTGAATGCAATTGGGTACAACAAGCTCATTTTGGAGTGTGGCTGCGGGACCGGTCAGTTGAGTCACTATTTGCAACTGAACAACAATCAGGTGTTGGGTATCGACATGACCCTGAACAGCCTGAAACTGGCCATGGAACACAAGCAGCGTAATGCCTTGACGCGCAGTTCTTTTTGTCAGATGAACCTGTTCAATCTGGCTATCCAGGATGCCTCGTTCGATGTGGTCATCTCCATGGGGGTGCTGCATCACACCTTTGATGCCAGGATGGCGTTTCGTCATATTGTCAGGAAGGTTAAGCCGGGCGGCATAGTCATTGTGGGTCTATACAACTATTTTGCCCGTGTGCCGACCTGGATCCGTTCCAAATTGGTCCGTTTTTTGGGATCTAAGATCGATTTCGTGGTGAGGCATCGCATCCGGGATGCGCGTAAGGCGGACATCTGGATTCAGGATCAATATTTCAATCCCCATGAAACGTGGCATTCCATCGACGATGTCCTGGGGTGGTTTGCGGAGAACGATCTAGAGTTCCTGAATTGTTCACCGCCTATTTTGGATACCACCGGCGAGTCCTCGGAGGATCTGTTCGGACCCAGTGATGCGGGTACCAAGGAGCAACGGGTGGTGACCCAGTTGTTGTGGCTTTTTTCCATCGCGCGAGAGGGGGCGTTGTTTGTCATGATCGGGCGTAAAAGAGGAGGGTGATGGTGGATCGTATACAGGGGGAAGTTCGATGAAATTATTATTAATTAATTTACCTAAAAATTTAGATAATCGGTATGATTATGATTTAGTAATACAACCTCTTGGGCTGGCATGCATTGCCAGTTTTCTACAGAGCAAAGGGTTTGATACTGTATTATATGATGCAAATGCGTATCATTTAGTGCGTTCCGAGATATTGCAATATATTGATCAGATTGGTCCAGATATGATTGGTATATCTGTCATGACCTATCAATTACCAATCGTGGTTTCATTTCTCCGGGATCTAAAGCGCAGGAATTCACATCTTTTAGTGGTTCTTGGCGGACCCCATGTCAGTGCTGAACCCCAATCCACCATGGAGTGTTGCATGGATGTGGATTATGTGGTGACGGGTGAAGGGGAGTATACCATGCTGGAATTGTTGACCCTCCTGAAACAGGGTGGGAACTTGGATGCAGTCAAGGGTATTGGTTATCGTCATGAAAATAATATTATTATAAATCCGCACAGAGAAATGATTAAAGATCTTAATGAGTTGCCTTATGCTGACTGGTCATCGCTTCCTATGGAGAAATATTGGGATGTATTTACTACCAGGAAGAATTATGCACGGATTTTTGCAAGTCGTGGTTGTCCCTATAAATGTACCTTTTGCGACGCGCCGCGTATCATGGGCAACAAATTGCGTAAGCGGACACCAGAGAACATTATTGGTGAAATTACTTTATTGTATGATAAATATAACGTAAGAGAATTTCTTTTTAATGATTCGACATTGAATATTGATAATAAATGGTTAGTATCTCTTTGTGAAGAGATATTGAAAATGGGGCGACCGATTATATGGAGATGCAATGTACGTGCAGATCGGTTGCAGAAAGATATATTGCATTTGATGAAACGAAGTGGTTGCGTCAAAGTCATTATGGGTATTGAATCGGCGGATGATGCGATGCTCCGTTCCATGCAAAAAGGAGAAAGTCTAGACGATATTCGGAGAGGTATGCAAATTCTGAAAGAGGTGGGCATGCCTTCTGATCATGGCTTCATTATTGGTATGCCAGGTGACACGGTGGAATCCATTCATCGTTCGATCCATTTCGCCAGAGAAATTGATGCCAGCGTTGTGACTTTTTCGTTGGCGACACCTTTTCCTGGCACGGCTTTTTACGAACAGGCCAAGCAAGAGGGCATGGTTGTCAATGACTGGGCAAAATTTGATTTTTTTGGCATACCGTATGTTCCGCAAGGAATGACAAAAGAGCAACTTCAGGAGTGCTATCGTCTGGCTGTGAAGGAATTTTATCTGCGTCCGAAATATTTATGGCACCGTTTGCTGGAAATGAGATCTTTTACCAATTTGAGGATCAATTTGTGGTTCGCATTCCGTATTTTGCAAAGACGCTACCGGCTTGGTGTGTTAGCAAGAAAAGAGGTGGCCAAATGCTTTCTTCGCTAAAAGGAGGCTTTTCACTATGCACGAAGCTCGCCTTATGGCGCGTCAATCCCGATGAGGAAACCCTATCTAATGAATAAAATTAATACAAAAATTTTAATCGTAAACCCTCCTCCATTTCAACTTGTCGAAACCTTTGACACTCCTGAGTACCCAAGGCTCACGCTGGCATGTTTGGCAGCTTATCTGCGAGAAAGAGATTGGCAGGTGGATGTTTTGGATTGCAAATATGATCAATTAAACATGATGGAGGCTATGAATAAAATTAAAAGTATGTCACCTACGGTAATTGGCGTGACAGCCATGACCAACGAGATCAAACAAGCTGGTGAACTAGCACGTCTCGTCAAGGAACATGATCTTGACATTGTCACATTGATAGGCGGAGTACACCTGACCTTTGCGCATGAACAGACTTTGCGCGAATTTCCAGCTTTTGATTATGGTATTGTAGGTGAAGGGGAAGAAACGCTTGACGCATTGTTATGTGAATTGCAAACCGATACACCTATTACTTCACCCGGCGTTTGTTGGATTGATCATGAGAAACAATATCATTTTACAGGCATGCGTGCACTAATTAACGATATTAATATTTTACCAATGCCCGCCTGGGACATGTTTCGTCCAGCCACTTTTTATAGCATACAAACCTCCCGTGGGTGTCCTTTTTCTTGTAATTTCTGCACCAATCAATGGGGTCGCATGATTCGCCCCCGATCACCTGAAAAGACCATCGCAGAACTGATATGGCTTGCTGACCGCATGGCACCGAAGATGATCTCGTTCGCAGATGAGGTTTTTTCGATCAATCGAAATCGGACGATTGAAATCATGCGCATGCTGATCGAGAACAACTTAGGTAAGCGTTTCGCTTGGCGTTGCCAAACGCATATCAATGCCATTGATTTTGAACTTGCCACTCTCATGCGCTCTGCTGGATGTATCATGGTTGCATTGGGAGTTGAATCTGGCAATGAAATCACCTTGAAGAATATTGGCAAAGGCATCACAAAAAAGCGTATTTTGGAAACAGGGGCCGCATTGAAAAAGGCAAAACTACCTTTTACATCTTTTTTTATTATCGGTCAACCCAATGAGACGCCTGAAAGTGCCAACGAAACCATTCGTTTTGCGATTGAATTAAATGCAGATGTACCTGTGATTGGTATCATGGTGCCTTATCCTGGAACTAAAATCTGGGAGATGATGGAGAGGGGGGAAGGGGGATATATTAGACAAACGCTGGACTGGAATGAATTCAACAAACAGATCGGTAATGCTGTTACTTTTCAAGGCATATCCAGAAAAAAATTAGAATCAATTCAACTGTTTGGGTATATAAAAGTTTTTTTATACAACCTTAGATTTTTTGATTTAGCAAAATTTGCTTTCAAGTATCGCAGACTGGTTTTGTCAATGATTAAAAAAGTTATTCTTCCTTCAAATTTATGACTGTAGACGGATTTTTTTCTCACACGGTTTCAGTGGGCACTGGGCTTCAACTATTCCAAATCCAGTCATTCCAGGTGTTGGACTGGTCTCCCTCTTCGTCAGAGCATCCTGCTCAAGCAGCTTTCCTTATCTGTAAAATGTCTTCCACCGATAGTGGAGCCTTTCGAATCCCCAATTTGACAGCAGGCACCTCTCCCGTCGTCCAATGAGGACTAACGAAGTTGTGGTTAATCAAATGAGCATCCAAAGTCCTCTGGCCGACATTCCGCACATCCTTACCCATTTCCAGAATATAATGTTTCATATCGCTTTCCCAGTAATCTCAGTAGGGTTGCATGATGATCATTCAAATTCAGAACAAGAACATGTGATTGAGCGATAATAAGTACGTGAATCCCACCAAAGAATTGGAATACCCAACGTGCTGTTGGATTGGTGATCGGCATGCCCTTCTGGTCTGGAAAGGTTTCGTTGTGTTCCCCCAGCACCTCCCG
>JADFYY010000084.1 GCA_015232825.1 Magnetococcales bacterium
CCCGCGCCAATCTGATCCGTTTTAATTTTCTGGCCGAACGCGAGGCCTTCACCCGCACGGAAACTGGCCACTACCATCTAAATGTGGTACGCATGAAAACCGCATCGCAAGAACTGGCTGGCCGCATTCTGCAACTGCAAGGGGATGGCGACCTTGAAGGGGTCCGCGCATTGGAAAAACAATATGGCACCCTGAGTTCAACCCTCACCAGTGACTTAAGCCGGGTGGAAGCTGGTGGAGTTCCGGTGGATGTAATCTTTCAACACGCGAATAAATGATAACTTAATTTTTGTAACCACTGCGTGGAATTGGTATTGCACTCGGAAATCGATAATGGGATGCTAAGGGGTAGGTTTAACCATATCATAATCAGGAATGGGTCAATGATGAATCGTCAACATGAAAGAGTCACTTTTGATGCAGAATGCACGTTATATCTTCCTGAAAAGAACCAAACCGCGTGTCGCGCAACCGATGTCAGTTTGGGTGGAATGAAGGTCACCACTGAAGAAAACAAGAAACTTTTTTCATATATTGGTGATGAGTGCAAAATTGAGTTCCCTGTTGCCATTCCGGGTACAATCCAGATGCAACCCGTTTTTTTAAGCGTCAAGGCCAGAATTGCCAATGGCGACCCAAGAGGGATAGGACTGGCGTTCCAGGGGGTTGATCAAGAGACCAAAGTTCTGCTAGAAAAGCTTGTCATGAGCAATCTCAAAGAGGACGACTTGGTGGTCTTGCGGCAAAAAGAGGGTGTTTCCGTCAAGTCAAACATTGCGAGAATATTACAAACGCAATTTCAAGAATATATTACAACCTCTGTAAATGATATTTTTATTGCATTCCTAGGGATGCAAGTGACTCCTGGTCCCTATGTGGAACGTCCTGACTTTGACGACTATACCCCACCAGAAACCGATGTTACCGGGGTGATTCTGTTCAACGGCACATTGGAAGGAGGCGTTCACCTTGCGGCCCCCTTGCACGTGGCCGTCAGTGCTGCAGGGGCCATGATGGGCCAAGCTGGATTGGAGTTTACCCGTGAGCAAGACGAAATGGTCTGGGATGCGTTTGGTGAAATCACCAATCAGGTCGCAGGCAGCATACAGACCATTATTTCCGGTGATTTTGAAGGGATCAACATGACCTCGCCCAATGTGATTGTCGGCTCCAATTTCAAAATCAAATATAAAAAATCATTAAGCAGCGTTCGACAATTTTTTAGATCGCCCTTTGGCCCTTTCTATGTCGAGTGTTTTTTCTCTTGAGCAATCCAGAGATCTCAAGGAGTTTGTAGACGTGGACTATAAAGATACCGTACAACTTCCCATCACCCAATTTCCCATGCGGGCAGACCTACCTGTGAGCGAACCGGCCATTCTGGCGCAATGGGAGACGATGAACCTCTATGGCCGCATGCGTGAGGAGGCCGTCGGACGCCCTTTGTTTGTACTCCATGATGGACCGCCCTATGCCAATGGCAATCTGCACATGGGCCATGCCATCAACAAGGTACTCAAAGACGTCATTATGAGGGCGCGTCGCATGGAGGGATTCGATGCCCCCTATGTGCCGGGTTGGGATTGTCATGGTCTGCCCATTGAAACCAAGGTGGAGGTGGAACTTAAAGCCAAAGGAGTCAACAAAGAGTCCATGGACCCCGTGCTGTTTCGTGGCCGCTGCCGAGAGTATGCCCAACACTGGGTGGATATCCAACGCGAGGAGTTCAAACGCTTAGGGGTAAGCGGGGATTGGAATCACCCCTATCTCACCATGGATTATCGTTTTGAGGCCGATATCTTGCGGGAGTTGGGCAAATTTCTGGTAGGTGGTGGACTCTTCAAGGGCTCCAAACCGGTCTACTGGTGCGTAACCGATGTAACGGCCTTAGCCGAGGCCGAAGTGGAATATACGGATCATGTTTCCACATCGGTTCATGTCAAGTTCCCATTGTCTGCCAACGAAACCCTGGCCGACTTAAATATTACTGGCCCAACGGGTGTCGTCATCTGGACCACAACCCCCTGGACCCTTCCGGCTAATCTGGCAGTCTGCCTCCATCCTGAATTGATTTATGTGGCAGCACGCATCCAAAATCCTGGCACCTGCCGCAATCTGGCCGTTGGAGAGACTCTGATCGTGGCCGAAGGGTTATGGGAATCTTCAGTCGATGCCTTTGGAGTGCCACGGGACGGAGTGGAGATTATCGCCCGGTTTCCAGGAGCCGCGCTGGAGGGAAAACGGTTCCGACACCCCTTTATCGAACGCGACGCACCCATTGTTCTGGGACGTCATGTCACGCTAGAAGCCGGTACGGGGTGTGTTCACACCGCCCCTGGACATGGCCACGAAGACTTCGAGATGGGACGTCAGTATGGCCTAGAGATTTATAATCCAGTGGATAATCGTGGTGTATTCGAGCCGGGAACGCCCCATTTTGCTGGACAACATATTTTCAAGGCCAACGATGGGGTGGTGGCGTTGTTGGATCAAGAGGGTTTTCTCCTGGCCACCTCCCGCCTGACCCACAGCTATCCCCACTGCTGGCGGTGTCACAAGCCGGTGATCATTCGGACCACCCCTCAATGGTTCATCTCCATGGAGACCAATGATCTACGCAACAAGGCTTTGTCGGAGATTAATGCGACCCGCTGGATTCCTTCCTGGGGTCGAGAGCGCATTTACAACATGGTTGCCGTGCGGCCAGACTGGTGCGTCTCGCGGCAGAGGTCATGGGGGGTGCCAATTGCGGTGATCTCTTGCCTGGATTGCGGCTGCAACGTCACCAATGCCGAAGTTGTCGAGACCATTGCCTTGCAAGTGGAACAACACAGCACCGATGTCTGGTATCAACGGGAGGCCGCCGACTTTCTCCCCGCTGGTTTCCGTTGTCCCCGATGCGGTGGAGAAAAATTTGACAAAGAAAAAGATATCTTGGATGTCTGGTTTGATTCGGGCGTGACCCAGGCTGCGGTTTTGCGGCGTCAGGATGCGGGTGGATGGGGGTTGCAGTGGCCTGCAGATCTCTACCTGGAAGGATCGGATCAACATCGGGGTTGGTTTCATTCCAGTCTGTTGGCCTCAGTCGGCGTACAGGGCAAGGCACCGTACAAGGCGGTCTTGACCCATGGCTTTGTGGTGGATGGCAAGGGACGCAAAATGTCTAAGTCCCTGGGGAACGTCCTGGCCCCGGCCAAGGTGATTCAACAATACGGAGCCGACATTCTGCGCATGTGGGTAACAGCCGAGGATTATTCAGGCGACATTCGCATTTCCGATGAAATTCTCAAGGGCCTAGCCGACGCCTATCGACGCATTCGCAACACCTTGCGGTTTTTGCTTGGCAATTTGGCGGATTTCAATCCTGTCACCGATTCCGTCCCATTGGAACAGATGACCGAATTGGATCGTTGGGCCTTGCATCAACTGCATGGCCTGATTCAAGGTGTACGTCAAGCGTATGACGAATACGCCTTCCATCGCGTATACCAGGATATCCACTATTTTTGCGCGGTGGATATGGGGGCTTTTTACCTGGACGTTCTTAAAGATCGCCTTTATTGTGAAGGGGCGAAATCCACTGAACGGCGGTCGGCACAAACCGTTTTATCGCAAATTCTGGAGGCCGTGACCCGCTTGATGGCCCCAATTCTCTCCTTTACGGCAGAAGAGGTGTGGTCACACATGTCCGCACCTCGCGCCGAATCGATCCATCTGGCTCTATTTCCAGAAGCCGATGGACGGTGGGCCGATGAGGCCTTGGCCGCCAAATGGAAAAAGGTGCGCAAAATTCGTGCAGCCACCTATCGACTGCTGGAGATTGAACGGCGGGAAAAACGGTTGGGAACCTTCATGGAGTCTGCCGTGACCCTCTATGCAGACCCAGAGTTACATGGCCTGCTCCACCCGATGACCGATTTGAATCGGATCTTTATTGTCTCACGGGTGGTGGTGCGTCCACTGGCAGAGGCTCCCTCGGAATTGGCCACCGAAGCCGAATTGGACGGATTGAAAATCGCCATTGCTAAGTCAAGTGGTGGCAAATGTATCCGATGCTGGAACTGGGATCCAGAAGTCGGAACAACAAAAACTGCCGAATTATGTCCCCGTTGTCACACGGTGATGCTCTCCAGAGATCCCTCCTGATGACCATGGAATGGCGTTCCAAACGAATCGGGATGGGGCTACTGTTGGCTGTTGTGGTGATTCTATTGGATCAGCTCTCCAAATGGATCGCGGTGCAGACCTTGGCCAAGGAAGCGATTATACTTTTTCCAGGTTTCTTTGATCTGGTTTTGGTGCATAATGCTGGGGCAGCCTTTGGTTTGTTCACGGGATTGTCACCCGATTTGCGCTTGATTTTTTTATGTTCCGTGGCACTGATTGCCTCCTTGATCATTTTGCGACTGCTACAGCAGGCCCACTCTGGCATCCAGATCAGTGGTTTAGGAATGATCCTAGGGGGGGCCTTGGGCAACTTGATTGACCGTGTGCGCTTTGGAGCAGTGGTGGACTTCATTCATCTGCACTGGCATGAGCTTTCCTGGCCTGTTTTTAACCTAGCAGACAGTGCCATCACCGTAGGGGTGGGACTTTTACTACTGGATCATCTGACAACGTCTGACCCTTGAGGCAACCCATGAGAAAAGCAACTCTATTCATCGTTCCGGTATTGTGTCTGTTGGCCGGGTGTTCCAGCAAATTTGTCATGCCGTGGGAAAAAGATCAACTAGATCCCAGTCGCATCGCCACACGGGAACCTTTGGAGATTCCACCAGACCTCGACGTTCTCCCCACCAACGAACCCCCTGAAGATACCGTCGGAACACGCCAAAGCGACCGGGATACCTTGCCTGCATCAGCCCGTTCAATTTTGTTCAAGACGCAAGAAAAACCCCAAACAGAGAAACCACCCTTAAACCGTGATGAACAAGAGAAATTGCCCAATTGGCTCACTCCATCCCGTGGCTCCAAGTAAAATGTGGCGCGTCTCCTTGGGGTTGATCTTAGGAATCTTTTTGTTATCAACCCCGCTCATGGCGATGGAGTCCCGTGAACTGCGACTCGATAACGGCATGAGCGTTGTTCTTGTCCGCGAAAACAAAGCCCCGGTGGTGGTTACACAAATGTGGTACAAGGTTGGCTCCATGGACGAGACCCTTGGCAAGAGCGGTCTGTCTCATATGCTCGAACACATGATGTTCCAGGGAACCAAAACCGTACCGCCAGAGGAGTTCAGCAAGCTCATCGCCCGTGAAGGCGGGGAAGACAATGCCTCAACCTCTTCTGATTATACGATGTATTATATTAAATTGGCCTCAGATCGGATCGAGTTGGCTTTGCGCCTTGAGGCCGACCGAATGCGCGGATTACAATTGGAAGAAAAAGAGTTCAAATCAGAAAACCTAGTGGTGCGTGAGGAGAGGCGGGTACGAACCGATTCAGACCCCAACCAGCGCATGATGGAAAAATTCCGTCAAACAGCCTATGGCGATCACCCTTACGCCCGTCCGGTCATCGGTACCATGGCCGAAATCGAGGCACTGACCTTAAACGATCTCAAAACCTGGTATAATGGCTATTATGCCCCCAACAACGCCACGCTGGTGGTGGTAGGTAATATGGATCTCGATCAAACCGAAAAACTGGTGCGTCACTACTTTGCCCCCATGGCAGCCCATCCGGGTTTGACCCATGCCGTATTGAAGGATCTCCCCTCTCAAGACTCCCCTCGCCGTCTGGAGGTCTCTGATAAAGCCACCAAACTGCCCTACTGGGTGGCGGGTTACGCAGTCCCCACCTTGGCCATGAGCGAATGGATGCAGGATGCCTTTCCCTTGGATGTCTTGAGCGTGATACTGGGCAACGGAAACACCAGCCGTTTGCACCAACGGATGATTCGCGAACGTGGCTTGGCGGTTTCCGCTCATGCTGGTTACAGTGGATTTTCACGCAGTTGGGAATTGTTTACCCTTTCGGCCATGCCCAAGCCCGGCGTTGACCTCAAGGAGTTAGAAAAGGCACTGTTTGAAGAGGTCAGCCGTTTAGCCGAGGAGCAGGTATCGGCTAGAGAACTGGAAAAAGCCTGCAATGGATTGATTGCCGAGCATGTTTATGCCATGGACTCCATTGATCGAATTGCGTGGTTGATTGGCCGCATGAGAGTTAACGACCTGGATTGGCGGATCATGTTTGAAGAGTACCCCCGCCGGGTGCGAGCGGTGACCGCCCAAGATATTCAACGGGTGGCCGCCCAATATTTACGTCCTGAGCGGGTGACTGTGGGGATTTTACAGCCATGAATAGACGTCGTTGGCAATGGGTTGGGCTCTTGTTGAGCCTCTGGATCATGGGATTTCAGTTGGCTTTAGCGACAGAACGCGACAAAATTCGCCAGTTCTCCACGACCGCTGGGGCTGGCGTGATTTTAATCGAAAATCATGTCAATCCCATGGTCGAGGTTCGCATTCTGGTACGGGGGGGCAGTGCCTATGACCCTTCTGACCGGGCTGGAGTCGCTTATATGACCGCCTGGATGTTCAACGAAGGGGCCGGTGAACTAAACTCCACCACCTTTCAGGAAAGACTGCACTATTATGGAATCTCTCTGGCAGCCAATGCTCACCAGGATACCCTGGAAATCAGCATGACCACCTTGAGCGAACACCTGGAAGAGGCCTGGACCCGTCTGGGAGAGAGTTTAACCCAACCCCGACTAGACCCGGTGGATTTCCAACGGGGCGTGCGTGAGCGCGTCGCCGAATTGATGAAAAGCGAGGAGGAACCCGCCTTTCGTGCAGGTCGCGCCCTCTATCCATTGATCTACGGGGATCATCCTTATGCCCGTCCAGTAAACGGAAACCCAGAGAGCATCCAAAAAATCACCCTGGCCGATATCCGTCGTCATCACATTGCGGCCTTTCGTGGGCCGGGGAT
The DNA here is from genome assembly GCA_015232825.1 of Magnetococcales bacterium. GTDB lineage: Bacteria > Pseudomonadota > Magnetococcia > Magnetococcales > Magnetaquicoccaceae > Magnetaquiglobus. The sequence goes on from JADFYY010000084.1 coordinate 6,937, forward strand.
GGTGATTGCGGTGGCTGGGGATGTCACCTTAGAAAAATTGCAAGAACTGACAACCCGTCATTTAGCCAAATTGAATCCATTGCCTGGACAATTCCCCCCGATTCCCCAGGCCGTGACCGGGAAAAAGGGAGTCGCGCATCACATTGAAATGGATCTGCCGCAAACCACCTTGCGATTGGGTGTGGTCGGGATTAGTCGCGATGATCCCGATTTTTATGCCATGACCGTCATGAACCAAATATTGGGAGGTGGCGGATTGACCAGTCGTCTGACCAACTCGATTCGTGAGCAACGGGGATTGGCGTATGGGATCTTTTCCCATTTTTCGCCATTGTCTGGTCGTGGACCGTTCCAGATCAGTACCGAAACCAAAACAGAATCAGCCAGCGAGGCGTTATCACTGATCCGTCAAGAACTGACTCAACTGACCCGCGAAAGGGTTGGCGAAGAGGAGTTACGGGATGTCAAGCGATATTTAACCGGTTCTTTTCCGTTGCAACTTGACGGTTTGGATAAATTAGCGGAATCTTGGTCCCGCATTGTTTTTTATCAACGGGGACTGGATTATCTGGACAAATGGCCAGAGAGAATTCGCGCTGTCACCCAAAAAGATGTACAGCGCGTCTCTAGGAGGATATTAGAAATCAAACGGTTTAATGTCGTAACGGTTGGGAAGCAAAAGCCGGAACTCGCCAATGGCGACGATATTCGTCCATAAAGCTTTTCATTTCTTCCGAATCGGTGATTAACAGACGATAAGAGCCATCGCCGCAATGACGACAGATGGTTCCACTTCGAGCCCAACGTCTGTAATTGGACCCTTTGCTGCCCGTGCATTTTTCGTTTCCACACCGGACTTCTCCGCAACTGACGCAACGAAAGATTTGCATGGTATAATTATCACAAACAGGACATTCCAATACATTGGACAGAGGCGGAAATCCTTCTCTTACGACGCTATTAGTCTGTGTTCTCATGGCGGACTCCCTTGCGATATCAACGATCAGGGTGAAGTTGGTGGAGTGTGTCAAAAAAATCACAGACTCCGTTGCTCAAAGAACACCATAAGGGAAAAGTGTGCCAGATATTCACGATGCAAGAAGAATTATTGCCTCATCATTCCTGCTTCCACTCATTAACCCATAGGGCGGTCGCTCCAGCCACGGCGGCAGGCATGACCAAAAAATTAACGAATGGAATCAAACTCATCACCATTGTAGCTCCGCCGAACCCCAGAGAAAGAAGTCGTTTCTCACGAAGTTTGGCCAAAATTTTCTTGTCGTTCATGTGATGATTGCTCATGGGAAAATCGACGTACTGAAAAGCCATCATCCAACAAGAAAAGAGTATCCACAAAAACGGGGCCGCAATGTTGATGACAGGCAGCAAGAAGAGCAGCAATAAAGGAATTGCCCGTGTAAGATAATAGACGATCTTATTGATTTCACTCAAGACTGGAAGAATAGAGCTTTCCATGAAGCTTGAATGCTGAGGGGTCGGTGAAAGATCTCCTGACAAATGAATTTCCACCTTTTCCGCCAAAAGAGCGTTAAAGGGGGAGCCGAGCAGATTGGCGACTGCACCACTGCTCCAGAACAGTAGGCCGCCGACCATGGAGAACAACAAAGGCATCAGAATCCATCCCATCCAGTGCAACCAGGAGGGAAGCATGCCATTGATCACGGAGGACCATCCCCAGATATGGGACAGGGCATACCAGGTGCCGATGGTAAGCAGACAACTGCTGAGCAACAACGGAATCCAGACGAACTGACGCAGACCCGGAACAGTCAGTAGACGGATGCCTTGCAAAAGATAGCTGGCCCCCTTGATTAACGAGGAATTTTTCATGCGGCGACTCTCCAAAGTTGAGGGAATAAGTGAATTGACATGCCAAGATAGTGCCAATGTTTGGAAGCAATAACAAGGTGAGCGGAAGAGACGAATTTGAAGTTGTACCGCTTAAAAATTATAAAACTTTAGGGAGTTGATTGATGACGGGTGGAAAGACAGCACACTGTTGGAGTTGTGGGGCCATGCTGCCAGCAACGGGGTTTGGACGATCCGATACATGCTCTGGGTGTTCGAAGGATACGCGGGTCTGCCTGAATTGTCGGTTTCACGATCCTGGAAGCTATAATGAATGCCGTGAAACCGTGGCGGAACGGGTTTTGGACAAGGAACGGGCTACTTTTTGTGATCTGTTCAAGTCCAAAGGGGCCACACCCCGAATGGAACATATCAAGATGTCAGGCAAGCAATCCAATGGAAACAAGAGCCAGACTTCCGTTTCTGCGGCCCGTGCTGCAGCCGAGGCCCTGTTCAAACGAAACTAAAGTCTATCCATAATCGATTTGGAGGCACAACATGCCGGTCAAGGAGAGCATGACCTCATCGCAGGTTCCGGTCAAAATTTATACCGACGAGATGGATGATCTCTCGCGAACCCAGTTAAAAAATGTGGCCAATCTGCCTTTTGTATTTCATCACGTTGCGGCTATGCCGGATGTGCATGCAGGCATGGGAGCCACCATTGGTTCGGTGATTCCCACGACTGGGGCCTTGATTCCGGCTGCAGTCGGGGTGGACATTGGCTGCGGCATTTGTGCTGTAAGGCTGAATCTAACCTCAGTCGATCTAGGGGAGAATGGAGAGGCCCTGATGAGGGCCATTCAACGTGCGGTGCCGCATGGTCGCACGGATGACGGTGGTCCCAATGACCGGGGTGCTTGGTCTACGGTTCCGAATGAAGCCGAGGCTTGGTGGATGCACCATGGCATCCAGAAAACCTTGCCAGATGTTTTAGAAAGACACCCAAAAATGCTAACCGCCCACACCAATACCGTGCGGCATTTGGGAACCTTGGGAACCGGCAACCACTTCATTGAACTGCGAACCGATGAACAGGATCGTGTTTGGCTTCTCTGTCACTCCGGTTCACGGGGTGTGGGCAATCGAATCGGCAGTTATTTCATTCAACGGGCCAAGGAGACGGTCGGCAAGGAGTTACGTAGCCTGCCAGATCCAGACTTGGCTTTTTTTCGTGAAGGGACATCCGACTTCAAAGATTATGTACGATCTGCGGGTTGGGCACAGGATTTCGCCAAAGCCAATCGGGCATTCATGTTCACGGCCATTCTCACGGCCCTTCAAAAGGTTGTCGGACGCGAAGTCGTATACGCAGGGGATCCCATCGATTGCCACCACAACTATGTGACACGGGAACGACATTTCGGCCAAGAAGTCTGGATCACCCGCAAAGGGGCGATTCGGGCTCGTACCGGGGATATGGGGATCATTCCCGGTTCCATGGGGTCTCTCACATACATTGTGGCCGGTAAAGGGAGCCAAGACTCCTTCCACTCCTGCGCCCATGGGGCTGGACGCCGCATGGGTCGCAACGAAGCCATGCGCCGGTTCACGATTGAAGACTTGGCACGCCAGACTGAAGGGGTGATCTGTCCCAAGGATCGTTCTGTATTGGACGAGATTCCCGGTGCCTACAAAGAAATTGATCAAGTGATGGCCAATCAAAGCGATCTTGCCGAACCAATTCATACCTTACAGCAGGCGATATGTGTCAAGGGGTAGATGCGGGGTTAAGGGTTTATCGGGTCGGTGGGTGTGTGCGGGACGGTTTGTTGGGATTGCCCGCAGGAGAGCGGGATTGGGTCGTTCTGGGAGAGACCCCGGAAAAAATGTTGGCACGCGGTTTCAAACAGGTTGGGGCTGCATTTCCGGTATTCATTCACCCTCAAACGGGTGAAGAGTATGCCCTAGCCCGCACCGAAGCCAAATCGGGCAAAGGATACAAAGGATTCCGGGTTGATTTTTCTGCGGATATTTCCCTAGAAGAGGACTTACATCGCCGGGATTTAACCATCAACGCCATGGCCACGGATGAAGATGGTCGAATCATTGATCCGTTTGGCGGTCAAAAGGATTTGGAGCGGCGGCGGTTGAGGGCCGTTTCATCCGCCTTTGGTGAGGATCCACTGCGTGTATTGCGGGTGGCACGCTTTGCGGCACGCTTCGCCCATTTGGGATTCAGCGTGGATCCTGGAACCCTGACCCTGATGTCTGATCTGGTTCGGTCACAGGAGTTGATGGAACTCAGTGTAGAAAGGATTTGGCAAGAGAGCTTCAAGGCTTTGGCGACCCCCTCCCCTGCCGAATATTTTCGCGTCTTAGATCGATGTGGTGCCTTGGAAGCCATTTTTCCAGAACTGGCTGCCCTCAAAGGAAAAATCCATTCCCCGGTATACCACCCAGAAGGAGATGCTTGGGCGCACACACTGCTGACATTGGAGCATGCCGTCGAGTTGACTTCCGACGTAGAGATTCGCTTTGCCGCTTTGACCCATGACATAGGCAAGGGGGCGACCCCAATGGAGGAATTGCCCCATCATTATGGTCATGAGAAGCGCGGGGTGATCCTGATTGACGCTCTATGCGAGCGGATGCGGGTACCCAGACGCATGACGCACTTGGCCAGATTGGTGGTTGCGCATCACATGCGTTGTCACCGGGTATTAGAGATGCGTCCTGGCAAAGTGGTGGCATTATTGGAGGTTTTAAACGCCTTTAGGAATCCGGCTGGCGTGGATCCCTTTTTACTCGCCTGTGCCGCCGACACCAAAACGGGGATCGGCTATCCCGCCGGTGATGTATTAAGGAGTTGTTTGCAAGCCTGTCTAGCCATCGACCCTCGCCCCTTGATCAATGCGGGATATGTAGGTGTTAAACTCGGTGAGGCCTTACGTCAAGAACGGATTCGGCGGGTCAAGCAGGTGCTTGTTGCGGTACGCCCTTTGGGTGCAAAGTTTAAACAATTGTCTGGATCTGTACCTTCCTTTGCGATGGTGGACGGAGTGGCTTGGCAAAGATCATTACGGGATGAATGGTCATAAGATTTCTACTCGAAACCAATACAACATTTACATAAATCACCTTAACAACCAATATACACTGGTAAATAAATCTAACCCTCTTTTACCCTATACCCATTTTCTCGCCACTTCGCAAC
>JADFYY010000085.1 GCA_015232825.1 Magnetococcales bacterium
CAGGTGGTGCGGGAACTCCGCGCAGGCGGCTTCCACAGCAAAACCTGGACCTCCACCACAGGGAAGCACTATGAAGGACAGGCCTTCAACAAAGGCACCCTCTACAAATTGCTCAACAACCGGGTCTACCTCGGTGAGGTCTTTTTCCAGGGGCAATCCTATCCCGGCGAACATGGGGCCATCATCGATGTCGCCATCTGGGACAAGGCCCAAGCCATCTTCTCCGTCAACGGCCAGGAACGATCCGCCATCAACCGCAGACAGTCGCCATCTTCCCTCCGGGGACTGGTCTTTTGTCGCCAATGCCGCCGGGCGATGACACCCAGTCACACCCGCAAGGCGGGGCGCATCTATCGTTACTACCTCTGCACCGGCGCAGCCAAGAATGGCCATGACGCCTGCTCGATGCCCTCCATCCCGGCGGGCGACGTGGAACAGGTGATTCTGGACCACCTGCGCGCCTTGATCCACTCCCCGGAGATGATGGTGCGCACATGGCAGTCGGCCAACGTGGAGGCCACTTTCAAAGAAACCGAGGTACTGGAGACCCTTCGCAGCCTGGACACTGTTTGGGATCAACTCTTTCCCGCCGAACAGGCGCGCCTGACGCAACTCCTGGTGGCGCGTGTCGAGGTGGGCAAAGAAGGGATCGGTCTCAGCCTGCGTACCGAAGGGCTGGCCAGTCTGGTGCAAGAACTCCGTCAACCTCTCCATCTCCAACCCGCAAGGAAAACCCCATGACCACCATGACCCAGGCTGGCCAAACACAATACAACATGAGCCAAGACGGAAAAACGCTCTCGATCTTCATCCCGGTGGAATTCAAAAGGCGCGGAGGACGGAAAATGATCGTCACCCCTGACGATGGCCTCTCTCCTCTCCGGTGCTATCGGGATGAAGCCCTCATCCAGGCCGTCGCCAGGGCGTGGAAATGGCGCAAAATGCTGGATCGCAAGGAGGCCACGAACCTGACGGAAATCGCTGACAAGGAAAAAACCGCCGCAAGCTACGTCTGTCGGATTTTTGAGTTGAGCTTGCTGGCACCGGATATCGTCCAGGCAATTCTGGACGGCACCCAGCCGCCGGGCCTGTCACTCCGGGAGTTTGCCAAGGGTATCCCGTTGGCGTGGGAGGAGCAAAGGGAGAAATTTGGGTTTAGGGCGGTGTGATGGTGGGGACAGCGAAAAGGGTCAACTGCTTGGGATCGCCTTGCGCATCGCCAAGTGACCCTTTGCGTCAAGCCCGATGAAGCCTTCTTCTGCCATGATTTCCATCACTTCAGCCACCTCGTCTTCCGGCACATCAAGCTCTTTGGCCACTGCTGATGCTGTTTGCGTCGATATCCGGCGAAACTCCTCTGGAGTCATCGAAGCCGGACGGCGTCCTCTAGGTTTACTCCGCGCTCGTTTTTTTGCTGCTCTTGCCTGAGAACGCTGTTTCTTGAGTGCCAGCTTCGCCATCACCACCTCACCCTGTTTTTCTTTCAGACTTTCTTTGGCGACTGACCGTACCAGTCGCGCCGTGTCGGTTTTTTCTTCCGGCATGCGAGGAGTATGCGGGATCCCCAGTGCGCCGCGCCCTTCCGCCACCCGTTGGCCTTGACGGTTCAGAGAGGTTGGCGGACGTTTTGGCTCCCTCCAAGGCCAGAGAATATTCTATCATGGGATCTCCTTGCCCACCCAGTCTCAATAAAAAATGGTGAATTAAAAAGTCCAACAATATCGCGAGTTGAGTTAACTCAACTCACTGGCAGTGAGTTGAGTTGAAATGGAGAAGGGGGCCAAAGAGAGAGAAAATTGGGCCGAAATTCACGACGGGTGAGTGGAGTTGAACCGGAAAACGGGCTGGGGTGGCCTCGTTAAGTATTGGAAACATTGGGGAATTTTTTGTGGATTTGGCGGGATGCGCGGTGCGGGTAAAAATAGAGAAAATTCAATGGTTTAAGACTGGCGGAGGAGCAGGGATTCGAACCCTGGGTGGAGTCGCCTCCACAACGATTTTCGAGACCGTCCCATTCGACCACTCTGGAACTCCTCCGTTGATTGACAGCCTATTGGCTTAGAATATACTCAATTCCAATGCATTTGACAACCTTCCCCAGGATCCCGTACCCTTTTTTTAAGCAACCTTCAATATTGAGCCAAAGTGGCACGATAAAGTCACGATACAGAAAGTGAAGGTTGATGCTTGCAACCACCCCCCCTTGTCAACTTTGCTTTTTTGATGGATCATGCGCGAATGGATAATCAATCAAGGAGTCACCCGCATGTCATCTGGCTTTACTTCGCCCTTTATTGGCAATGACCAAAACATCAATCCCTGGAATTTCTGGACTAAATTTACCCAGCAATCCGGTTTTATCAATATTCACACAACCCAAGCTGGCGATGCCGAACTGGAGCGCAAGATCATCGAAAACGTGGCGAGCTATGGTCGCCAGCTTGGTATTTTGATGGATTTTCTGGCCGTTGTTGCCAAAGATGAGAAATTTAAACATTTGGAAGAGGCCGATCAGCGTGCGGCCTATGAAAAATTTAATGATTTGGTGCAAAAGGTCAATGCGACCAAAAATAATCGAGACGCCAAGGATTTGCTGGAAGATTTGAAATCCCTGAAAAAACGGGATAAGCAAACCTTTGATACCCTGGTCAAGAAGATCGTTGATTTATGAAGAACGGATTAACTCTATGTCACCTAGCTTAAAGAGAATCCTATTTTGGTTATCATGTGTTGGTGTGATTCTTGCCGCAATTATGCCAACGGAATATCTTGCTGTAGTTTTGGTTTTTAATTGGTGGGACAAGGCGCAACATGCCGTGGCGTTTGCTTGGCTTGGTTTTTTGGGTCTCTGGGCTTATCCAGGACGAGCGTTTGCCGTACTGATCGGGTTGCTGAGCTATGGAGCCAGTATTGAAGTCATACAAGCCGCTACGGGTTGGCGGTATAGTGAGCTGGCGGATTGGTTGGCGGATGGGGTGGGCCTTGTGCTGGGATGGTTGGTGATTGCAGGGATGAGAAGAGCCCATCTTTTAAGGTAACTATAGGTTTGCCATGTCATTTTTGTTTGTTGGTTCTTTGATTTGCGGGATTTTTGCTGGCATCATCGCTGGGATGTTCGGCGTGGGCGGGGGGATTCTGATTGTCCCGGTATTGCTGTTTTTGTTTTATTTAGACGGGATCAATCCCGTCATTTCCATGCAATTGGCTGTTGGCACCTCTCTGGCCACCATCGTTATTACCAACATCTCGGCCACTTATAATCACCAGGTGCGCGGTGGGGTCCATTGGGGGCTGGTAGGTCAATATGTCCCTGGCGTGCTGCTGGGGGCGTGGTTCGGGTCGCAACTGGCCTCTGCCATGTCTGGTAAACTCCTGGTAATGCTTTTCGGTGCGTTTGAAATCATGATTGGTCTGAAAATGATCTTTTCGACTCAGAATTCGGACTCCCCGGTCAAACCTTTATCCCAAAATGTCAACGCCTTCATTGCCTTTGGCATTGGAACCTTAAGCAGTCTGTTTGGCATTGGCGGCGGCACCCTTTCTGTCCCGGCCTTGACACTGCTTTCTGGCCTTTCCATGCAGCAGGCTGTGGGTTCAGCGTCGGCCATTGGTGTGCCGTTGGCGGTGGCTGGCAGTTTAGGTTTTGTTCAGGCTGGCTGGAACAACGCCGATCTCCCCCCAGAAGCCGTGGGATTTTTGGTGCCAACGGCTTTTTTTGGAATCATTTGCGGCACCATGCTGACCACACCCTTGGGGGTGCGATTGGCGCATGCTGTGGAACCGGCCCGATTGAAAAAAGGTTTCGGTTTTTTTCTGTTGGCCGTGGGTATCAAGTTGATCTGGCGATGAGCGATTACACCAAAAGAATGTGAGCCACACGAAGCTTCCCGACCTTGACGAGATAGCGTCTGCCAGGAAATAACGCCATACGTGGATCCTCAACCTTGACACCATCCACCGCCACAGCATGCTGACGGATCAATTGCATCCCCTCACCATTCGATTTCACCAATCCCGCCTGGCGCAACGCCTCCGCCACTTTCAATGGTGTGGCTTCGGTGGTCAAGGTAATCTCTGGGATATCGTCTGGCATCTCTTTGCGTGAAAATTGGGCTTCAAAACGAACACGGGCCTGCTGAGCCTCAATGGAGCCGTGAAAACGGCCCGTCAGTTCCGCTGCCAATCGCTTTTTGGCCTCCATGGGATGGAACCGCCCGGCAAGGGTCTCTTGCTGCAACTGCTGAATCGTCTCCAAAGAGAGGTCAGACAACAGCTCATAATAACGCCACATGATCCCATCGGGAATGGACATGGTCTTGCCGAACATGTCATCGGGTGAATCCTGAATGGCTATGAAATTGTTCAAGGATTTGGACATTTTTTGCACACCGTCCAACCCTTCCAAAATGGGCATGGTGACAACGCATTGGGGTTCTTGTCCATACTCTTTTTGCAGTTCGCGACCCATTAACAAGTTGAAAGTCTGATCTGTGCCGCCAAGTTCCACATCTGCAGCCAATACCACCGAATCGTATCCCTGTACCAGTGGATAGAGGAATTCATGAATGGCTATAGGACGACAAGCCTGAAACCGCTTGGTGAAATCATCCCGTTCCATCATGCGGGCCACAGTCTGTCTGGCAGCCAGTTGAATCAGTTCGGCTGCAGACATGGGTTGCATCCACGCGCTGTTGAAAACCACCCGTGTGGCAACCGGGTCAAGAATACGAAACACCTGCGCCTTGTAAGTGGCCGCATTGGCTGCGATGGCCTCTGGGGAGAGAGGTTTGCGGGTTTCGTTTTTTCCGGTAGGATCACCAATGAGTCCGGTAAAATCACCGATTAAAAACAAAATTTCATGACCTAACTCCTGAAATTGGCGCATTTTTTGCAATAAAACCGTATGTCCAAAATGCAAATCTGGGGCAGTGGGATCAAATCCCGCCTTGATTTTTAGCGGCACACCGGTTTTGATAGCCCGTTCGAGTTTTTGCTCTAGGGCTTCTTCGGATATAATGTTGGCCGTTCCCCGACGGATGATGGCCATTTGTTCATGGACAGGTTTCATGGTGTTTCCTTCAAATTTTTGGTTGACGGACTCTTGGCAACTATAACAGATTTTTTTGGGAGATACACAATGGATGGACCCCAAATCGCTGTCGGTTTGATGTCTGGCACTTCGGCGGATGGCATTGATGCGGTGTTGGTGCGGACGGATGGGATTGCGGCCCCTCGGTTGTTGGCCTCTTTGGAGATTCCTTATCCCATTGCGATGCATCAACGGATTTTGGATCTTTATCAGCCATCTGAAGGGGAAATGGATCGCATGGGTCATCTTCATCGGGAGTTGGGGATGTTGTTTGCTGAAGCGGCCATAGCGGTTTGTCAGAAAGGGGGGTTGTCCATGGAGCGTGTGGTGGTGATTGGCAGTCACGGGCAGACTGTGCGTCATCGTCCACCCCATTTTACGGTACAAATCGGCGATCCTTTTGTGATTGCTGCACAGACTGGGGTTACTACTGTGGCGGATTTTCGTCCGGCTGATGTGGCTCGTGGTGGAGAGGGGGCCCCTTTGACTCCTTTATTTCATCAGATTCTTTTCTCTCGTCCTGGACAGACGGTTGCTGTGTTGAATTTGGGTGGTGTGGCCAATGTGACGGCTTTGACTTGCAATCCTGAAATACCGGTATTAGCTGGGGATGTGGGGCCAGCCAACTCTCTTTTGGATCTTCTGGCGGCAAGAGTCAGTGATGGGGTTAAACGAGTGGATCGGCAAGGTGAGGCGGCCAGTCGGGGTCGGGTGGATCCGGTTGCCTTGGCTTGGTTGATGGATCATCCTTATTTATCTCGTCCGTTTCCAAAGTCTACGGGACGAGAGGTATTTGGATTGGAATTTTTGAATCTTTTTTTGTTGACGTTTCCCCATTTAGAGGGAGATGATGGTTTTGCCACTTTGGCTCGTTTTACGGTTGAATCTGTTGCTGAGGCTTGTTGTCGTTTGTTGCCGCCCTTTCCACAACGTTTGATTCTGTGTGGGGGTGGGGCGAATAATCTTTTTTTGGTAGAAAGTTTGATGCATCGGTTATCTTTTACACATATCTCTTATGCCACGGATCTTGGGGTGGATGTGGATTCTTTGGAGGCTCAGGCTTTTGCGTGGTTTGCTGTACGGACGCTCAAGGGGTTGACCTCTTCCTTGCCCAATGCCACAGGTGCCAAAGAGGCTGCGATTTTGGGTGCGATTTATCCTGGATCTAGGTATTTTAAAGTGTAAAAAAAATTGCTCAAAAGACTTGGTAAGATTCTTCTCGTAGTCGTGATTCTGGGCGTTGCGGCGTCATGGAGTGAATGGCCGCACCCAACTTCAGACGAACATAAAACGACCCCTCCCGACATCAAACGTGCGGCGGAAAACCAACTACTCCAAACCGAACACTATCCAGCAAACCCAACCGCACGCTCAGGTGTACGACTCCACACCATTCACGATACCGGGGAAGGGGGAATCATTGTCAAATATCATCAATTTGTCGATGATATCGAAATCTTCCGACAAGAACTCAACCTCCTGTTCGACCGAAAACACCACCTGATCACGACCACTGGAGAACTTTCCAACCAAGCGCAAGAAAACCTCAAAGGGTTTCAACTGCAACCCGCCCAAGCCATCGGCAAGGCGTTTCAAACCATGGGAGGCGATGAGTCGCCCGATCATTGGCGACTGGATCAAATCAAAGGAGACTATCACTATTATGTCGGCAATTTTCCCTTTGTCGATTATCAACCGCGCAAGCCCGCACGACTAAAAAAAGTTTTTTTTCCAAAGGATCAAGATCTGATCCCAGCCTATTCCATTGAACTCGTGGCTGGCGACTTCGATGTGACCAGAAGTGAAGCCCAATCGTTCGTAGTCTCCGCTCTAAATGGCGAGATTCTCTTTCGCAAAAACCAAAAATCCCATGCCGCCTTCTCCTATCGAGTGTATGCCCAACCCAGTGGCGACCACGCCCCCTTAATCAGCCCTTATGGAAACAATGGTCTACCCAACCCAACCGGGGCTCCAGCCACTCCGCCATACCTGCCGAATCCAGTCTCCCAATCACTCATTACCTTGCAAAACGGCCCCATCAAAAGCAATGACCCCTGGTTGGATGAGCAAGCCATTTCCACCCGTGGCAACAACGTGGATGTCACGGCCACAGTCAGCAATACCACATTGAGCCAAGCCTTGCGGAATGCGCGAGCCCCCATCAGCGCGATAAGCATTTTTGATTATCTTTTCTCATCAAAATTGGGGCCGTTTGATACCAGTTCGCAAGGATTGGCCGCCATGGTGCAAATGTTTTATACGCTCAACTATCTTCACGACGATTTCTATAATTATGGCTTCAATGAAACATCCGGCAATGCCCAAAGCAATAATTATGGCCGAGGGGGTCAGGGAGGCGATCCCTTGCTTGCCAAACTGCAAGATGATCTCTTAGGACGTGACAATGCCATGATCGTCACTCCTGCCGATGGGGAATCGCCAGAAATGGAGATGTCGTTATGGAGTGGCTCTCAAGCCATTGGCGTGACGGTCAATCAAGAAATCCCCATAACCTTTTCCAAAGTGGGAAGGGCCGCTTTCGGTCCTTCGCTCTTCACCTTGACGGGTCAGTTGGTGGCCATACAAGATCGGGAGGATCCCGAACGAGATGGCTGCCAAACCGCACTCAATACCTCCGCTCTACGAGGAAAAATCGCCCTGATTGACCGGGGACTCTGTTTCTTCGTAGACAAAGTGAAAAATGCCCAATCCGCTGGGGCCATCGGGGTCATTGTGGTGGATCAAAAAGGGGAGACTAGCCCGATTACCATGGCTGGCGAAGATGCAAGCGTGACCATTCCATCTCTGTTTTTGTTAAAAAAAGATGGTGACACCCTGACTCAATTACTGGCCGAAGGCTCCGTGAATCTCACCCTCTCCCGTTCCCAAAATAAAGACCTGATCGGGGCCATGGATACCTCGGTGGTCGCGCATGAATGGGGTCATTTCATTGTCGAACGTCTGGTTGGCAATGGCAATGGGTTGAGCAATGATCAGGGCTTGAGTTTGAGCGAGGGATGGGCCGATTTCCATGCCTTGTTGCTGATGGTCGGTCCCGAAGAGGCCGGTGTTGCTGCCTATCAAGGGGCATATCCAGTCGGTAGTTATGTGACCTCCAATTCACCAGAACTGCAACCCTTTTATTTCGGTTTGCGTCGTGTTCCCTATTCCATTGATTTCAAAAAAAACGCCTTGACCTTCAAGCACATACAAGACAGTGTTTTTCTGCCAACCACACCCCCTTTTCAAGACGACGGGGGACAAAACAGTGAATCGCACAATGCCGGGGAGATTTGGGCCACGGCGTTATGGGAGGTCTATGCCGCCTTACTGAAAGATACGCCTCGATTGAGTTTCACCGAAGCACAGCAGCGGATGAAACGTTATCTGGTAGCAAGCTACAAGTTGACCCCCATGGATCCCACCTTTACCGAGGCCAGAGATGCCTTGCTTGCCGTGGCATTGGCCAATGATTCACAAGATTATGCCCTGATGAAGGCGGCCTTTGCCCGTCGTGGCCTAGGAGTCGGTGCGACCTCCCCATCGCGTTATTCATCCAGCAATTCTGGCCTCAAAGAGAGCTTTGTCTCCCAGGAACCCATGAGTCTGATGAAGGTCACTCTGGAACCCAAAGCAGGGACATGTGATCAAGATAAGGTACTCGATGTGGGAGAGACCGCCCAATTGACCGTGACCTTGCGCAATGATGGCTTGGGGACGGCCTCTCCTATGACCGCCACCTTCACCTCGACGAATGATGTCAAATTCTCCAATGGAGGGGTGATGACCTTTGCTCAAACCCGTTCCAAAGAGAGCGTCACCGGGGTGATAGACGTCACATTAAACAGTGCTGCGTTCTTTGCCACTCTTAAGTTAAATGCGGAGTTTAATGTTCCGGTCGCTCATGTGACGTCAGAGAGTTTTACTTGGCCGGTCAACTATGATCTGGTTCCCGCCTTCAAGCAGGATCTGGTAGAAAAATCCATCAGCGACTGGACAGCAGAGACCATTTCGGACAATCCAGAGGATGGCTGGACCATCCAACCCAATGGGGTCTATTCGGCGATTGATCCCGATCATCAGGCCGATTTGCGTTGGATCTCACCGGTCATTCAGGTGGCAGACCAGGGATCGTTTCGGTTTCGATTTGATCATTCTTATGCCTTTGAACAGGATGCGGATGGCATGTGGGATGGCGGAGTGGTGGAGTTGAGTATGGATGGCGGCCCTTGGGTAGATTTGGGGAGTTCCATAACCCCTGGTTACAACGGCACCATTCGCTCAACCAACCCTGTTTTGGCTTCCAGACAAGGCTTTGTGGGCAGTAGCAAGGGGTATCCCGCAGTAATCACCGAGAGCGTGGATTTGGGACAGAGCTATAATGGACACAAGGTGCGGATTCGTTTTCGCGTGGGATCGGATCTGTTCGAGGGGGGGAAAGGGTGGACGATTGGCAACATTCGTTTTGAAAACATCACCAATTTGCCCTTTACCGCCGTGGTGGCCAATTCCGGTTCGTGCAGCACCTCCCCCCCGGCTTCTCGTGCCTTGCAAGGGATTGTGCAAGGTGTCAAAACCGGAGATACTGTCACGATAACGGCTATCTCTCCCATAAATGGAATCCAAAAAAGCGTAAACCTCGTCGGGACAGGCCAGGATTTGCGCTATGTGATTGCTGGATTATCCGCAACGAGTGGTTATCGCTTACAAGTTTTGTCAGACAAATACTGGAATGGCTTCTGGGGAGGAACGGTTGGGGGCGAACCGTTGAACGTGGTCTCTTATGCACGCTCTGCGGCGGTGGATCTTTCTGGCGGGGATATGGCAGGTGTTCATTTGCGCTTGACGGCCAGAACCGATCCAATCCAATCAGACAAAGATGGGGACGGCTGGCCAGATGATGCGGACAACTGTCCTGATGTGACCAATCCCGATCAACTGGATCAAGACGGGGATGGAATCGGGAACCAATGCGATCTGGATAACGACAATGATGGCCTGCCAGATACTTATGAACTGGCCAATAACCTCAATCCATTCGATGCTCATGACGGGACACTCGATCCAGACGGGGATGGCGTGAGTACGCTTTTGGAGTATCAACGCGGCTCTGATCCCAATGGCCCGGCCTTGTCGGATGCGGTACGACAAACATTGACGCCTGTGTTTAAAACCATCTCCATGGTGCCGGGATATGCCGCACCCATTCGCTGGGAGTATCAAACCTCGGATGGCAGCAAAAAGCTTCCTAGCACGGGATTGCAGGTCAGTTTTGATGCCACTCGTTTACGTTTTGTGGAGGTGCAACCCGCACCATTATCGATTATCACAACTCCTTCTCTTCTGACCCTCTCCTATGGGTCGTCGGATCTCTCTGGGCTTCTCTTTACCTTTGCCTTGTTGGCGGATCTGCCTTTGGGAACGCAAACAACGATCCAGATCACCCCAGTAGAGCGGGTATCCGGGTTCCATTTCGAGGCCATGCCCGTTACGGTGACGGCTGAAGGGTTTGATTGGGATGTTGATCACAATGGCGCGGCCTCTGCCCTGTCAGACGGTTTATTGATTCTCCGTCATTTAGCCGGAATCACGGGAAAAACCTTGGTGGTTGGTGCTGTGGACCCATCTGGCAAGCGCACCGATGCGAATGCTATTCATGATTTTCTTGAGAACAAAAAGTCCTTGTTTGATGTGGACTGCAATGGAGAGGTCGAGTCGTGGGGAGATGGTGTGATCATTATGCGTTATCTATTTGGTTTTAAAGGAGAGGCTCTGATCAAGGGCGCAATGGGAAGCAAAGGGTGTCGTACCGAAGCCGATACGATACGGGCTTATTTGGATGCCGTGACAACTGCGGGAACTCGTCAGAGTGGAATCGGACCATGAAAATAATTCTTGGTTTGATCGTGATGTTAGGAATAGCCTGGTTCAGGTTGGATGAATCCAAAGATTTAGAGGTGACTCGTCATCACATCGATCAGGAGACTGGAGCCATTCACAGGCTACGCATTGCTCAAATCAGTGATTTGCACGTGGTCGGTCACACCATGGCCGAAGAGAAGGTTTTGCAGGAACTCAAGCGGGAGGATCCAGATCTGGTGGTATTGACGGGAGATATTCTGGCACATCGAGACAAGGTGGCGGCGTTATCAGACTTTCTTGGACAACTGAGTGAGCGGTCAGAAAAATATGCGATTTTGGGCAATTGGGAGTATTGGTCGGGTTATGATCTTAAAAAATTGAAACAATTTTATGCCGAACGGAAGATAACCTTGCTGGTCAATGAAGCGGTCATGGCGGGAGAAAAGTTCGGCAAGCCCTTGTTGCTGGTGGGGTTAGACGATGCGTTAAACGGCCATCCAGACTGGGAGATCGCCATCAAGCATCATAGAGAGTGGAAAGGTTCCACCTTGATCTTGGCGCACAATCCCATCACTGTGCGTCAGTTGCCGAAGGATGCGCATGACTTGACAGATTCTGTGATGTTGTCTGGTCATACTCATGGAGGTCAGATTGTGTTGTTTGGGCTTGGTGTGAAATCCTTGGGGAGAGATCAACCCTGTTGGGCGGGTTGGTGTCGGAGCAATGGGTTGGCGATGTATGTTTCACGCGGGATCGGTGCGTCGGTGATTCCGTTGCGAATCGGGGCGCGGCCTGAATTGGCGTTGTTTGATTGGGCATGGTGATTTTATGGCCATGATCATGGTTTCGGCTATTCCTGGGGAGGCGGTGAACCGCCTCCCCAGACCCCACCACCCTTTTTTTTTAATAATAAAATAAATT
>JADFYY010000086.1 GCA_015232825.1 Magnetococcales bacterium
GCAACTCAGGTGGCCTTCTTGCGGACTTCCAATGCCGGTAGCGCAGTGTGCTTGGCATGTCATAGCAAATAATGAGTGTGTTCAAGGTTTTCTTGTTTCCTTGAGTAGTTCCTGACCAGACAGAGAAGAAAGATCTCTGTCTGGTCTGTTGAAGCCCAGTGCCATTTCACCCCGACATCATTGCTCAGTGGCTGGGATGAAGTCGATCAATCCATTCTTTGAACCCAGTCGCCACAGATTTGCACCGGATATTGTAAGCATTTGGCCAAGAATAATGCGCAGGAGTTGCGCAGTAGAAGAAGCCAACTGAGCCTGTGCTGGCAATGCCCATCATGCCGTGAGGTACTGCCTGTGAGACTCTGGACGCTCCACCCCAAATATCTGGATGCCAAAGGGTTGGTGGCCCTTTGGCGTGAGGCATTGCTGGCACAAGCCGTATTGCGCGGGGAGACACGCGGCTATCGTCATCACCCCCAATTGATCAGATTCTACGAGCAGTCAAACCCATTAGGAAGCATCGCTTGCTATCTGGGCATCGTAATCACATAATCGTGTGGCAGATTGATTAACTGGCCAACAGCGTCGAAATCGAAACCATCCATGGGGCAAGAGTCATAGCCCATGGCTTGAGCAGAGAGCATCACAGTTTGAGCTACGATGCCGCAAGAACGAAATCCTTCGTCCCGTTGCGTGGCATCCCGACCTTCATAATAGTGAGCAATAGCCGGAATCATGAAATCTTGAACATCTTGCGGGGCGTTTCGCCAGTAGCGAGCAGGATCCGGCTGACGGAATTGCTGAACCGGGCCGGAATCCCGGCCAACCTGCACCCGACGCGAGGCTTCGATCACGGGATGTTCATCCCTTTGAAGGTGAGCTTCCCGGAGGCGGACGTTCCAGTGGTGCAACTCTCCCTGCTGGCCAGTCTGGACCCGCAGGCTCATCTGGAAGCGGGACGTGCGTTGGCACCGTTGCGTGACGAGGGTGTGGCGATTGTGGGCAGTGGCATGAGCTTTCACAACATGCGTGGCTATGGCAATCCCAAGTTCGGGCCGATCTCAGACACCTTCGATCACTGGCTGACAACTGCGGTCGAAGCGGATCAAGAGATGCGCGACCCGCAGTTTTTTCCTGTCGTTCAACCCGGCCATATTGGGTAATCAGTGTACCCGATTGGACCAGAGGAATAGAATGTTGCGGGATCTGCTTGATTCAACGGTGCCCCTACCTGGAAACGGGCTGGTAAATCTGGATTAGCCAGAAAAGGTACGCCGAAGGCGACCGCATCCACAGCACCTCGTTCAATGGCCTTCGTAGCCTCCTCGGCGGAGTAGCCCATGTTCCCGATAAGCACACCCTGGTAGTGGGTACGAATTGGAGTCATGATGTCACCTGTTTGCTGTTGGAACATGTCCTTTCGCATGACATGCAGGTAGGCCAACGGATAGTCATTGAGACGATTGGCAAGCCATGTCGCTAAACCGATGGGGTCGCTGTCATGCATGCTGTTGAAACTGTTCAGCGGCGAGATCCGCACACCTACCCGACCGTTGCCCCATACTTGACTAACAGATTCGATCACCTCTAGCAAAAGTCTTGCCCTGTTGGCAACAGAGCCACGGTACGGACCTGAAGGGCGTTGGTTGCTACCATCGCGCAGAAATTGATCCAGAAGATAACCATTAGCAGCATGCACCTCGACTCCATCAAAGCCTGCCGATAGGGCATTCACTGCGGCCAATTTAAACCCTTCGACAATTTTCGGCAGTTCCTCATCTTCCAGCGCACGCGGTACGACATAGGCTTTTTTGCCCTCAGGGGTGTGAACTTCGTCGTTAGTGATGGCGATAGGACTCGCACCAACGGGTTGGCGACCGTTATTCAGAAGAGGATGACAGGCCCGACCGCCATGCCAGAGTTGCAAAAAAATACGGCCACCGACATCATGAACCGCTTGGGTGGTTTTTTTCCACCCCAACACCTGCGCTTCCGAATAAATGCCCGGTTCATTCCAGAAAGCTGAATGGCCATCCATCACCATTGTAGCCTCCGCAATGATTAATCCCGCGCTGGCGCGTTGGGCATAATGTTCGGCAATCAGCGAGCCTGGAACATGTTCCGCTTCCGCCCTACACCGAGTCAGGGGGGCCATCAAAATGCGATTAGGCAACGTCAATGAGCCCAAGGAAAGCGGATCAAATAAGGTAGGCATGCTTTTTACTCTCCAAGAAGTGGGTATAGGCAGTATTCAGCCAGCCTGCGGCGTACTGGTAATTGTCAGCACGTACAGCGTTGTTCGCAAGTTGGCGAATCACCAAACAGCCTCTAAGCTAAATCACGGTGATTTGCTTGTCAATTGGTGGCATCTTTTTTGCTTGAATCTTAATGGTATCGGCAAAATGACGCAATCCACTCGCTTTCTAGGAAGACCTTCTGGAGTAAAAATGACAAAGCATCCGAAACGATTGTTCCGTTCCCTTCTAATGTTGGTCTGTTGCACCCCGGTCGCCGTCTGGGCTGCACAGAGTGTTTCTTTTGACATGAACACGATGCCTATGCCAGAGACTGCCAGCAAGTCCGCTTTCGTGGAGTTTATGAGCAAAACCTTCAGCCAGGATCGCAAAATGCTTGACTGGCGTTTTGAACGGTTGCAAGCTTTGCTTCGCAACAAGGATGTGACCGGCGAGAAGGAGACTAAAGCCTTTCTTCTGACTGCTCGCGAGGAATTTACCCTGGAGCGCAATAAACCACGCGCCTACGAGCACGCTTTCCTCGATATCGGTTACGGCGTCACCATCTCCGGTCCGCATCTCGTTATGCGCATGACCTCTGCCTTGGACATCCAACCTACGGATAAGGTTCTTGAGGTGGGTACTGGTTCCGGCTATCAGTCAGCGATTCTCGCCCACCTGACCAATCATGTTTATTCGGTGGAAATCATCGAACCTCTGCACATACGGACCAAGGGTGTCTATCAAAAACTTGTGGAGGCTGGCAACAAGGAGTACACCAACGTCTCGCTGAAATCCGGTGATGGCTATTACGGTTGGGAAGAAAATGCTCCATTCAACAAGATCATCGTGACCTGTGCCATCGACCATATCCCGCCGCCACTCCTGCAGCAACTCGCCCCCAACGGCATCATGGTGATCCCCGTTGGTCCTCCTGGCAAACAAACCCTGCTCAAGGTACAAAAGTTGGTGGATGCCGACGGCAAGGTCACCTTCAACCGCCAGGATGTCTATAACGGTCGGCGCACTGTCTCCTTTGTCCCGTTCACCAAGGCCGGGGGCTCTTCCTGGAGTGGTGGAAAGGAATCCCGTTGAGTCAAAATTCCCTCAGTGGTGGACTGGAAACGCCGGACCAGCGATTCTCTTTCTTCTTGTCCGTCTTCTGCATCGCTGGTGCCATCATTGCCTTGCAGATCACCGTCATGCGGCTTTACGCGATCACCGGCTGGGCCCATTTTGGCTCTATGGTGATCAGCGTTGCCATGTTCGGGTTTGGGCTAGCCAGTACCATTATGTGTCTTGGTCAAGGGTGGTTCGAACGGCGGATGGGGGCCATTGCTCGGGTGGGCTTGTTGCTCTTTGGCCCAATGATTGTGCTGAGCAACGTTGTGGTTCAAAAGGCCCAATTCAACCCCATTTTTCTGCTTTCGGACCCACAGCAACTCTTTAACCTGCTGATCAATTTTCTTGCCTATGCCGCTCCTTTTTGGCTTGGGGCTCTCCTGCTCGGCATTGCCTTTCTCGCCGGGCGACGTCGCTTTCAAATGACCTATGCCGCAGACATGATCGGTTCTGGAGTCGCCGGATTGATCTGTCTCAATGCCATGTTCTGGCTGCCACCGGAATTTCTTCTTGGTGTGCCACTTCTCTTCTGGTGGGGCGGGGCCATCGCTTGGTTTCGCGTCTGTGGTGACCGGGGCTTCCCTTGGCTGCTCTCGTTTTCCGGTCTCGTGGCACTCCTCATGCTCTTTATTCTGCCCCAAATTAATGTCTCTCCCTATAAGGGGGTGAGTTATGCCACCAAATTCCCGGATGCCAAACGCATTTACAATGCAGCAGGGGCTCACGGACTGATTGAGATCTATGCCAGTTCCTATCTCCATTTCGCCCCTGGTTTGAGTGACATGGCCTCTTTGTCTATGGACGAACTGCCGAAAAATAACTATCTCGGCATGTACATTGACAGCGATGGACCGATAGGCATTATAAAGCCTCTCCCGCCTGAAAATCAGAATTATTTCCGCTTCCTTCCCATGTCTATGCCCTATCTGATCAAACCGCAACCTGAAAGCGTCTTCGTCGTGCAGTTTGGCGGTGGCATCTCTACGCGCACTGCACTGGCCAATGGCGCGCAGCGCATCACAATGGCTGAGGGCAATCCCATGATTCCGACGGCTATGGCCAGCCCCACAGTCAAGGCATTAGCTGGCGATCTATTTGCCGATCCCAGGCTTACACTGGTACCCATGGACGGCCATCTGTTCATCCGCAACAGCAACAAGAAGTTCCAGGTAATCGATTTTAGCCTAGCGGACTCATCGGGATTATCGAGTCCGGGGGGCTTCGCGGTGACAGAGAAATTTCTCTACACACAAGAGAGCCTTTTTGCCTACATGAATGCCCTGGAATCGGGAGGGGTGCTGGCTGTCACCATGTGGAACAAAGAGGATCCGCCAAAATCCACCCTACGCCTCTTTGCTACCATGGCGGCTGCCGGGCGCGTCGATGCCAAAGCGATGGCACCCAATTCCTTCTATGTGGTGCATGTTTTTCTGTCCACGACCACTGTGCTTTACAAAAAGGACGGCTTTACCCACGACGAGGTTGCCAGACTGGATGAATACGCCAAAGAAATGGCCTTCGATGTGGTTTATCGACCGGGAGAACGATTCCAAGGGGATTCAAAGGAGATGCTCGATGGTTATCGGCGAGTCGTGTTGGGCGATAACTCTGTTTCGGAAAAGGATACACAGGAAACGGGAGAAGGACCGGATCTCTCCGTATCTGCCCTCTATCGGCTCATGCTGGACCGCATGATCCACGGAAATTTTCAGGAGGTGGCTGCAGCCTATCCATTTGATATATCGCCTCTCTCAGATGACAGACCTTATTTCGCAGGCTTTGTTCGGTTGGGGGATCTACCCACGTTTATCGGTCGGCTGGAGGTCATCTCCGATGAGTGGGGATATCTGCTATTGTGGTTGACCCTGGGACTGGCAATGCTGGCGGGGATGATTATGCTTTCTTTACCAATTATTTTTGGTTGGAAGAGTATCTTTTCCCCTCAACCAGGCAAAATGGGAATTCTCGGTTACTTTTTTGCCTTGGGGTTGGGGTATATCCTGGTGGAGGTCTCTCTGATTGGCAAGTTCATCAGTGCCTTGGGCAACCCGGTGATCTCTGCCAGTGTCTTGATCACCGGCATGTTGATCAGTACCGGCCTAGGATCCCTGGTTTCTGGACGCTATCTAATGCAGGCTGTCACGGTCATGCCATATATTTTTTCGGCCATCGCTGGAATCCTGGTATGCTATGGGATAGTGCTGGACGCTTGGCTACCAATAATTGGCACTCTTTCTTGGCGTACATTTGCTTGCATCCTTTTATTGTTCCCGCTTGCTTTTCTGATGGGGTTTCCCTTTGCCACTGGCATGAGCTGGCTGGCTAACCTTGGCAAGGAGCGATTTTTTCTATGGGCATGGGGTATCAATGGCATGTTTTCCGTTATGGGAGCCGTGATGGTTCCTCTGATTTCGGTGAGCGTGGGCTTGTCCGCCAATCTCTTCCTGGCGGCTACGCTTTACCTGTTGGCTTGGCCTTGTTTTTTTGCCTTATTGCGTCCTCAGCCAGCAGATCCCTATTGCTCTGCAACTTAAAAATTAAAAGTTTTTCTTTTAAATATTTTTATATTTTCATGATCGGATTACTAGCAATAATATTATCAATGAGGCCCAGTAAGGCTGAAGGGGCGACCTTAGCCTTTAAGAGAATCTGTCAAAGCAAACCATCTTGTTATTTGTCAATTATTGCCCGGTTGCATCATGCTCCATTTCCTTATGATGGCATGGTGGGCGACAGGAACCAACCCTTTTTTGACCATATGGATCCTAAAAACGGGCAGAGGATGCACACCACCGATAGTGGGACCATCTTATCGGAGACATCTCATTATCTGGATAATCGGGTATTGATTCATATACCACCCAAATTTAATCCCAAAAAACCATTTTATGTTTTAGTGTTTTTTCATGGTCACTTTACTGAAATCTACAGCACTCTTGTAGAAGAAATGCTATTAATTAAGCAAATAAATGCTGTATCACATAACATAATACTTGTAGCACCTCAAATGGTTCTGAATGCTGCGGATTCTAGTCCCGGAAAGCTATATCGTCCCAGAGGATTTACCAACATGATGGGAGATGTCTCCCGCGTGTTAAAAAAGATAATGGGGCAAAAATTTGCTAAGCGGTTCAACAAAGCACCTGTGATATTGACGGCCTATAGTGGAGGGTATCGAGCCTTAGCCTATACCTTGGATCGAGGATTGCCTGAAGACCAGATTAAACGTCTATACGGCGTAATCTTGCTGGATGCTCTATACGGGGAATTGGACAAGTTCGACACTTGGCTGCAACGTTCTGACCACGGTTTTTTGGTTAATTTCTACGGCCCATCCAGCACCCCTCTCTCGGTCGAGTTGCAGCAAAAATTGCAAGAACGCAGTCAGGCTTGGTCACAATCCCTGTCTAAACAGCTCATATCACGAGGAATCTATTTCCTATCAGTCCCCACGTCCCATCATTCGATTGTCTTAGACGGCCCTCCTCGTTGGCCTCTAGTATATATCCTCAATAGTATTGCAAAGCCGACATTAAAATAGTCATAAACACTTCCTAACCAATCTTCAGCAAGGGCAGTTTGTGACGATTGATACCAAAGCTCTCAGGCAATACCCTGGGGAGCCATTTTATTTTTCAGAAACTGTCCCATCCCCTTGTCGGTTTCCTGGATGTGATGGGTCACCCAGTTGATCAAAAAATTCAACACATCCTGGGTTAAATCGACCGTTCCTTCATAAAATTGTTTTTGCAGAACAACGACCTGACTGATCAATTGCATATGTTCGTTCCGGTGCGTCATCAGTCCCGGGAAGCGGTAGGTTTGCATCAACCGTTCCTCGTGGCGGAAATGCCAGGAGGTATAGTTGATCAGTTCGTCCAGAACTGACCCGACCATGTCGCGGCTTTTGCCCTCATTGATGGTCAAGATCAGCTTGTTCAGCAGGCCGACCAGATTTTTATGGTCTTTATCGATTTCCTCGCACTCGACGCTCAGCACATCATCCCATTGCACCATATCCATGTTCATTTCTCCTCACTCAATGCTTGTATATAAATCTGTTGCATCTAGAAACAATTACAAAAAAATCATATTTTGGTTTTATAAAAACTAAAACGCAAACTACCGATAAATAAAAGTGATTCTCAGGCGACCCGGTACCATGCTTGATTAATGGCTAATTGTTGATTATTCCCTGGAAACCAACCACTGAAACATCATCCCGACGACTTTCCTCTCCCTGGAATGCAATCAGTGCCTCTTTGATGCGATGGCCGTGTTCACCAATGGCAACGGGGCGCAACTCTTCCAGCAGTTTGATGAAGCGTTGTTTGCTGAAGCCACGCCGCAAAGATCCGCTGACCTGATCGATCAAGCCGTCGCTTGTCATATAGTAACGCCAATCGGGACGCAAGGGAATCTGATTATTGCTGAATTCCACATTCCATGCAACGCCGCGATAACCCATTCCCGACTTGTTGCCCTTGATTTCCTGAACAGTATCGTTGTTAACGACAAACAGAGAAAAGCGTGCGCCAGCGAAGATCAGATTAGGCTGGCCTGGTTCCAGGTAACAGACTCCTAGTTCCACGCCGTCATTGGACGCACCTTCCTTGATGTGTTGACCTAGGGCGTATTGGATCAACTGATGCATGCGTTGCAACAGGTTGGCTGGATCGCCGGGAGGAGTTTCCAGCAATGCCTGATCAAGAGCACCGTTGACAATCAGGGTGACAAATGCGCCAGGAACGCCATGTCCGGTACAATCCCCCAGCAACAGAAGAGTGCCGGTAAACCAAGGACGATACCAGTACATATCTCCACCCACGACATCCCGTGGTTCCCACAGCACGAAATGTTCCGGCAATGCTTCAGCAAGCCTGTCCGGTGGCGTGAGAATGGACTGCTGGATCCGGCTAGCATAGTGGATGCTTCCAGCAATCAGTTCCATGGCCTCTTGTAATTGCTCATGAGCCAATTTGCGTGCGGTGATATCTTCCTTGTTGGCCAGATAATGCAACACGTTACCATGGTTGTCCAAAATAGGCGAAATGGTGGTCGATTCCCAATAGAGTTCACCACTCTTTTTGCGATTGAGAAATTCACCATCCCAGGTCTGATTCTGCAGCAGGGTCTGCCACAAGCGATGATAGAAATCCTCTTCCATCTGCCCGGATTTGAGGATGCGCGGATTTTTGCCCATCACCTCGCTGGCCTGGTAACCGCTTACTCTGGTAAAGGCCGGGTTGACATATTCGATGTTTGCCTGGGGATCGGTGATGACGATGGAGACCGGGCTTTGTTCTACCGCACTGCTCAAAATCCGAATATGCTGTTCTTGTTGCAGGCGTTGGGAAATATCCTTGAATACCACCACGGTTCCGAGAACCTCGCCATTTTTTATGATCGGTTGACTGGTGTATTCAACGTGAAACGGGTCGCCGTTCCGGCACCAGAACATGCCCTCGCCGTGATGTACGGCATTTTTACCCTCAACGACTTGACGCAAGGAACAGAGATCTTTCTGACACACAGAGGAGTCGTACAAATCAAGATGATCATTCAATAGGCAAAATTTTTTCCCGATCACCTGTTCGACATCCACGCCCAACATGACAAGGCCAGCTGGATTGATGAAAATGAAGCAACCGTCGCGGTCAACGCCAAAAATGCCATCTCCAACCGCTTCCAGAAGCAGTCTGCTGCGCTCCTCCATGGCCTCCAGTGCTGCTTCGGTCTGTTTGCGGACCGTGATTTCGCGACGCAGGCGGAGATTCCACGTCACGATCCGGGCAATGATCAAGGCCAGCAGGACAATTATCGGAATGCCCCAGTAGATAAACTTTTTAATATCAATGCCGACTTGCACTTGAATCGCCATCCAAGTATTGCGCAGGGCATTTTTTTCCCCGATGGAGATATGTCCCATGGCCTTTTGCAGGATGGAACGCAGTTCCGGCCAATCAGAACGGATTGTCAGAGAGGGGCCTGCCTGAAAGGATGTAGGGGCGGCGATTTGCAAACGATCCAATTTGAGCTGATTGATGCCATAGGTTGCGCTGGCCAGATTTTCCACTAGGGCATGGACCCGACGGTCGTTCAAGGCGTTCAGAGCCTCCTCGATGCTTTCCATGGGTACCAGTGCAAGCTGGGGATAGTGTTTTGCCAGCAGAGGGAGCGCGGGTTCGCCACGAACGACGGCCACCTGAAGATTGGTCAAATCCGCCAGATCTCCGATATATGCCGCATCACGATGGATGACGATGCCCAACGGGAAGGTCATGTATGGTTCCGTTACCAGCAACGACTCTGCACGTTCATCCGATGAAGCGAATGTTGATAGCAGATCGATTTTGTCCGCCTTGATGGCCTGTATGCCAGCGGCTGTGGATTCCATGGGTATAGATTCAATGGTCAGACCAGTGGATTTGGCGAGGAGAGCGATAAAATCTGGAATCAGACCGGTCAATTTGCCTTCCTGGACCATGGTAAACGGAGGATTGACCTTGACCATACCCAAACGAATTTTGTCATGATCCTGCAGCCAAGCTATTTCTTTGGAGGTCAGACCCAACCTTTGGAGCACACCTTGCGGAGATGCGGAGACGCTACCAGAAGCCACGGTTTGCGGCTGGGCGATCTGTGGCCATTTTTCCAGCAACCGTTTTGCTTCTTCGGGAGTGATGCGGGAAATCGCCTTCTCCAGCAAATCACGCAGCATCGCCATGTTTTCGCGGACGGCAATACCTGTCGAGCTGCCCGGATAGGGAGAGGTGAAAAGCAGATTGGCCATATCGTTGTCGGCAAGGGGGTCAAGTACGATGTCCACCTCCCCGCTTTTCAGGCGTTCCGCGCCATTCATACCTGCTGGTCCAGAGAGATATCGAATGGGAAGAGCCAGTTTGCTGGCCAGCAGATCCATGGTATCAATGGCAAAACCGTATGGTCGCTGTTCCTGGATTGCGTTGAACGGTGCCCGATCTGGCGGATTGTGTACCAGAAAGGGATCCGGGTGTTTTTCCAGCCACTGCCGTTCCGCCGGGGTGAGCTGGGTGGCAAGAGTGCTTCCTGAGGCCCCCATGAAGTTGCGGGAGAGAATGGGATCCACTTCCCCCCGGGCAAGCATCTCCTGCATCTCCTGTTCCAATGCTTCGGCCAACCCGGCATTGGACGATTTTTTGGAAAAACCATAATTGATTTCGATCTGTTGCACCAAGCGATACTGGGCGTAACCGTAATCGGTGAAACCCAACCCGACCAACGCACTCTCTAAGGCGCGCCGGTCCAGTACGATCAAGGTATCCACGTCACCTTTGATGAACAGATCGATCAAGCCATAATCATCGCCAGCAAACGGAACCTTACTCAGTTCGTTGTCTACATCAAAACGCTGGAAGTAGGCAGTGCCTTTCTTGGTCGCAATCTTCAATGTTTTCAGATCATCATAATTGCGTATGGATTTTTCTGCCCCCTTGCGGGTTAAAAAGAGAATCTCCTGTTGCTCATAGCCGATCGGCTTAAGAAAGCGCATGAATTGTTTGCGTGCCGGTGTGGGAATGGTGCGTGGGACAATATCCACTCGTCCAGCTTCCAGATCCTCGATACTTTTGTTGAACGGAACATCCTGCCATTGCACGTGATAGCCAAGACGGTGGGCGGCCTGATCCAGAATCTCCCGGAGCGATCCTCCCAAAAAATCTCCCTGGACGATCATATAGGGTGGCCGGTGGCGAATGTGGGCGGTCAAAATTTTTTCCTCGCCCAAGACCGGTCCCGCCAGAAACAGGGTGATCAGCAGCGACAACCAACTGCAGAATTTGCCAGTCATCGGCACAGTAAAATGTGACATCTTGTACAAACGGACTCTCCATACTGTCAAGTTCTGCCTGCTTGCATACCAGTCAGGAGCCACCCTGAGATTATAAAACCCATTGCACAGACCGCTGGCGTCACTCGGCAGATCCAAATTCCTCCATTTTACCAGGAATGTCAAGATTTTCTGACCTTTAGATGCATTTTTTCCATCTCTCGCCTGGGCTGTCCATCAGGTCTGTAGGGGTTTTGGGTCTCCTGTTCACTCGGATAACCACAGATGCGATCCTATGGGTGCGTCGGTTCAACTCTCTTGGCGCACGGCAAATCGACCCATGTTGCCCAACACTCCCTTTACTCCGACCATAACATTGGGAAAGACTTTTTGAATGGTGGATATCCGATATCATTTCCCCGTTTTTTGATACACACAAATGCTTGGGGGATAGCTCAACGTAAATAATGCACTGCCTCTGCTAGAGATCGGATGCACGGAGTGAAAAAGGCCATATTCCGCAAAAAAACCCTTGCGGGACATGCTCGACAGGATGATATTATTGTTTTTAAACTGAAGATCCATATCCACGCTTTGCCACCCTCTTACAAGTGTAATGCATCAGAAAGAGCCAGAATTCCATGGGAATCGCCACTGACATCATCACAATCGTACTCGCCGCACTGTTGGGTGGCGGAATCGCCCATAT
>JADFYY010000087.1 GCA_015232825.1 Magnetococcales bacterium
GATAATCCCCCTGGACCCCTAATAATTGATTATTATTAAAAAAAAAGGGTGGAGGGGTCTGGGGAGGCGGTTCACCGCCTCCCCAGGAATGGCCGAAACCTAGGTCGAAGTAGCCAGCAACACCTCCCCAATCTTGTGACACTCCGTTTCCAGTGTCTCAATCTGGGCAATGGCCTGCTCCCGATTTTTCAATTCCACCTGCCCACGCAACCGCATGGCCTGCCATTTCACTCGATACGCACCCACCTTGTCTGAAGTTTGCCTAAACCACTCCACCACACTTTGCGCATCATTCAACTCGTTGACTTCAAAGGCCTTCCTCAATGCCTGCAGTTGCGCTGGGACAGCTTCCAAAAAGTGTTGGCGCATCCGCTCAACCTCTGCGGGATCCCCTTCCACATCCTTCAAAACCGCTGCGACTCCCGTGGGAGCCACTGGTTTTTCCGCAGTCACAACTTGTTTACGCATAAAGGGGGTCAGGGATTCCAAAAGCTCCTCGACCCGATAAGGCTTGCGCAAAAATCCACTCATTCCCGCTTCCAAACACCGTATGCGGTCTGATTCCAAGGCATGGGCCGTACAGGCGATAATGGGAACCCGATTGTTAGGACACTCCTCTGGGGTGGCCTCGCGAATCTTTTTGGTGGTTTCATAGCCATCCAACTCTGGCATCTGAAGGTCCATGAAAACGACATCAAAAGCCGTGGATTGCAACAGAGTCCAAGCTTCCTGACCATCACCAACCACGGATACCTTATGGCCAACCTGTTCCAAAATATTCATGGCCACTTTCTGATTGTTCACCAGATCATCCACCACGAGAATATTCAACGGAATAAGCCTCTGACCACTCATTCGTTTCCTTGGTGGGGTGGCCGTTGAAATCGCCTGACGCCCCAACGCTCGATTGACCGCTCGCAACAAAGGATACTTCAAGACCGGTTCCACCAGAAGCTGCGCATCCGCGAAATCCACCGCCAAGGTGGTCTCCTCCAGTCTTTTAGCCGCAGAGGCCGTCACCACCAAACGATTCTTCCACCCCTCGCGCCGAACAAGAGCGGGAAACAACAGATCACTTGACCGCACCAGATTATAATCCAAAATCAACAGATCAAAAGGCGTGTTCGCCTCATGGGCCCGCTTTAAAATCGATTGCAAAGCAACCAAATCCTTCACCACTTCCATCTCCGCACCAACCTGCTGCAACAATGCACGCAAAATCTCCCGGCCAGTGTCGTTGTCGTAGGCGGCTGCAACACGAACTCCTGCCAAAGGCTCACGCGACGGTTCCACACCCCGTGACTCCATGACCACATCCTTGGCAGAGACAAGCCGGCTTCCGGTTTCAAAACGGGCGGTAAAATGAAACACGCTCCCCTGACCAAGGGTGCTTTCCACGTGAATCTCTCCACCCATCAACAAAGTAATGTTGCGACAAATGGTTAAACCAAGCCCGGTTCCCCCATATTTGCGTGTCGTAGAACCATCCACTTGCGTGAATCGATCAAAAATCTGTTCCTTGCGATCCTCTGGAATCCCAATGCCAGTATCCGCAACAGAAAAATGCAACACGCCCTCCTCCGCTTCCCCAGTAGCGGAGACCACCCGTTCTACTTTGAGAACAACCTCGCCTTTTTCCGTAAACTTGATGGCATTGTTGAGCAAATTGAGAAGAACCTGAGTCAAACGCAACGGATCCCCCACCAAGGTTTCTGGGACATCTGGGGCGATCTGACAATAAAGGCCAATCCGCTTTTGCTGGGCGCGAACCGCCATGGTCTCGCAGGCCGCACCGACGCGCCCATGAACATCAAAAGAGATCCTCTCCAGCTTGAACTGACCGGCTTCGATCTTGGAAAGATCGAGGATAGAGTTCATGAGATCCAGCAGATTCTGGGAAGAGTTCTGCACAATCAGCAACTTATCCCTTTGCTCCTCACTCAAATCCGAGCCCAACACCAGATCGGTCATACCGATAATGGCATTCATGGGACTGCGAATTTCGTGGCTCATATTGGCCAAAAATTCGCTTTTGGCCCGATTGGACGACTCAGCCACCCGCAAGGTCTCTTCCAGAGATTTCAACAACTGTTTACGGTCAGTGATGTCGTGCAAAAATGCGGTAAAGATCTGTTCACCATCTAGCACATCCGAGGCCAGAGACATTTCCATGTCAATGATGGAGCCATCCGAACGCATGGCGGGGGCCTCAATGCGTCGTCTTAAGACTCCAATCTCTTTCTGAGTGCTTTGCAACCGTTGCAAGGCCGCCTCATGACCCTCACGAGAGGCCGGTGGAATGATCAATTCTGCAACGGTACGACCAATAGCCTCACTCTTGCTATAGCCAAACAATTTTTCCGCCGCTGGGTTGAACCCTGTCACACGCCCCTCTTGATCCGAGGTGATAATGGCATCCAAAGCGGTTTCGAGGATGGAACCCAACCGCTTTTCCCGGTTCTTGAGTTGCTCATGGGCTTCAAGTAACCGATGGGTCCGTTCGGCCACCAGATTTTCAAATTGTACATTTTTTTCTATAATATCAATATTTTGAGATACACGACAAAACAACTCCTCATCCCTAAACGGCTTGACCAAAAAGTCGTTGGCCCCGGCCTTGAGAAACTGAGTGGCCATATCCCCACTCCCATGACCAGAAAGACCAATAATGGCCGTTCGATCACGAGTAAATCGGGAACGAATTTTTTTGATGAGTTGAAAGCCGTTCATACCCGGCATTTCATAATCGACAATGATCAAATGCATATCCGTATGCGACTGCAACAATTCCAGAGCCTGTGGACCACTGGCGGCTTCTAAAACCTCAAAATTACACCGTTGTAAAAATTGTCGAATATGAAACCGTGAACTCTTGGAGTCATCCACCACCATAGCCTTGACCGTAGCATTTTTTCTCAAACGATCAATGAAATAGAGTACAGAATCAATGCTGCTGGCATTGTCTTTGATGAAATAATCAAGAACCCGCTTGGAGACTACGCTCTCCCGAACATCATCCTTGACCTCGCCAGTAAAAACAACCGATGGGATTCCCAAGGATAAAATATAATCGACAATCCCGCCATTTGGGGCATCGGAGAGATAAAGGCCAAGGATGCCGAGAAAAAAATCAGTCCCCTCTTGTCGCACAATCTCCTTGGCCCCGGCCATGGTAGAGGCTGAGAAGACCTTGAAGTGTAATTCTGCTTCAATGCGGCCTTTAAGCAAGGCTGAAAAACTTTTTGAACCTTCCACCAGCAGAATTTTTTCCACCATGCTCTCCCGGATCCGAGAAGATCACCACAACATTGCACCGCTTTAGAAATACTTCAGAATCGATGGATCAGCAAGTCGTTTATCATTCTGCAACGGTGGAAACAGCCTTTTTGCGACGCCGACGGCGACGAGGGGGGGCGGAGGTGTCCGCCAAAGGAGCAGGAGGGGTTTCAGAGACGACGATGGATGGCGAGGAGGATTGCGTAACACGACGCCCACCAGAACCACTTCTGACCGGGAGGCGGCCCCGACTGTTTTTGGCCGCGACGTCACCCGAATATTCGGTACGGGGGGGAGATTTTAGCGAAACCATTAACTCATCCTCTGGCCATTCAGCAGCGACCTCCATGCCCATATAGGCAAAAATGGCTTCCAAGTTATACGCGCCATCCTCATCCACCAAGGAGATGGCATCCCCTTTGGCTCCCGCACGGGCCGTGCGACCAATGCGATGGATATAATCTTCTGGATTTTCTGGCAGGTCAAAATTGATGACGTGGGTCACTCCATCGATATGCAAACCACGTCCAGCCACATCCGTGGCAATCAGAACCGGAACCAAACCCTCCTGGAAACGTTGCAAGGCTTGCAAACGTTTGGTCTGTGGCACATCCCCAGAGAGATACCCAGCTGGAATGCCATTGTGGCCCAGCCACTCCTTGAGCTTTTCTCCCATGCGTTTGGTATTGACAAACACCATGGCACGACCACAGGCCTCACCAACCTCACCTTGTAGATCCCGACGCAACAACCCCACCAGCAAACTGATCTTGCGCTTGCCCTCGACATGATAAAGCCTCTGGGTCACTTGCGAGACCGCCTTGCTATCCATGGCCATATGGGTAGAGATTACCTCTGGGCTGTCCATGTACTCATAGGAAAGCTCTTGCGCCCGATAAGAGAGTGTGGCAGAAAACAGCATGGAGAGCCGTTGTTCAAACGGGGGCAGACGACGTAGCAGAAAACGGAGATCCTCAATAAACCCCATGTCGAACATGCGATCCGCCTCATCGATGATCAACACCTCCACAGCAGAGACGCGATAGGCTTTTTGCTTGAAATAATCGATGAGTCGGCCAGGGGTGCCAATGAGCAGATCGACACGCTCGTTGAGCAACATCTCCCGCTGTTTTTCGTAATCCACGCCGCCGTAGACGGCCACGATCTTCAGGCCAAGGTGGCCGCCCAATTGACGGGCATCGTTTTCGATTTGGACGGCCAGTTCACGGGTTGGGGCGATGAGCAGGCCACGCGGCTGACTAGAACCACTGGAAACCGTTTTTACTTCCTCCCCGTTCTGGGGAGGCTTCTGTAACAAACGGCTGAAGGCGGCGATAAGAAACGCCGCTGTTTTTCCGGTTCCAGTCTGCGCCTGACCAGCCACATCGCGTCCCGCCAGACTTAATGGCAGTGTCAGTGCTTGAATCGGCGTGCATTCGGTAAATCCGCAAGCGCGGATTCCGACCATGACAGGCTCTGGAATGGCAAGTTCAGAGAACAGCATCTAAAGATGCAAATGCGGCATAGTCCGCTCTTGAATGGTCATGAGGAGGGAGAGGCCGCATGAGTCGCCAGGGCCTTAACCCGTGCATGCAAACGGCGTGTTTGGCGGGCCGCCGTATTGGGGTGAATCATTCCCTTGCGCGCCGTGACGGCCAAAACCGACGTGGCCATGCGCAGAGATTCCTGAGCGACGGCGAGGTCTCCTGAGGCCGTTGCCTGAATAACATTTTTGATAAAAGTGCGCATACGTGATTTGGCCGAACGATTGCGGCTGTTATCTTTGGCAGATTGACGTATGCTCTTCAATGAAGATTTGATATTGGCCACTGCGAAAAAACTCCCTATCCTTAAGCGTCAAGAAAAAAATCGGTCTGCCATCCACATGGAGACCCAAACAATAGGATATTCAATCCCATTTCACCCTCATTCGTCAAAGGTTTTTAGCAGTGATTCATAAAATCCCCGCTTCTGGACAAAATTCGGGCTCCAATTTACTCCGCTCCACTGCGATTATCAGCTTTTTCACGCTGCTTTCGCGCATTTCAGGCTTTATCCGCGACATGATCATCGCCGGGGCTTTTGGGGCCAGCATGGGCGCGGACGCCTTTTTTGTCGCGCAAAAGCTGCCCAACTTTCTCCGTCGCCTTTTTGCCGAGGGGGCATTCAGTACGGCCTTTGTTCCCGTATTTGCCGACCACATGGCCCAGGGAAATCCGCAAGCCACCCAAGAGGCGGTTCAATCGGTCTTTACCCATCTGGCTGCATGGCTATTGCTTGTGGTCGCTTTGGGACAGGTGATCATGCCTGCATTGGTTTTTGTGGCCGCTCCTGGCTTTATCGATGACGCGATGAAATTCGATTTAGCGGTTGTGCTATCACGCATCACCTTTCCCTATATTTTTTTCATCTCTCTGGCGGCGTTGGCGGCGGGGATATTGAACAGCCATCAAAAATTCGCCATTCCTGCGGCCACACCGATTCTGCTCAATCTCAGCATGATCTTAGGTGCCACGGTTTTCACCCAATATTTCAATCCACCCGTCATGGGGTTGGCCGTGGGTCTGGTTTTAGGAGGTATTCTGCAATTGGCATTCCAACTGCCTGCGATTTATCGCCTCGGTTTAGGATTCAGCTTTAGATGGAATCCGCGCCATCCTTCCATTCGTCGCATTTTATTATTGATGGGGCCATCTGTGCTTGGGGTTTCGGTGGCCCAAATCAACCTTTTGCTTGACTTATTTCTTGCATCTTGGCTGCCTGAGGGGTCGATTTCCTATTTATATTATGCGGATCGACTGTTGGAATTTCCTTTGGGATTGATTGGCATTGCCTTAGGAACCGCCATTCTCCCCACCCTTTCCGCCAAGGCTGCCAAGGGAGATCAGGCTGGATTTCAGGGGGATTTGGAGATGGCGTTACGGATTATTGCCTTTCTGACCATTCCGGCCACGGTAGCCATTATCCTTCTGCGGGAACCGATGCTTGCATTGCTTTTTGAGCGTGGGGCTTTCGCGCCTGAAACCACCCATTTGACTGCCAATGCTTTATTGGCTTATGCACTCGGTCTCTCGGCCCTAGCCATGGTCAAGGTGATTGCACCGGCTTTCTACGCCATGAAAGACACACGAACACCGGTACGCATTGCCATAATTTGCATGGTATCCAACATGGTGATGAACGTTGTTCTGATGTTTCCTTTGCAACATGTGGGGTTGGCGTTGGCCACCTCTTTGGGAGGATTTTTGAATGCCACTCTGCTGTTACGTGCCTTACGCAACAAAACAGGTTTTGGATTAAGTCGCGATCTCTACATCACCCTTTTCAAGGCGGCTGTTGCCAGTGGTATCATGGGTGGATTTCTTTTTGTCGCCCGTGAGATTTATTGGCCTCTGACCCATTCTGGCACCTCGCAGGCCATCACATTGATTGCCATCATGGTGGGAGGCGGGTTGCTTTTTATCCTCTCTGCCGTGATTCTAAAGATGCAAGAGACTCGGTTTCTGGTGAGGCTGTTGAGAAGATCCAAACAATAATAGCACAGGTTCAAGGTGACTCGATCATGCGAATACCACTCATTTTCATCACTCTACTGCTCGGTGGTTGCCTCGGTCTGAGCGCGAAACACACCCCTCAAGAGCCCTCGCCTGAGGCCATCTTCCTCACGCTGGATCGTGGTCCCTTAAAACGGAACCAAACCCAAGAGACCCCTCCCCCTCCGATACCCAGAAAATCCTTTGCAACCCAATCCTGGCGCGATATCGCATCCGGTATCCCCTTAGTCTTTGTGGCCGAAGGGTGCTTTACCATGGGTAGCTCCCAAGGAAAACCCCACGAACAACCCCCACACAAAGTCTGCCTGGATAGCTTCTGGATCGGCTCCCACGAAGTCACTCAAGGACAATGGCACCAAGTGATGGGCTCCCTGCCCACACAAATCCAAAATGGTGTAGACCTGCCCATCGGCAATATCTCCTGGAACGAAGTACAAACCTTTATCAATCGATTGAACTCAATAAGCAAAGGCCGATTCCGCCTGCCCACAGAAGCCGAATGGGAGTTCGCCTGCCGCAACCGTGGAGCCCACGAACTCTATTGCGGAAACGGCACCGATCCCACATCCTTTGCTTGGTTTAATCAAAAAGACGGCACACTCCATAACGTAGGTGGCCTAAAACCCAATGGACTTGGACTCTATGACATGAACGGCAATGTCTGGGAATGGGTCAACGATTGGTATACAGAAGATTATTATCAACACTCCCCAACCCACAACCCTCCTGGACCCGATACCAACTCAAACAAAGTGTTCCGAGGGGGCGGATTGCTCTCTTCTACTCAATTTTTGCGCGCCAGCACACGCGCCCAACTCTGGCCAGACCGCAAACACGCACTGCTTGGAGTCCGTCTGGCTGGAACACCACCGCCTTAAAACCCCCCACAAAAAAGTCACCCCGCATGCCAAACAAAAGCATGCGGGGCGTTCGAGACTTGTTTCAAATCAGCTTCAACACCCTGCAGATTTACGCGACATAGGCACCTCCATTAGGAAGCCCGTCAAACACTTCCCGCACCAAGGAACGAATGGCCTTGCCTACCGATTCCGGTATGGGCATCGCCTCCTTGCCGCGATACTGCTTGATTGCCTCACCAATGGCATCTAGGCCGGACACATCCACCCAGTCCCTTCCACGCCCAAATGATCCCACTACGTCGCTACGGCCTCTTGCCGTGCTTTGATTTTCCGCAGAAGCCAAAGCTTCCCTTGAAACCCGGCCATCCTTGACCGGTCTTTGGATTGATGCGGATTCCGGCGCAACCAGTGCCATGTCCATTTTTTTGCACCCCTACAATCCTCGGTTGAAGTAAGTTCCCTTACCTCATTGATCGGCTTTATACCCGATCCGCTTTAGCAAATTCACAAGGCACAAATTTTTGAGGCTCTTGTAACAATTTGTCGTCTACCATGACAAACCCCCATGACAGGGTAACAAATGGTCAGATTGTCCATATATCGATTCTATTTGCTTGACTTTATCCTCATTGTGAGTTGTTATAATAGGCAAGCACGCAGCAAAAAATGGTTAAGTATGCTGGTTTTTATAAAAACAACCAAAAAAACAATTATTTAAACATACTTCAAACCGGTTCGACACACTCATCAGGAGGCTCACATGACCATTCATCGACTCAAATTTTTTGTTTTGACGTCCGTATTTGCCCTCATAGGCATGGCTGGCCAAGCACAGGCCGTTGACAAACCTGTGGCCATGGTTACCCAAACCCAAGGAACCGTCGAATTCAGCAAAGATGGTGAAAAATGGAAGGAAGTTTCGCGCAATAAACTGCTTGGCGAAGGATATCAACTCCGTACCGCAGCCGATGGCTCAGCCAAACTGATCAACCAAACCAACAACTCAACCCAAAACATGGGAGCCAGCTCGGTCGTCAAAATCACGCCCGATGGCATCGAAAAGATTTCAGGCACCCTTTCCGCCCCAGAACAAAGCTCTGGTGACCTGTTGGAAAACCTCGACAAACGGTTTGCCAAGGCACAACGCTACACCACAGTGCGCAGAAGCGTAGACAAAAGCAAAACCACCCGACTCGATACCATCACAGAAATCTCTCTCTCCCCCCAATATCCAGAGCTGGTCTGGTCCAATGTGGGTCCAGAGTTCTCCTATGAACTGGTGATCAACGGCAAGTCCACCCCGATTCCGGCCTCCACCAGCACCGATGAGATCATCCGTTACAAGGTCACAGGCCTGACCCCCGGCAAACACACCTTTCAGGTAAACCTGCTCCAAGACGGCAAAGAGGTCTATGCCCCAAAAAAACCGAGTACGCTTACCTGGGTCGATGGCGAAGCCCTCAAACCCGTGGAAAAGGGCCTTAAAAGCATGCAAGCTCTGGCTCCAGGTGATGACTTCATGGTGGGAGCCTTCCTGGAAGACCATGGATTCACCGTGGCCGCCATGGACATGTACCGCAAATATTTCAAAAGCAATCCCAATGACGTGGACATGCGTCCCATGCTCATCAAGACCTACCACGACTTGAACCTGAAAAATTTGCAAAAAAATGAAGCCGTTCAATACCAGAAAATGCTCTCCGAGCAAGAGTGATCTTTGTTTGAATCGCTAGGCCATTTTAAGGCGATACACCGTTTAAGCGTCCGCTCTTTCTTTGGAGCGGACGTTTTTTTATTCGTTTCATCCACATGACTGCCGGGGGGCCGATAAATTACATGAAAAAACTTGGAAAATTTTTGATTCGCAACGACATCATGGCGACCATCGTTCTTTTTCTGCTCATGATTCCTGCCGAATACCACGAGACATTCGCCCTGCTGGAAGAGCAATCCATCTCTTTTCGCCAAATCTTGCGCATCTCCCTGGCTAACCCAGAAAAAACAAAATTTTCTAAGGATATACTTTTAGTTAATACTGATGAAAAATTTTTTCAAAAATACGGCAGTTTCCCCTTGCGCCGTACTGACTTGGGGAAAATCGCCAAAAATCTAACCGCGCTCGGAGCCAAAGTGGTGGCTTTGGACGTACTTATGGATTTCCCCAGCTCCTACCAGGAAGACGAACCCACAGCCGCCGCCCTCAAAGAGTCTGGCAACGTGCTGCTGGTGGCCCAGGCAGAGTTCAAAAATGGCGTTTTCACCAAATTAAATCACGCCACGCCCAAGTTGGCTTCAGTCACACAAAGCGGTTACACCAACATCAGCTCGCCTAGTGCCATTATCACCATTCTTTCCCGTTTACGCATCTATCCTGAAATCGCCCAAAAGGAAAACGGTTGGCCCTATTCGGTTATGGCCCTAGCCATGTACTGGGGGGTTGAGCCCAAGCTGGAAAATGGCTTTCTTTATTTAGGGGACCGGATGAAAATCCGGCTGGATAAAACCAACGACGTCCACATCGACTTCCCTCCCCTACCAGACGGAACCAAATTCTTGAGTCAGAGCGGTTTGTCGGCATTGGAATTTTTGAATATCGACGATTTGGACCAGGATGAACGAGATGAGTTAAGCTACTGGGTCAAAGACAAGCTGGTATTGGTCGGAGATACCTCAGAGGTCTCCCACGACTGGTTCGACACGCCGGTGGGCATGGTCTACGGGGTAGAGATCATTGCCGACATCATCAACACCCTCATGAAGGGAGCCCCGTTGCAACCGGCCTCCACCTTTTTAGAAATCTTGGCCATTATCCTACTTATGCTGGGTACCCTGATCACAGGAACCATTCAACATCCAACCAAACGCACGTTTACGGCCCTGCTGTTTGTTGCCATCCATGTGACGGTCACGACCTTTGCATACGTTCACCTGGACATGATTTTTTCCATGACCTACCCCCTGCTTGCCGCGTTTCTAGGCTTTTTGGCCATCACCATCCGCTATTATCTGTTGGAGATGAGTCAGAAAAAAATGATCAAAGGGGCCTTTGGGCAATATCTTTCGCCCAAGGTGGTGGATATTTTGGTCAAGGATCCCTCCAAGTTGACCTTAGGGGGGGAACAGCGGGAGATGACGGCATTTTTCTCGGATGTGGCGGGATTTTCCACCATCTCGGAAAAGCTGACCCCGGTTGAACTGGTACAGTTGCTCAACGAATATCTGACAGCCATGTGCAACATCATCACCCAATACGACGGCACTGTAGACAAGTTTGAAGGAGATGCCATCATCGCCTTTTGGGGAGCCCCGCTAGATCAACCCAATCATGCGGCATTGGCCTGCTGCGCAGCAGCGGATATGGCAACCCACATGGAATCCATGAGAGACCGTCTGCTTGCCGAAGGACGTCCCAAGATGACTGTGCGCATGGGTTTGAACTCCGGTCCCATGGTGGTGGGCAACATGGGTTCCAAACAGCGCATGGATTACACCATCATGGGTGACGCGGTCAACTTGGCGGCCCGTTTGGAAGGGGCCAACAAGTTTTACTCCTCAGGCACAATGATCTCTGGCTCCACCTACGAGCAGGCCAAAAACAGCATCGAAGCCCGTCTGCTAGACGTTGTCCGGGTGGTGGGCAAAAAAGAACCTGTTCCCATTTATCAACTCATGGGACAAAAAGGACGGCTCACCCCGCAACAAGAACAGATGCGGAGTCACTATCTGGAGGGATTGGCTCTTTATCAGAAGCGCGACTATCCTAACGCCATCCCTCACTTTGAAGCAGCCCTCGCGGTCATTGCTGACGACGGCCCTTCCCTGACCTATCTGGAGCGGTGCAAAGAGTACCTAGACTCACCGCCACCTGCGGATTGGGACGGGGTGTTTCAATTGACTTCCAAGGGGTAGTGGGATTTCGATGGCTGGCCATGATGGCATTTCCCATCCGTTTGGTATATCATGCACACACGCACATTATTGCCAGACAAGCACTAATCAAGTTTTGGATCACCATCTATCCAGGGGCTTCGCCCCTGGACCCCACCAGGGGGATAATCCCCCTGGACCCCTAATAATTTATTTTTATTATTAAAAAAAAAGGGCGGAGGGGTCTGGGGAGGCGG
>JADFYY010000088.1 GCA_015232825.1 Magnetococcales bacterium
GGCCGCACT
Organism: Magnetococcales bacterium; assembly: GCA_015232825.1. Taxonomy (GTDB): domain Bacteria; phylum Pseudomonadota; class Magnetococcia; order Magnetococcales; family Magnetaquicoccaceae; genus Magnetaquiglobus. The sequence goes on from JADFYY010000088.1 coordinate 10, forward strand.
ACTGGCATTTTGCTGCATCCACAAGTAGAGTCGCAAACGCCAAAGTGCGCACCCAGGACGAGATTTCTCCGCAAAGAAAACCGCCCGGCCCAGGAAAAACGAGGTTTCATCCGGGCTGGACAACTCGGTGAACAAAGGAGAGTGTTGCAGGGCACGCGGAATATCCGGCGTCTCCAAAAAACCAAAGCGGATTGTCACGCGATAAAATCCGTTGCCCAACGCCTCTTCCTTCACCCGATCTGCGTTTGCCAGAAAAGGGACATCCACAAACCGAATGATCAGAATAACCACGCTCTCATGAATGATCCAGTGATGTTGCAGATTTTGCACCAACGGACGCGGCACCCTATCGGCTTGCGGCGACATATAGACGCCAATTCCTTGCGCTCTGGGAACCGGATGCTCACTGAATTGACGCAAAAATGGCTCCAAAGGAATCTCATCCTGGAGGACGGCTTGCCTAGACAACTCCCGTCCCTTCTTCCAGGTAGACATGATCATAAAGAGAACGCCTCCTAGTACCAGAGGAAACCAGCCTCCTTCAGGAATTTTTAGCGAATTGGCCATGAAAAACAGAACATCAAAGAAGAGAAAGAAAAACGTCAAGATCAGTGTTGTCAACAGGTTCCAATTCATCATGCCACGCAACACGATAGCAAAGGCCAGGGTGGTATCAATCACCATGGCCCCGGTCACGGCAATGCCATAAGCCGATGCCAGATTGCTACTGCTGCGGAAGCTCAATACCAGAAGGGTGACTGCCACCAGAAGCATCCAGTTGATAGCTGGCACATAAATCTGTCCCTCTTCACTCTCAGAGGTATGAATCACTGTCATGCGCGGGAGAAAATCCAGTTGCATGGCCTGCCGGGCAGCGGAAAAGGCCCCAGAAATCACCGCCTGGGAGGCAATAACCGTGGCAAGGGTGGACAACACCACCAAAGGATACAACCCCCACTCTGGGGCAAGCAGATAAAAGGGATTTCTGAGGGCTTCAGGGTCTTGCAAGATCAAACCACCCTGACCAAAATAGTTGAGGGTCAAAGAGGGAAAAACCAGCACCAGCCAAGCCAGACGAATGGGACGACAACCAAAATGGCCCATGTCGGCATAGAGGGCTTCGGCCCCGGTCACCGAAAGAAAGACGGCCCCCATGACAATAAATGCCTGGGTACGATGAACCAGAAAAAAATTCAGGGCGTAACGGGGATCGATAGCCGACAAAACATGGGGATTCTTGACAATGCCATACACACCAAGAGAGGCCAGACAGACAAACCACAGCACCATGATCGGTCCAAACAAAGAACCCACCCTTTTTGTTCCTCGCCGTTGAAACATAAACAGAAAAAACAGGGTGGCCAGTGTGATAGGAACCACGACCGGTTTTAACAACGGGGTGGCCAATTCCAGACCTTCCACAGCAGAGAGTACAGAAATGGCCGGGGTGATCACCCCATCCCCGAAAAACAGGGCCAATCCGCACACTCCCAGAAAATGAATCAACAATGGCCAAGGATGTTTAGCATGTGCAGAACGCATGGCCAGGGAGGTCAACGCCATGATTCCCCCCTCCCCTTTATTATCGGCTCGCAGGATGAAATAGACATATTTGATGGTAATGACGATCACCAGCGACCAAAAGATCATAGAAAGTACACCCAAAACATCATCTGGTGATGGAACGCCTCCATGACCGGACGCGGCGGCCAGCGACTCCTTGATGGCATACAAGGGACTGGTCCCAATGTCGCCAAAAACCACCCCCAATGCGCCAATCACCAGAACTGGCAAGCGTCCCTTTTGTTGCTCGTGTGAATGCTCTGACATGGCTTGATTTCCACCTCTTCTATCCAAATATGAAGGTAACCGATCCCAAAAAACAGGATAGCGATTCGGATATCAATTCAGGATCAATTCAAGCCAATGGATATCAAAAACTCATCAAAATTGGAAATTCACAAAATCCATCACAGCATTCAGCCTGGATTCAGGTGAAACAGGTATACTGCTCGATAGGTATGAATAGGAATAACATTTTGGAGACAAAATGCGTATTTTGATCATCGAAGACGACCAAGTTCTGGCCACACACTTAAAACGCAAATGCGAAGCCGTCGGCTTTTCGGTGGATACGACCCAATCTGGCAAAGAGGGCGAGGCCATGGGAAACGAACTCGCTTATCATGCGGTCATTCTTGATTTGGGATTGCCAGACCATTCAGGATTGATGATCCTGAAAAATTGGCGACGCAAACGCAACAACGTCCCAGTGATTGTCCTAACCGCACGCAACACTTGGCAAGAACGGGTCGATGGTATTGAGGCCGGGGCCGATGATTATCTGGGAAAACCCTTTCATATTGAAGAGTTGTTGGCCAGAATTAAAGCCCTGATCTTGCGGTGTCATGCCCGTTTCCAAGGAAAATTGATCGTAGGAGGATATACCTTGGAAGAAGAAAGACAAAGTGTTTGCAAGCCGGATGGCGAATTGGTGTCATTGACCTCTATGGAATTTCGTCTGCTTCGAGTTTTTATGCTCTCTCCAGAACGGATTCACTCCAAAGAGGCATTGATGAATGCTCTCTATGATTTTGATAAAATCACCGACCCGAATATCATTGAGGTTTACATTAACCATTTAAGAAAAAAGTTGGGAAAAGAAATAATCCGCACCCTGCGTTGGCAAGGGTATCAATGGACTCCAGGAACCTCCACATGACTTGGCGTCACTCCATCAAAAGCCAACTACTGATCACGTTGGTCACTGGATTAACGGTCATGTTTTTTCTATTGTGGTGGGCCGTCAACGGTTCCTTGCGAGAATTGACCGCCAATTACCTTGAAGATCGCATGGAGGTAGAAATTACCGCCATTTTAGCCGAACTGACCCTGGATAATGAAGATACTCTGATATTAAACAGTCATACCGTGGATGCTCTGTTTCGTTTTGCCTTCTCAGGATATTATTATCAGATTACTTTACATGGTAAAAATGAGCCACAAATTCTCCGATCTCCTTCTTTGGGAGAGTTCGTGTTGCATTTGCCAGCCCTGCAGGTGGGTGAAAAAATTCGTTTTCGTGGCAAGGGACCGAAAAATGAAAATCTGCTCACTCTGGTCAAAACAATCTCCTTGCGAGAAAAAAAATTAACCATCGCTGTAGCCGAAGATCTGACCCCGCTGGAGAAGGATCTGGATGCCTTTCTTTGGATTTACGGTTTGATTTCACTTCTATTTCTTGGATTATTGTCACTGCTCCAAATTATGGCTGTACACCAAGCGATGCTCCCTCTCAAAAAAATCCGTCAAGACGTTCTCCAATTAGAAACAGGACAAATCAACAAGTTACAAGACAATGTCCCGGATGAAATGAAAGAGGTGGTGAATCAAATCAACCTTCTACTGCTGCGCATGGAACAGCGACTGGTCCGTTCACGCTCGACCATAACCAATCTGGCACATGCCATGAAAACACCACTCTCAACCATCCTACAAATCGTCCATAATCCCCCAGATCAAAAGAGTGAAGTAGAATTGCGTCAAGAGATCAAACAACTCTTATCCAATCTCCACGAAATGATCGAGCGAGAGTTGCGGCGGGCCTGTCTGACAGATCACCCATTGCCTTGCCGATTCTTTAATCCAGAACAATCTATAGGCATTCTGATTCGTACATTACAAAATATAAACTTCCAAAAAAGAGTTGAAATCGAACTGAATCTGGTGTCGGGAAAATCGCTGCCTTTTGATCATGAAGATATGATGGAGTTGTTAGGCAACCTGCTCGATAACGCCTTCAAGTGGGCGAATCAAAAAATTCGGGTGTCGATTGAAGAAATCAATGGACAGGCGATCATCCAGGTAGAAGATGATGGTCCTGGAGTCGCTCCCGATGAAACCGAATTTCTGACCCATCGAGGGGTACGTCTGGATGAGACACGCCCAGGGCATGGGTTGGGCTTGGCCATCGTGCGTGAAACGGTCGAGCATTATTCAGGGAGTCTCTCGTTTCATCGCTCATCGATTCTTGGCGGATTTCAGGTTGAGGTGATGCTGCCATTTCCAGTCGTTCGGCAGTAATGGTGTTTATTTTTTATTTGGCACATAATTCGTCAGAACGTTCAGTTTGAATTAAGAATGAGATATTATACTAAATCTGGAATCGACACAAAATACCCAATGAGGAGCCAAACAAATGACAATCAATCTTCAGAAAGGACAAAAAATTAGCCTCGACAAGGATGGCAGCCAACTTCATGGACGAGTCATCATGGGATTGGGATGGGATGCGAAAACCAAAAAAGGATTGTTCAGCTTTTTGAGCAGCAGTGAGATCGACTTGGATGCCTCCTGCGTGGTCATGGATACAACGGGCAAAATGATCGATGCCGTTTGGTTTGAACAACTCAAAAGCCTGGATGGCTCCATAGAGCATACTGGCGACAATGTGACAGGTCAGGGGGAAGGCGATGACGAGCAAATCAAAATAGACCTCGCAAAAGTACCTCCACATGTGCAGTCATTGGTATTTGTTGTCAACAGTTTTTCTGGTGAAACTTTTGAACGCATTGCCAACGCCTACTGCCGGTTGGTGGATCAAGCGAGTGGCCAAGAGGTGGCGCGGTATCAACTCAATTGTCCAGGCCGCCACACCGCCATGGTAATGGCCAAAATCTATCGCCACCAAGGAAAATGGGGGATGCACGCCATCGGTGAAAATGCCGTTGGCAAGACTTTTCACGAGCTCTTGCCGGTCATTACTGCGAACATCTAAATATTTGATGCCTCCCAACCAATAAAACAAAGGATGATAACATGGAAGCAGAACATATCGGTTTTCCGTTGGATATCTTATCGATCCTTATTGGCGTGATCACGTTCTATATGATCACCGATATCCATGCGCATCATAAAAACCGTACCATGGGCCTCAAAGAGGCTGCTTTTTGGTTTGTTTTTTGGGTAGTGGCCGCATTGGCGTTTGCGGGCTATTTGTGGGTGGCATACGACCCATCCTGGGCCAAACTGTTTTTGGTTGGATTTGTCCTGGAAGAGTCCTTATCGTTTGATAACGTCATGGTATTCATGGTAATTTTTGCATCCTTCAACATCAAGGATGTACTCCAACGCCGGGTACTGTTTTATGGAATTTTGGGGGCCATTCTCTTTCGATTGGCCTTTGCCAGCGTCGGGACGGCCTTATACGCCGCTTCTCCCTGGGTTGGGTTGGGGTTTGCCGCCATTGTCGCCTGGACTGCCTGGAAAATGTTGACATCGGGAGAAGCCGATGAATCTTTGCATGACTATTCTCATCACTGGTCAGTACGTCTGATTGAACGGTTTATCCCGGTTTATCCCCGCCTGCACGATCAAGAGATGATCCTCTCACGTCAGGAGGTGGAAGCCTTACGGGCCCATGACCCCTCCATTCAAATCAAAGGAAACGCCAGTCGATACGCCACTCCTGCTTTTTTGTGCATGATGGTCATTCAAATGACGGATATCATGTTTGCTTTTGACTCGGTTCCAGCGGTCATCGCGGTCACCAAGGAGCCTGTTTTGGTGTGGGGAGCCATGATCTTTGGCGTCATGGGGTTACGTGCCATGTTCTATTTGCTTTCCAGCCTCATGAAATTCCTGATCCATTTGGACAAAGCCATCATTGCCCTGCTGTTTTATATTGCCGCCAAATTGGCAATCGAAGCAGGCAATAACATTATGAACTGGCCTGGGATCCACATCTCTCCAGGACAAAGCATGATCTTTGTCTTTTCTATCCTTGGAATTGGCGTGTTAGCATCTTTTGTTTTGCCAAAAAAACAATAACTTTGTTAATCTTGAAAAAATAAACAGACCTTTGGCAAGTCCATCATTTAAAGAAAAACTCCCCACCCGGTTCATGACCGGCTGAAAGCATGGCCCCATACTGAGGGGTCTGAGGCGAACGCTCTTTGACGGCACTGCGGATATTCTGAAATAGATCGAAGCCACTTTTCCCTGATTCCATCTCCTTTAAAGACTGAATCAAACGAAATGCAAACACCGAATGACCATCTCCGCCGCCATCGAGTACCGGCTCTTCCCCTCCTGAGGACATCATCATCACCGACCGTTTGGAATCGATCTGCTTGCGGGTGAGCCCAACGCTTTCATTGGCCAAGGAATATTCACGAGTCAATGAACCAGAAAAGCAACTATCCGACACCACCATGGTATGACGTGCCTTTACTTTTCCCAAAAAATCAGACAAATGACGAGTGGAAATCCATTTATTAGCACTCCCCGGCTTGGCGTCGGATGGCAACCAGTACCCGGTCTTGGTGTCTTCTTTCATGTAACCATGACCGGCATAATAAACCAGCAGATCCTGATGCTCACCGATCTTCTCACCCACAGCCCGAAACGAATCAATGACCGTGCGATAGTTGGCATCTGGCAAAATGATCACCTGATACCCCCGCGATTGCAAGATTGCCCCAATCACGTTCACATCATTCAACGGGGTATTCAGGCTTGGAATCGGCTCCTGGTAACGATTAATGCCAATCAGCAACGCGATTCGCTCACCGCTCAACTGCGGAAACCAATCAGGAATCACCCTCCTTGGCTGGTCCAACTCGTCATCAAAAACATTCCCCCAGTTCTGTTGATTCAACTCCTGCAAGGCACCACTGAAGAGTTCAGTACGCGCCTCTTTTTGCACCAAAACAAAGGCCTTGAGTGCCTCCATCACCTGCTCAGGCTGCGCACCATTCTTCTCCATGGTGGCGATCAACTCAGCCTGACCGATGTTCTCGCCATGCCCGACCCGCTCCAATACCCCTCCCACCGCCTTGCTCACGGGATCGGGGCTGGTCTGATAGCTTTGAACCACTTCAGATGGAGATGGAGCCGGTTCACTTGACACAGGAGTGACTTCAACAGGCACCGGCAAAATAGGAGATGGAGATGGGGATAGGGATGGAGATGGCGGCGATAAAACCACTTGCGTCACCGCGACCGGTTCCTTTTCTATAACACCATTGCCTGCGGTGACGGGAGTCGTCACTGGCAAGACCACCACCTGTTCATTGACATTGATCACCTCAACCAAAAAAGTCTCATCCCGATAGGCACCAGCCAGATCCATCACCCGAACCGTGACCTCATAGCCACTCTGACGCTCGTAATCCAGTTTGCCATCCGAGAGCAACAACCGATCCCCTCCTATGCTAAACTTCGCCCCATCCCGCCCACCGATCACGGAATAGTGCATAGGATCACCAACATCCACATCCGTAGCCACGAGTCGTCCCACACTGTACCCGGCTGAGGTGTCCAGATTCTCTGTAAGCGGCACGGCTTCCAAACGCAGATCAACTGGAGCCTCATTAACATCGAGTACCTGGATCAAAAAGCTCTTGTCCAGGCTTAAACCCCCAGAATCCATCACGCGCACCGTGACGGCATAGCTCGATTGGCTTTCATAATCGATTTTTTCATTCTTTAATATTAACTGATCGTTCGATGTCCCGCCGAGCAGAAACCGCTTTTCATCCGCTCCCCCGACTAGGGAATAAGTCACCTGCTCCACGGTATCCACCTCTGTGGTGGAAAAGATCCCGATAAGCGAACCAACAGAGCTATCCGTATTTTCGGCAATCGTGTTGGCACTTAAAATCAAGTCCACTGGAGGATCATTGACCGGGTTGACTGTAACCCATTTGCTACCGGTCAAAGGGAGATTCACCCCATCACTGACCGTTGTGGTAATGGTCACATTTTGATCCCAATTGGCCCCCGGCGAAAACACGACTCCCGCAAGCAAGGTATTAACATCGTCCACCGCACCACTGGCCCGCCACAAAACGCCATCAAACGTCGCGGTCACACCATGAGACGTGGCAGTAGATAACCCTCCCGCTGCCCGATTCCCCAGAGTCAGGGTGGCCGTCACCACGGGCGAATCCACATCGGTGATCACGATCCGATTTAGGGTAAAGGGAGCCGCATCTTCTATCAATTCTTCTGGGGCCGAAAGATTGGTGGCCAACGGGGGATCATTCACCGGCGTGACCGTGACCTGTTTCATGCCAGTCACAATAGGACTCATCCCATCGTTCACAGTAACCGCTATGGTGAAATTCTGATCCCAATTGGCGTTCGGCATGAACTTGATGCCAGCCAACGTCGCGTTCAGCTCAGTCGGAGTTCCCTTAACAATCCACTCTGTGCCATTGGTGAGCAGAGTCACGCCGGTGGCGGTATTCATGGCAAAACGTCCAGCCGCACCATCTGAAAGGGTCAAGGTTGTGGTCACAATGGCCGTGTCAGAGGCATGAATGACAAGATCGGTCAATCCAAAAGAGGCGGTATCCTCGATAAAGGCCTCTGGTGCATCGAGGTTGGTAACGTTAAGCGGGGTGGCGTCCGTCATGGCCACAATCGACTTGTTTCCAGTCACGACCGGGGTTATCCCGTCATCTATGGTGACCAAAATCGAAAAATCCTGATTCCAGTTGACCGCCGGGGTGAAACGGACTCCGGCCAACAGCACATTGAGATCCGTCACCGCGCCACTGCAACGCCACACCGTGCCATCGAATGTGGCTGTCACCCTGTTAGAACTCCCCACAGAGAGAGTACCCGCTGCTGGATTGGAAAGGGTCAATGTGGCTGTAACCGTAGGCTGATCGGATCTGACAATGATAATATCCGTCAAATCGATGGAAGGTCCGTTCTTGGCAAACAGCTCGGATGCGGCTAGGTTGGTTACGGACAGGGCATCATACACCGGCGTCACGGTGATCTGTTTGACTCCTGTCACGGTCGGGGCCTCATGGTCACTCACGGAGGTGGTGATGGTGAAATTTTTATCCCAGTTTTCCGCCGGGATGAACTGCACCCCAGACAGTACGGCATTGACCTCCGCCAGATTACCAGTGACACTCAAAAGGGTGCCATTAGAGATCACAATCGTACCATTGTCACTGCCCGTGGAGAGCTTGCCTGCGGCCTCATGCTCCAGAGTCAAGGTGGCGGTGACCGTGGCACTGTCCACATCCGTGATGACAATCGGTGCCAAATCAAACGCCGGTCCATCCTCGACAAAAGAGTCTGGTGTATTCAAATGGGTCGCAAGCGGCGGATCATTGACCGGGATCACGCTAAAACTCTTGCTTCCCGTCGCCATATGGGCTACCCCGTCACTGACTGCGGTGGTCATGGTGAAGTTCCGGTCCCAGTTTGCGGCTGGAATGAACGTCACGGCGGCCAGCAGGGAGTTAACATCGGCTAAGGCACCACTGGCACGCCAGACAACACCATCAAATGTCGAAGTCACCGTGCCTGAAGTGGCCGTGACCAGACTCCCTGCGGCCCCGTTCTCCAGGGTCAAGGTGGCGGTCACGTTGATTGAATCCACATCGGTGATCACCATAGGGGTCAGGGTGAAGGGCGTGGCATCCTCGATAAACGCTTCCGGGGCCGAAAGATTGGTGGCAATCGGAGAGTCATTCACTGGAGTGATCGTGACCTGTTTAATGCCGCTCACAACGGGATTCATCCCATCACTCACCGTAATGGCCATGGTGAAGTTCTGATCCCAATTGGCGTTTGGCTCAAACTGGACCGCTGCCAGCATGGCATTGATCTGAAGCGGGGATCCCGTAGCAACCCACTCTGTGCCATTGGTGATCAAGGTCACGCCTGTTGGCGTATTGAAGGAAAAATGTCCTGCCGCACCATCCGAGAGGGTCAAGGTCGTGGTCACTGTGGCACTCTCAGCCGCATTGATAACAATATCCGTCAACCCAAAGGGAGCCGCATCCTCGATAAAGGCCTCTGGAGCCGCAAGGTTGGTGACTGTAAATGGAGGGGTGACGGTCACAACCGTCACCGGCTTGCTCCCGGTCAAGGCTGGCGTGATTCCGTCATCTAGGGTGACAAGGATGGAAAAATCCTGATTCCAATTCGCCTCTGGGGTCAAACGGACCCCGGCCAACAGCGTATTGACATCCGCCACCGCACCACTGCAACGCCACACCGTGCCATCGAACGTGGCGGTCACCGTGTTAGAACTCCCCACCGAGAGACTCCCTGACGCTGGATTGGAAAGGGTCAAGGTAGCGGTGACCGTGGGCTGATCAGACTGGACAATGACAATATCCGTCAAATCAATGGAGGGTCCGTTCTTAAAAATCAACTCTGGTGCGGCCAGATTGGTGACAGACAGGGCATCGTACACTGGTGTCACTGTGACTTGCTTGAGGCCTGTCACGGCAGGAGCCACATTGTCACTCACAGAGGTGGCGATGGTAAAATTTCGATCCCAATTTTCCGCTGGAATGAACTTCACCCCAGACAACACGTCATTGACCTCTGCCAGATTGCCGCGAACGCTCCAAACCGTACCATTGGAGGTCAAGATCGCACCATTGGCAATAAGCGTGGACAACTGGCCTGCGGCCTCATGCTCCAAAGTCAAAGTGGCGGTTGCCGTGGTGCTGTCCACATCCGAGATGGCAATCTGCGCCAGAGCAAATGCGGGGGCATCCTCGATAAAGGATTCGGCGGTATTTAAATGGGTCGCAGTCGGCGAATCATTGACCGGTATCATGTTGACATTTCTGGTTCCTGTCACTGGCTGGGCCACCCCGTCACTGACCGAAAGTGCCATGGTAAAACTCTGGTCCCAGTTGGCCGTTGGGATGAACGCCACGGAAGTCAACAAGGTATTGACGTCTGCCAAAGCCCCACTGGCCGACCACACAGAGCCATCAAATGTAGCGGTCACGCCATGGGCAGTCGATACGGTCAAACTTCCCGCTGCACGGTTGGAGAGGGTCAACGTGGCGGTCACCATGGCACTATCCACATCGGTGATGACGCTATCGACCAAGGGATGAAGCGGTTCATCCTCAACCACGGTTTCCGTTATTTCCAGATTGGTCACCTGCGGGGCATCGTTTACCGGCGTTACGGTAACGTGCTTTGTGCCAGCCACGACCGAGGCCACCCCATCACTGACCGCTGTGGTAATCGTGATATTCTGATCCCAGTTCAAAGCGGGAGTAAACGTCACCCCAGCCAACAAGGTGTTGACATCAGCCAAAGCACCACTAGCCCGCCAGACCACGCCATCAAATGTCGAAGACACCGTGCCAGAGGTGGCTGTAGAGAGAGTTCCCGATGCCCCACTCCCCAAGGTCAAAGTGGCGGTTACGGTGGGCGAATCCACATCGGTGATCACGATCTGGGTCAGATTGAATGGAGCCGCATCTTCCGTAAAAGCTTCAGAAGCACTCCTATTCGTGGCTGTCGGGGCGTCATTGGCTCCCTGGATGGTTAGAGTCACAACCGCCCGATCCGTGAAGGTTCCATCGGAGAGGGTATAATTGAAAAAGTCGGTCAGGGTTTGTCCTGGCTGCAAAGCCTGCACAATGGCATTGGCATCATCTACCACATAGGTATAACTCCCGTTGGCGGCCACGGTCAGGGTACCATAACTCCCGGCCAACCCCGCACCGACACTCCCCGCCATGCCAGCCCCTTCCACAGAACCAACCCGAATGGCGGTTAGGCTCTTGGTATCTCCTTCTGGGTCTATGTCATTGGTCAATAGATTGCCCGTAGCATTACTCCCGGCCACACTCCCGGTCTCCGTGGCACTACCGGTATCATTCACCCCGGTTGGGGCGTCATTGACTCCCGCGATGGTGATGGTCAATACCGCCGTATCGGTCAAGATTCCATCTGAAAGAGTATAATTGAAATAATCAACGACACTCTGTCCAGCTTGAAGTGCCTGAACA
>JADFYY010000089.1 GCA_015232825.1 Magnetococcales bacterium
CCCTGAACCAACCGAGAACGTCGGCATCAATTCGAATGGTGATCCGTTCCTTGTTGCCAGTTTGGGGAATGACGGGGCCACGGCGACCACTGCTGAAATCATATTCTTTTTTCATGTCTCAACCCCCATATTGCTTGCGCTCGTTTTTTGTCGCGCGACGTGAGGAAATGATGCGAATATAACCCCCCATCCAACCTTTTGCACAGGCTTTCAGATACAAAAACGGCCACCTTGCGAGTGGCCGTTTTGTTTGATTCTTAGAGAGTTACTTACGCCACATAGGAACAAGCACTCGCCGCACTACGGGTATCCATATCACGACCACGATTGGTGTGATCATCCACCTCGGCTGCGGTTCCAATCATACGCCCAAACAAGAAGGTGATAAAGGCCGCATTCTCCATCGCTGCAGCGGAAATCTCACCATTGGCATACGGTTTCCACAACATTTTCAACAAGATGACCGCAATAACGGCATCCACATTAACACAGTACACATTGGAACTCACGCCGGTCTTAAACAAGGCATGCACCAACTGGTGATAGAAATCCTGGAAAATGTTGTAGGAGTTTCTGCCCTTGAACAGATTGTCCACAAACACTTCACGAGGATCGAAATTCTCAGGCTTGCCCTTGAACACTGGATGGTTAACACACGGAATTTTGCCATAATCCATGCTGCCAGCAAACTTGGCCTTGGCCTTGTATGCCTTGTACTCATTGGCAAAAGTCACAGCCATCGCACCAAGATCCAAACCATGGTTCTTGTTGCCTGGATCGGTCAAACCAGATCCCTTGAAACGTTCCATCAAAAAGGCGATGGCCTCGTAGCCATTGCCACCATGCGCAAAACCCGTATGAGTCAAGAAACCCAAATAGGCCTTGTTGATCTGTACCCGCGCTGGATCCATGGGACCATCGGCACTAACAGCTCCCTTCGGCCCCTGAGCGGAAATGGTGCCAGGACCATTGGTGACCAGTAAACCCACCAGTACCGAAAAGCTGAACAGCTCTTCTTCGTTGGGACGACGACCAAACAGAGACAAGAAGGCGGTTTCCGTGAAGCTCCACGATTCCGTCAACTCCGTGCTGTCCACGTTGTAAAAATTCTTCTTGTCCTGCTTTTCGGAAGGAACAACACACCCAACCAACGTGCTGAAAATCCGAAAATGCCACGGCATGCCCAACAAGGTCGTGACAGACAAACGACGCCGCATCAGCGGACGCCACCCCAAATGACAACAAATGGCAGCCAAAACTGTGCTGTCGCGTACACCCTCAGAGCCACCTGCCAAAGCCTTCAAGAACTCCACAAAAACCGATTTGCAGCCGCGATTTTCCAAAGCGGTCAACATCGCCTTGCCCCGTTTGCCGCTCTTGCCACCCACCAGAACTTCACGGGTGCCATCTTGCGCGGCCTTGGCCAACAAGGGCTGCAAATCAAAGGTCAAATCGGCAGGATCCGTCATGCCCGACAAGCCAAAAAGATCGACAAATGCCTGTACCGCATCACGAGCTGGCTTGACCTCGTTGGGACCAATCATGGCCACACCCGTAGACAAGACCACATTAGGACTGCTGCCTGCATCACGAGCCGCATCCGCCGCCAGCAAGCCAGGGTTTCCACTCTGGTTGACAAAGGCATTCAAGGCCACATTGGCCATAGCCCGACCATTGGTGCAGGGATATTCACGAATCAGAGAAAGAACCAGATTCTCTTCCAAGGTGTGGGTGGAAGCATCCAACACGCTCACGCCATGAATCTGAGAAACCTGACTCTTGGGATCCATGCGCGACGCACCAGAGGCATCTTTCATGGCCTGACGTGGGAAAATGGCCCCTACTTGTTTCGCCTGAGCCGCGATCTGCTCGTTATAAGGATGCAACGCCTCAACCACAGGCAATTGCAACTCTTTGGGAAGAGCAATATCTTGACTGCTAAAATACCAACATTTGGGAGCCAGATTGCCGCGTGGTTCAAAGTCAGGGCGAATGCCGTTCATCATCATGACGGAAGTCATGGCCATGGGAATGTGGGCGATGTTGGTCACCACCGCACCCTTGGCCGAACAAGCCGGTGATTCGGGAGTAAAGATGGCCTTGACGCCAAACTTCTCCATGAACCACTTCTCCTTGGCCATGGCATCATCACCAGACCCAGCGATGGCTCCAGCATGACCGCAAGAACGGGTCAACTTGGCTTTCCAACGTCCCACCACACAGGCGACAACCGGTTTTTGAAAGACCAAGTCCCTCTCGTAATATCCACCCGGCTCGATATACATCACCGCTGCCTTGGAGCGGTCATCGTTATGCATGGCATGAGTGAACTCTGGCGCGGCAAAGTGGATGTAAACATCCTTGCCCGATGAAAGAGAAACCGTGGTTCCCCAACCCGCCGTAAGAAGATAGGTGGCAATGGTGGTGGTAAAGTTGCCAGAGTTGGAATAAAGAGCAATGGATCCTGGAACCAATGACTCCTCAGGAGCATTGCCACCCAACGCCCCACCAATACGTACATGATTATGCGCATCGCCGATGCCCAAGCAGTTGGCTCCAAAGACATCCACGCCGCGCCATTGGCAATACTGACGGATCATCCGGGCATGTTTGACTTTCACTTTTTCTGTGAGGATGACCACCTTCTTGAGGTCGGGATTAACCCGCACGGCCTCAATGACCGCATCTTTGACCCCATCCGGTGGCACATAAACCACGGCAACATTGAATTTCTTGCCGTCGTTCAAGGCTTCCAACACATTGTTGTAAACCGGGATATTCCCCAGTTTGGTCTTCATCACCGAGCCAGAACGGCCCGGTTGCACGCCGCAGACAATATTGCCGCCTGAATATTCGTGGCTGATGGGGGTCACTGTACTGCTTTCGCCCCCCAGAATGTTGAACACGCAGACCCGATCTTCCTTGGTGGCCATATCGGCCAAAGAGTGAATCCCTACAAAGTAGGTAAATTCCTTTTCGCCCTGAGGATGCACGAGTTTATTCCCTTGATAGGGTAGAGTATTATTGGATGGCATATGGAAAACCTCATTCCCGTTTAGATGCACAATGATTCGACCATTTGGCCGCAACCAATCTATTGATTGATCCCCAGCTTTTGGGCAATAACCTTCCTTCCGCCTTTTTTCATCCAGTCGTCAACCGCCATGGCGTAGTTGATCACTTCGCTCATGGCAGAATCATAGCCGAACATGGCATACGGAAGACCCAGCGAGTCCATGATGTCTTTCAGGTAGCCCAACCCCTGCACCAGATTGGGTCCACCACGACCGACCACCACAAAAAGAGGCGTGGGACCATGCTCGTTGAAATAGTTACGCAACCCGTCGCCCATGGCGCGGAAGGTCTCATAAATATCGGTATTGTTCGCCTTGCCGCCGATAATAAACAGAACATTGGTCTGGGGCAGCCAATGTTTGTAAGTTATATCGCTAATTTGCTTCATTTTTGCATACGGAGGATTGCCGCCGAAGTCCGATGAGATGGTGGCAATATCACCCAGCAGTTCCGTCACCAGTGCGTTGGCTCCACCGCCAAAGGTCATGGCCGTAACAGAACCAGCCGGATTGATGACATACACATCCGATTGACCCTGGTAGGTTCTGAGCTGATTGACTTCCAGTTCATAGTCGGAGAGATTGGTGTTGTCCAGATTGTCTGGCAATCCAAGACGCTTGGAGTTGCGATCATCGCCATCAAAAGAGCATTTGAAGTCGCAAGCCATCGGAACCAGACGGCCATTGGGATCACGCCAAATGCGGATGGGGTTGATCTCTAAGGTGGTCATGCCGTAGCTGTTGAAAAGATCCCACAGCTTGGTGATGTTCTGCACCAATGGGCTGATGATCTCGTTCGGGGCATCCATTTTGTCCAGAGCATTGGAGATGACAAATCCTTTGAGTCCGGTCAGGGGATCAAACGGCACCACAGCGATTTTACTCGCAGGCAACTCCTCGATGTCCATGCCACCGTGGTGGGTGATGGTGAGGGTAGGAGCCCGATAAATCGTGTTGTCGGTCAAAGAGACGTAGACTTCGTGTTCTGCTTGCACAAACCCTTCATAGGTGACCCCTTCGGATTTGGAGGTCTGATTGCCATGGGTATGTTCGGCAAAATAGAGCCGTTCCTTTTCCTTGAGAGCAGTACGCACATCAAAAGCCTTGCCTACCAGTCCAGCCTTGCCCTTTTTGCCAATGCCCCCTTTGAAGATGGGTTTGACAAGACATCCACCCCATTTATCGATCAGGGCCTGGATTTCATCCGGTGAAGCTTCAGGGCCGAGTACCTCGGCTGTCGGAAAGTTGACATACTTCAGTAGCTGAGCCCCCCATTTCATGCCAGTAATTTGCATCGGTGCGGTTCCTCATTCATTTGTTAGCAAAGTTAATCCTTTTTGAATCTGTAACAAAAAACGGGTAAGATGGCAAAGAGAATTCGCCATGCATACCCGTTCATTGTACTTTTAGTTTTGGCGGGAGCGACGGGGCTCGAACCCGCGACCTCCGGCGTGACAGGCCAGCATTCTAACCAACTGAACTACACCCCCGCACTTCTAACTTATTACTTCAACATGTGTCCGATTGAAGAATGGAAGAGAGTATCGGATAATTCTGTCAGGTCGTCAAGGGTTCTTTTTGCATTTATCCTTTCATCTTGTATTTTTGTGCGCCCTTTTTCCCCATAAAAATCAAATAAAGCAGTGGAATCAAAAACAAAGTAAGTGCCGTAGAAAAGGTCAGCCCCCAGACAATGGCTGTGGCTACTGGACCCCAGAGCAGGGATTTGCCACCTAAACCCATGGCCAGAGAAGAGAGTCCGGCGATGGTGGTGATCGATGTGATCAGAATTGGCACCACACGTCGGCGGGAGGCGTAAACAATGGCGTGCAAAGGAGACATTCCTTCTTGTATGCGGTCGTTGGCGGCTGCAATGAGAACAATGGCAGAGTTGACCGCAATGCCAGAAAGAGCCACGACCCCATACAAGGTATAAAGACTCAAAGGGTGACCGGTCAGCAATAAACCACAGACCACGCCGATAAAGGCCATGATCACCGTGGTCAAAATTAATAGTGGCTGAAAATAGCTTTTGAATTGCGTGCCAAGAATTAAATACAACAGGCCAAATCCCATCAAGAACAATAGCGCGATGGCATCCACGGCCTCATTGATATCATCTAGAATGCCAGAGAAGTCTAGATCTATGTCGGGAAATTGGGATCGAATCTTGGCCCACTCCTGCTTAAGATGGGTGTTGGCGGTCACCACGTCCATGCGAGTGCGATCTAGTTCGGCCTCCACGGTAATGGCGCGTCTGAAATTATAATGATGAATGGTGTCCACACCTTGTCGGGTTTCGTGCTGTGTTAGGTTTTCTAAAGTCGTGGAACCACCTCCAGGTAAAGCCACCGGGAGATTCAAAATTTCATCCACTCCTTGCAAGTTGGCACGTTGAGAAGATTGAGCAAGAATGCGCACCTTGACCTGTTCCCCTTGATGCTGAAAGGTCGCGGCAATTTCACCATCCGCCAACAGGCGGGTCATGCGGGCGATCTGAGCCGGATTAAGACCAGCCCGGCGAATGGCGTCACCATCTGGTCGTAACACCAACTCCTGACTCCCCTTGGCATAATTGTCTGTGATGTCGCTCAATTCTGGCATGGTGGCTAGAATGGCCTTGATCTTTCCCGCTGCTTTTTGTAGCTCCTCCAGATCGTTTCCGCGTACCTTGACACTGATGGGTTTGGTCACCGGGGGACCGCCAGACATGGGCATAAAGGTGATATTGTCCGGTCCCGGCGTAGCCAGCACCGCTTCTCGCATTCCAGCGATGATCTCATTGACCGAACGTCGGTCGCTGTTGCTGGGTATCAGACTGATCAGAATTTGCCCAAAGCGGTCGCCGAAAAAAGGTGCGGTTTCGGTCATCATTTGACCGGCATAAGGAACCACCGCGCGGAACTCTCCCGGTTTCAGACCGGCCTGGACCCGTTTTTCCACCTCCAATGTGGTGGTCATGGTGCGCTCCAACGAGGAGCCAGAGGGCATCTTGATGTTGACATAAAACAGTGGCATGGGATCCATGGCAAAAAAATCCACCCGCAGTACACCTGAGGCGACCACACCGATGGAGAGAACCAAGGCAAGTAACGACACACTTAAAGAGACGCGAGGGCGACGCAGTACCCGCACCAGCAGACGGACGTAACCAAAGCGAATGGATTGCATCCATTGAGCGCGCAGACGATGCATGCGGGTTGAAATCGAATTATTTTGCCAGTTCATGGCAGCCACATGGGCTGGCAGCATCCAGAAGGCCTCCACCAAGCTGATGAGCAGGGCCAGCGAGACCACCATGGGAATCACCCGCATGAATTTGCCGAGGATGCCAGGAAGCAGCATCAAGGGAAGAAAAGCCGCCATGGTGGTCAGTGAAGAGGAGGCCACAGGAATGGCCACCTCACGCAGACCTTCAATGGCGGCCTCCATGGCCCGGACACCTTGAGCCAGACGCAAAGAGATGGACTCCACCACCACCACAGCATCATCCACCAGCATTCCCAAGGCAATGACCACGCCGAGCAAAGCCATGACATTCAGGGTGTGGCCAAAGGTATATAACAGAATAAAAACGCCAGCCAAGGCAAATGGAACCCCTAGGCTGACCAGTATGGAGATGCGCAAACCCAGAAAAAGCCAAGTGGTGGCAAAGACCATCAACAATCCCAACAAGGCATTGCTCTCCATGATTGACAAGGCGTTTTTCACCATGGAGGTCTGATCATCCGCCAACAAGGTCTGTACCCCGGTCTGCTGGTGCATGGCTTGGCGTGAATCCAGGTATTGCTTGATTCGACTGGTTAGTTCTAAAGAGTTGACGCCGGGACGTTTGGTAATGGTCAACAAGACCGCAGGTTTGCCTTGATAACGCACCGCACGATCTGCTTTTTTGCGACCACGAGCCACTTCCGATACACGACTTAAAGGCACTTCCCCTTCTCGTCCCAGAATGGGCCACTGGGCCAACTCCACTGGGTCTGGGGTCGTGCCTTGAAAGCGCAGCAAACGGTTCCCTTCCCCCATGGCCACGGCTCCACCGGCTAAATCGCGAAAGCGGGCGGTCACAGTATCGGCCACGCGCACCGGATCTACACCATAGAGGGATAAATTCAAGGGATTGAATCGGACCTGAATCTCTGGGTCACGCAGCCCCAAAGCCAAAACAGAATCCACCCCATTGATCCCTTCCAGATCTTTGCGGATGTGACGGGCCTGTTGGCGCAAATTTTCATCGTCAGCCTCACCCGTGACGACGGCCATGACCGTGGGATAGCCGTTGGCACTGGTGATCTCCATAATGACGGGCTCTTCTGCTTCTGGCGGAAGTTCCCGTTTTTTATTGCTGATCTCTCGACGCAGATCGGTAATCCGTTTGTCAAAGGTGCGGTCATCCATTTCGTTGAAGCGCACCAGCATGCTGGAGGTGGCATCACTGCTGGAGGAGAGGGCAAAACGGATGTCTGGGATGTTTTGCAGGGCATCTTCCAAAGGATCGGTGATCAGTTTTTCCACATCTTCCGCTGCCGCTCCCGGCAGAATGGTGACAATGCTGACCCAGTTGAAATTCATGTCTGGGTCTTGTTGTCTGGGCAGTAGACCATAGGCCAGAAATCCCAATACCAGAACCAATGAGAAGGCCAGATTGGCCAGAACGTGATTGCCCAAAATAAGGCGGATCATGGCGCGGAAAGCGTCTTGATGGTTGCACCGTGGACCAGTCCTTCCCGGCCTGATAGAATCACGTCGCCTTGTAGTTCCGACTCTACCGGAACCGGGTGGCCCTCGATGGCATTGGGCAATGGGTGGAAAAAGGCCTTGCCCTCTCGGACCAGAAAGACTCCTAAGGTGTTGTCACGTTGGACCAATGTCCAGGGGGGCAGGTGAGGGCGAGGGTCGTGCCATATCAGGCGGCCAGCACTGCCTGGTATGGGTTTGTTTCCCGTAAACTGCAGACGTGCTTCTTGAGTGCGGCCAATGGGGTCGGCATAGGGGAGGAGGGTACGCAAACGAACTGGAAAAGCGTTTCCTTCATAAAGAAAGTTCCAGGAATCGGTTTGTGTCAGGCTGGTCACACGACTTGTGGCAATCTGGGCGGAAAGCTCCACGGCCTCAGTATCCACCAGTTGAATCAATGGGGTACCCGGCGCGACATTGGAGCCAAGGCGCGCCGGTCGTTGCACAATGACACCAGCAAAGGGGGCGCGAATCCGACATTTTTCAATTTGAATACGAGCCTCTTCTAAGACGGCTGCCATTTTTTTGATCTGAGAGGCCAGGGTTGCAACCTCGGCTTTGCGTTGCTCTTCAACCTCTTGTGTGGCCTGCTTTTGTTGCAGCAGTGTGAGTACCCGGTTTTCCCGTTTCTGTGCGGCCAATAGTTGGGCCTTTAATCCTTCCAGTTCCGCCAAAGTCCGTTGTTCTGTTAACTGGTAACTCCAGGGGTCTAGACGGATCAAAAGGTCGTTGTTTGCGATGCGATCTCCTACCTGCACTGGAATTTCTAGTATGGTCCCGGCAACTTGGGCAGAGATGAGTCCGTCTTGGAGGGGCTTGGTTTCAGCCGGGGCTTCAGTTTGGGGATGAAGCAGCAGTTGTGCCAGGGGACGAATGGTGACCTGGATTGGTTCTGCGGCATGCGCGTGGCCCAATGAAAGGGATAACATCCAGCAAACAGTAAGCAAAAAGCGTTTCAAGGTGGTTGTTCCTGGCATTTTGTGATGACCATAACCCGATTGCCGCAACCCAGATATTCCAGGTGGTCAAAACAGGTGGAGTTGGCAATGGCAATACCTCGACCATGCGTGTGGGTGATCCGCTTGGGGTCGAAGGTCAGGTAGCTTTTCCAGTCAAACCCATTTCCATGGTCAGTGATGACCATGCGGATCTCGGTGTCGGTTCGTTCCAGTTCGATTTGAGCATATTTATGGATATTTTCCGGTAAGTCAAGTCGTTGTAGTACCTCTTCCTCCCAACGGTTTTGTTCATGGAGTCTGGTTTTATCAGCATAAGTCAGGCCAAGGTTGCCATGTTCCACGGCGTTGAACAGCAATTCCAAAATGCCGATGCCAGCCTGTTCCGGGTTTGGAAAGGCATGGGCTAAAAGCATGGCTGTGGCGCGGATGTCGATTGGGGTGCGGCACTCCAACCGCAAAGAACGAACTAATGCCATTCCATGAAAAGTTGTTTTGAGTTGACTTTTTAATTCATTACGTATCTGAATGTTGTCAATGGCTGTGCGTAGAATGGCCAGCAGATGGTTTTGATCCACTGGCTTGGAGAGATAATAATAGGCTCCGGCCTTGATCCCTTCCGTAAAATCGGCACGAGAAATCTTGGCAGTCAGAAAAATGACCGGAATATCACATAAAATCGGTTGGGTACGCATCCGCGTCAGGAGTTCTAAACCACTCATATGGGGCATCATAATGTCCATGAGGACGGCATCGAATTTTTCAGGTGTTTTTTCTAGTAATTCGAGGGCTTCAAAGCCGTCTTTGGCCGTGAGCAACTGGTACGGGCGATAACAGGTATGGTTGGTATCGGTTAAAAATTCATGTAGCAGCAAAAGCGTCAGAGGGGCATCATCAACCAGTAAGAGTGTAGGGGAGTGCATAAGCGTGATTTCTTGATAAGGTTTAAATCCGAAACTATGATACGTGAGTAATAAGTGTATTGAATCGGCTTGGAAGTGGCAAGGGCTATTGGTCAACAGTTGCATTTCTTGTTATCTTGTGCTTAACAATGAAGATCTCAAATGTGGAAGTTGCGGGGGGAAGGAGCTTAATCCATGGATCTGGCCTTGGTTTTGGGCAAAACCAAATTGTTTGAAGGGGTGGGCCACTCTGATTTGGAGGAAATTGCGCGGTTTACCGAGCGACTCATTTACGAATCTGAGTATGGTCAAGATAAAATCGTGATTGCCGAACAGGATCCTTCGGGACCGGATCTTTATTTGATCCTTTCTGGCGAGGTGTCGTTGAACAAGAAAGAGAGTCGCAGTACTGTCAGCTTGCGCAAAAAGATTGTTTCTTTGGAAGAGGAGGTTTATGGTGAAATCGCTTGGATTTTGCAACAAAAACATCTCTCCAATGTTTACACGAGTACCCGTGTGGTTCTATTGCGTATCGATGGTGTTCGTCTGGAGCAGTTTCTGTTGAATCGCCCAGAGCTGGCGGCTGTTTTTTGGCGTCGTATAGCCCATACCATTGCCAAACGGGTGACTTGGACATTCAGGAAATACCGATCAACGGTCGAGTGGGATCATGTGTTTAAATTCTAGTGTAGGATAAGGAGTCTCCATGAATCCATGCCAGATGCTAATGGAAGAGATGCCTTTTGCTTCCAAATTCACTTCAGACGAAATCGCGGCGTTGTGTTCGGATGGTTTGGGACCAAAGGTGGTCGAAACCGGAGATTTTTTGATTCAGGAGGGGGAGAGGGATCGAGATATCTGGTTACTCCTCAAAGGGCAATTCAATGTTGTCAAACAACAGATGTCCAACATGGCCTTAGGCGTTTTATATGTCGGGAGCTTTTGTGGAGAGATCTCCTGGTTTACCGGGAATCCTCGTACTGCTAGCGTCATCGCCGCAGAACCGGGTTTGGCCCTGCGCTTGAGATACGATGCGGTCCACTCTTATGATTCGGTCTTGCTGATGAAGATCTATCACAACGTCTTGGCGGATGTGATCAAACGCAAGGGGATCATGTACGAGATCCTGTTTAAATTGGCCACTTTGGAAAGGGCCCAGTTTGGTGGATTGCTTGCCACCAGTCCGGTCGGATATCTTCGTGGAATTCCCTTTTTTGCCGGGTTTAACTCGGCAGAGGTTGCCTTTTTGCGTTCAATGCCCATGGAGCGAATTCGTATGGGAGAGTTCATCTTTAAACAAGGGGAGCTAGGTGACAGCTTTTTTGTTTTGCTGAAAGGGAGTGTCATGAACACCTTGAATCAAGATCCTGGGTTGGTGTTGGTCAATCTGGGTCCAGAACGGTTGATGGGGATGGACGGTTTTTTTGGCAATGGGGTGCATGGGTCCAATTGTATCGCGGTCGAGGCGTGTGAAGGTTTTCGTATTTCTTTGAAAATTTTTCAAGAATTGGCTCCTGACTTTAAGGTGAAACTCTATTGGCAGATGGCTCTCAATTTAATCAACCGTCTGGCTCCCCTTAATATTGCCAAGATCAAGTTGGAACATATGGAAGGCAAAATGTGGTTCGGGGGTTGAAGGCGCATGACATTGGGTTCATTCAAGGCGATTATCGCGCTGGTGCTACTAGGAGGGGTATTGGCTGGGTGTGCAACTGCGCCGCCTGTTGTTAGCAATGTCGATAATGCCTGTGCCATTTTTGAAAATCAAAGCGGTTGGTATGAGCAAACCTTGGCGGCACAGAACAAATGGGGGGTTCCCATTTCAGTGCAGTTGGCCATCATTCATCAGGAGTCCCGATTTAAACACGACGCTAAGCCGCCTCGTTCTCAGTTGTTCTGGTTTATTCCTGGTCCTCGCCCCTCTAGTGCATTCGGTTATGCTCAGGCTTTGGATGGGACTTGGGAGCAGTATAAGAAGCATACCGGAGTTTGGGTCGGCTGATCGTCAACAAAATTTTGCATGCCCCTTTGAGTTCTTTGCGACGTCTGGCGGTCGAGGCGG
>JADFYY010000008.1 GCA_015232825.1 Magnetococcales bacterium
CCCACTCAAGGGACAGTTCAAAAAAAAGCGATGTGAAAAACGCCTTTTTAAAGGGTGATTTTATGGGGTTTGTGCGGGGTGAAAATGGGAGATTGGAACCAGAAAAGATTGTGGCTTGTTGTGCGATGTTTTTTTCAACTGTCCCGCTAGTGTCCCATTGGGAAAAGACAAAATCAGGACAGTTCGTCTAACTCATTGATTTAATTGGTGCCCACATCCGGAATCGAACCGGAACGACCTTACGGTCAGCGGATTTTAAGTCCGCTGCGTCTACCTGTTCCGCCACATGGGCTTTGATACACCATTTTAATCACAAATCACCAGTTCTTGCACCTCAAAACGACCTTCACGCAATAAAAATCCATTGATCTCCAACCGTCCTTCCGTATCCATGGCTACAATGAGCGTTAAAGCCTCAGGATAGTTGGTTTGTTCTAGATCATAAGCCGATGGGGTGGCTGGTCCGTTGGGATGGCTGTGATAGATGGCCACAACCTCTTGACCCTGCATCCGCATTTTCCGAAACAGCTCGATCTGCTCAGCAGGATCCGCTAAAAAACGATGCGAATCTCCTTCCACATTGGTCAGTGAATGCCATCCACGCACCTCCTCTCCCACACCAGTCAACACCCCGACACACTCTCGTGGATGGGTGCGTTGCGCGTGAGCAAGCATTTTGTTGACAAAAATACGCGGGATCACCCACATCGTTCAATTTTCACACGGTTTAAGGAGGAGCAATTGGTTCAATTATAGTGTATCCTATTCACAATAGCAACCTCGACCGCTATTATATCGTTCGTGTTGCGCAAATTCACGGATTATTGATTGGAACTTTTGAATGAAGGTTTATCTACAACGACCCAGCTCGACCAATGGGGCGGTCCTGTTCTACTCTCTGCAGATTCAGCGGGATCTGCTGGGACGTTGGCACGTGATCCGCGAATGGGGACGCTCTGGCTCACCAGGAACCCTGCGTCAAACCCCTTACGACGCCTATGAAGTGGCCATGGAAGCGATGCTTAACGTGGAATCTCAACTGCTGGACAAGGGCTATCAAGCAATGATGCGGGAAGGAATGAACTCTACTTTGGCAGGTCTGCTCTCACAAGGAAATCACGGATGACACACATTCATGAAATTTTGGAAACCGGCGCGCTCCAAGTTAATTGTCAGATTTTGGGGAATCTATCTAAAGGAGAGGCCATTGTGGTGGATCCAGGTGGTGAGGCCCACAAGATCCTACAACGGCTTCAGATTTTGGGGCTCAAGCTGACCCATATCATCGCCACTCATGGCCATTTTGATCACATCGGCGGCGTGGCCGAACTCAAACAGGCGAGTGGTTGTCCATTCTGGATCCATGAGGCCGACCGTAAATTCGTCGAAGGCGCGGCCAAGCATGCCGCATTATGGGGACTCCCCTTTGGTGCGGTTCCAACCATTGATCGTACCCTCAGCGATCATGAGATTCTGGAAGTCGCCGGGTTGCGCTTGGAGGTGATCCATACCCCCGGTCATACCCCCGGTGGTGTCTGTCTGCGTTGGGAAGATGGACTCTTAGTCGGGGATACCCTGTTTGCTGGCTCCATCGGTCGTACCGACTTGCCCGGCGGTCATCATGCGACTTTGCTTAACTCTATTCACTCACGGCTGTTGGTTTTGGACGAAAAAATCCAATGCTTTCCAGGTCATGGCCCTGCCACAACCCTGGGTCGGGAACGTCGCAATAACCCCTTTCTTGATTAAATCGCGGCCATCTTTTCAGCCGGTTGTTTGTGTGGTGCTGGCGAGCAGATAGAGTTCATCCAGTTTGACAAACAGTCGGCTGCGTACTTCATTGAGCAACGCATATTTTTCAAAGGCCGCTTCCATTTGGGTCTGTCGAGCCAACACGTGGGCTTCCTGGCCAACGCGATGAATCTCCTCATGCACCACGCCGAGTTCCTTGAAAACGGTCGTGTCGCCAAAAAGAGTCTTGCCTTCACTGTGAAACCATTTGCCGAAAGCGCATTCAAAGTGACTGCTGACCTCCTGTTCGTTCATTTGAACACCACCGCGAATGTCTTGACTGAGATTGGCCAGCCATTTCAAGTGAAGATACTTGACCTTCTGTACATCAAAAGGTGGCTGGCTGATTATCAACCCCTTCACAGCAGAATCCATCGACTGACTGGTATTCTGAATGACCTCAGTCAGCATGATCGATTGTCCAATCCAGCCGTTCATGTAGCGAATGCGGTCCAAGGTCTGCACCCCGCGTTTTTGAACCTCAGCCGAAGAGAATAAAATCCCCTGACCAGATTCCAGTACCTTGACAACACGCTCATGCGCCTCCTGGCCGTCCACCGCCAATTCTCCAGCCGCCCCTGCGGCCTGCGTGACCAATTGGGCAATTTTATTGGTACTTTGGGCCGCTTCGAAGGCAGAACGTGAGACCTCTTGCGAGGCAACACCAATCTCTTTGGCGTTGCGAGTCACTTCATCCGCTGCAGATTTCAGTCCCTCCATGGAGGTGGAGATTTGTGTGACCATCCGACTTTGCTCATTGACAGCCACCGAAATTTCCCAATTGGAGGCGTTGATCCGATCAAATCCACCGGTGACCCCTTGAACCGCTTCCATGGCACTGCGCGAATGCAGTTGAATCTCATCCACCATGCGAGAAATTCCAGAAGTGGCGGCTGCAGTCTGACGGGCCAGATCCTTGACCTCTCCAGCTACCACCGCAAACCCAGCTCCAACACTTCCAGCACCAGCGGCTTCGATGGCCGCATTTAAAGAGAGCATGTTGGTTTGCTCGGCAATGCTGTTGATGATTTCCACGACCTTGCCAATCTCCAAGGCTGAGGCGACCAGTTTGGTCATGATATCATTGTTCTCTTGCACCATCCGCATGGCGGACGAGGTTTCGTTATTGGCGTGTTCACACCGCTGCCGCACCCCATCAAAAGAGTGGGTTAACTCCTGAATGAAGTTTGAAACCGTATGGACATTCTCCTGAACCTGGGTAAGATTGCAATTGACCCCCTCAATGTTGGCACTCATCTGCTCCGCAGCCGAGGCCACTGAATTGACATTGCCGCTGGCGTTTTCCCCTTCACTGGCCACGGATCGGATATTATTTGACAACTGCTCCACTCCAGACCGAACTCCCGAAATATTGTTCGAAGTCTGTTCAATCAGTGTCACCAAAGCCCGTGTTTCCGAATCAACCCGGTCATTTTCAGCAACCGTCTTGT
Organism: Magnetococcales bacterium; assembly: GCA_015232825.1. Taxonomy (GTDB): domain Bacteria; phylum Pseudomonadota; class Magnetococcia; order Magnetococcales; family Magnetaquicoccaceae; genus Magnetaquiglobus. The sequence continues at coordinate 3,243 of JADFYY010000008.1, forward strand.
GCGCCATCTCTTCGATCAGGGCCGAATCTCGCGATAGATTTTCGGATGACCCCGATAATGCCGTTGAAATGGCCGATGCCGTTTCTGATTGCAGACGAACCAAACCTACAGTTTTGGCAAGACCTTCTACCATCTCGTTGATATGAATCGCCATTTCATCGATTTCATCTCGATTGCTAGAGATCTGAACGCGCTCCATTAAATTGCCCTTCGAAATGCCATTTACCGCTTGCATAATGCGTTGAAGCGGCTTTAAGATTCCAAGGGTGACGCCCCTTTGCACGAGAATAATTACGAGCAGGCCAACCACAAGTACGCTTCCCATGACCAGCATGGTTTGTCGAATCAAGGTGCTGCCTCTGATTTCTGCTTCATCGTGCGACGAGATCAACCTTTTGGAGATAGAGGTCTCTTCTCTGGTGAAATCGCGGATCAAAGGTTTGAGTCTCGTGATTAGATCCTGCAGACCAGCAGGAATTTGCGCGACAAAAATCAGATACCCCCGATGGGCCTTCGTGTGAAAGATCGGCCCATAGGCAACCAAAAGAGTATCGACCACGACAAATTGTGCCTTGCCAATTTGGATGGGTGTCTTGGTTAGAACCTCGTCCAAACCCTTTGGCAACGCACCTCCCTGCGGAAAAAGCGGTTTTTTGTTCAGCCCCGTGATGATCATATCTGTCAGGCCCAAAGGCCGTAAATCTTTCATCAGAGATTGCGCCTGATTGGGGTCATTGGCTTCCAATCCCCGTAAGGCGTCCGCTGGACCCAATGTCGAAAGCAGTATCTCCAGTTCAATGGTCATTTGCCGACCTTCCATCAGCATCTGACGAATCATTTCGTCATCGTGGGTTTCATCGGCATGCCGCATGAGTACGGAAAATAATATTCCCCCCATGACAAAGAAGATGCCTATTAATACGGCGGTTGGCAGTACAATAGTCTTCGTTTTAATGCCCATTCATCCCTCTCTGAATGTTCGATTTATAAATCTAAACCTTTCTTTTTAATCAATCGGACGGTGTTGGCCCGATAGGTTTCATTTCGACCTGGATAAACTTCAAATTCAATATGATCACCGGGTGCGGGTGGGTGTTCTGGATCGGTTAGTTCGGATACGTGAATATAGATGCTGTTGCGTTTGCACTTGGCAAAACCATACCCCTTTTCAGGAAAATAAACCGTCATCAAGGCTTGTTCCACCGCTCCAATGACGAGATTCTCGCCAATATCGGCTTGTTGAACCGTTGCTTCTCCTGGGCGAGTGACCTGCAGGGCAACCAAACCTTCTGTTTCTGATCCAGAACTGGCGGTAAACTCCACGATATCATCAAGGGTTAGTTTATCATAGTGTACTTCTTGTGGCAGAACAAAAAAGCGGACCAGTTTGGCATCATGATCCCGTATGGTGATGAATCCAGCCCCTTCTTCGGTGCAAGATTCCACCCGACCCTGAAAGCGACTGCCCAAAACCAGTACAGAACAGGCTTGAGGTCGCCCCTCCTTGCCGGGCTTGACAATAAAGCGGACATGGTCATTCTCAAGGACTGGGACTTGATGAATAACATATGTCATGTGAAAATAAATTTCCTGATACTCCTGATTCTCGGCATAGTATTGGATAAAGCCAAACCCTCGCTCTTTTTTGAAGGCGGAGACCTTGCCAAAAAAGTTTTTCCCTTGGAATAGTTCTTCTTCGGTGGATGGCTTGGTGGGTTCGATGGGAAAGGTCGTGAGGTATTCGCCTGGATTGCCTTGCCAATGAACCGCATAGCGTTTGATTGGCGTGGAGGTGTTCACAATGCGCAAGGGTGGCATTTCTTGGAAGTAATCCAGACAAAAACGGTCTAGGAGTTCCCCGGCCTTGGAATGGATCGGAAATTCGGTTGCAAGCAGTGGGTCTGGGTGGTGAAAGAGAATGGCATGTCCTCTGGCCTGTTCGCTTAACGCTAAAGCCACATCGTTCACGGTTCCCAGACAATCCATCCGCTTGCCATTTGAAAGTTGGAGCAGGTGAACTCGACCTGTGGCAAGGCCGATGCCACAGGAGAGGCCAGAGGTGGAGTGGCGGCGTTTTTCTAACAGGAGTTCCTGTAGATTGATGGCAGCCTGGACTCCATCCTTGGGTGAGGAAAAAGAACACAGGATGCCAGACGCCAAAGTTTTTATGAATTCACCATGGCACTGCTCGGCAACAGTGACCGCAGAAGCGTAGAATTCGATAAAAAGATTAACCCAATCGGCATCCGGTTGTGTCGTCTTATATTGATCGGCGTTATGAATTCTGGCGTACAGAAGGGTTCTGACGGCAGGTTCTTTTTCCGCATTTTGGATGAAAGTCACGTGCGACTTGCCTTAATGATCGTGACCGCCTCCATTGGGACATCGCCATGACCTTTGCGGTTGCCGGTTTTTACTTGAGCGATTTTGTCCACCACTTCCATCCCGGATGTTACCCGACCGAAGACCGCATAGCCAAAATCACGTTTGCCGTTGTTCAGGAAGGCATTGTCTGCCAGATTGATGAAAAATTGCGAGGTCGCGCTGTCCACCACCTGGGTACGTGCCATGGCCAGCGTCCCACGGCTGTTGAGCAGACCGTTATCCGCTTCATTTTTAATGGGATCTTTGTTGGGTTTTTCCTGCATGTCCGGGGTCATGCCACCACCTTGAATCATGAAGCCAGGAATGACCCGATGGAAAATGAGTCCATCATAAAAACCGGAGTCTACATAGCTTAGAAAATTTTTGACGGTGATGGGTGCTTTTTTTTCATCGAGTTCAATGACAATGTCGCCATGATTTGTAGTCAGGGTCACCATAGGGTTGGCTCCAGTTTTTTTGGTTACGGGGTCAGCCGCAAAGGAGGTACTGACCGCCAAGGTTAAGAAAAATAGAAAAGTATAAAGAAAACGACGAGTCATGGTCAATGGATCCTTTTTGGGTGATGCTTTGTTGATTGAGAATCGATCCTCTCTATAAAAACCGAGAACGGGCTTGGAATGCAAGGTTTTGAAGATAAGGGTATCAACTTGACTCACGCAACACGCGCTCCATGGTTTCGGCTAGCAGGGGGAGCTTGTGGCGAAACATCTCAAAGGCGGCGTCGGCATACTGGCGTATTTCGTATTGGGCGTCGGGTTTACGCCGCAAATTGAAAAAGTTCATCAAAGAGCGAAAATTGATGGTCCAGTAGAGATCCGAATAGGTGGAAACCGGCATGGCATTGCGTAACAGTTCCCTAGCGCGGGCTCGATAGGGATTTTTGCCTCCCTTGATGACTGGGATGGTGCCTGCCTCTTCGGCTTGTTGAATGCGTTGGCAGATGGCGTTGTACTCTTCTTGATAAAAAAGATGCAAACCATTCATCCGTGCTTCATAGCGTTCCAGAAGATCGGGGGTCAGTACCTCGAAGCCATTGACGGTTAAGGCCTCGGAGTCCGGGACATAATAGGCGGTGATCGGTTCCCGGTAGCGTTGTGAGAATTCGTTATACGAACAGATGCGATGGCGCATCCATTGGCGCAACACAAAAATGGGTGCAATCACCCGCCAACGGAAGTGGACGGTTTCAAAAGGGGTGCCGTGATTTTTGGACAGCAATTGATACAACAGATTTTTTTCACGTTCACCACATTGGGAGACGTCGGTAATTCGCGAATTGGTGGTGGAGATGCGAGCGGTATTGATGATCGTGGCCTCATCGCCCCAACTCTCTTCCAGCTCTAAAAAACCGAACGAGCCAATGCGGCGGGTATAAAGCGGATTGGCGTGACAACGGGTTTCGATTTCCGTCAGGAGTTCGCGGGTTCCAGCGTTGATGGGGGGGTCTTGCGTGGACTCGGTCATGATGTTTCCTTAAGTTTTTGTGCGTTGGTGAAACTCAAGCAGCAGTTCCATAATGGGCAAAGCCCGTGGACAACGGGGCAGACACTCCCCGCAGCGATTGCACACATCCAGTTTGGCTCCCGGAACCCATGGGTCAGCCGGGTGCATCATTCCATAACGATATCTGGCAAATAAATCCATGTTGAAGCAGTGAATCAAATGGAGCATGCGCAACACCTCTGGGATGTTGATCCCCTTGGGGCAGGGTTCACAGGCCAGACAATCGGTTCCGCAAGGCTGCAGTGGGGAGCCGGTTTCAACGATGGCCAGACGGTGGGCGATCTCCTGTTCCCGTTTTCCCCAAAGGGGGGTCTCTTGTAGCCCATCGAGATGCAAAGGCAATTGTTCGGCTTCACTCAAGCCGATGCTCAAGGTATGAACGCGGGATTGGGAGAGGAGCCACCGTTCATTGAATTGGGCGGGGTGCAAAGGGGAGGTCAGGTTGTGGAGTGTTGCTGTGGGTTCATAGAGTCGTCCCCCTTTGTCGTTGGGAGAGATGATCAAAACGCCCATATCCAGGGCAGAGGCCAGCTCCACGGCGGCCCGGTTGGTGGTGCGAAAGCGGTAGTAGTGCAGATTGACAAAATCAAACAGCCCGGTGGCGATGAAGCGCAACAGCAAGGGTAATGGCGCGTGACTAGAGAATCCTACGGCACCAATCAACCCTTCATCCTGGGCCTGACGAATGGCGGTCAGAACGCCACCCTTGGCTTGCAATGCTTTGAAGTGAGCCTCCTGATTCAGGCCGTGCAGAGCGAACAGGTCGATGTAAGAGGTCTGCAGGCGTTGCAAGGACTCTTCAATCCACAGGCGCATCTCTTTAGCCGTGGAGGCTGGAGAGGCCTTGGTCATGAGCCGATAGGAGTCGCGTGGTTGGTCAAGGGTTGATAAGACTTCTCCGAGCAATCGTTCGCTTTTGCCGTAGCCACGTGCGGTTTCAATCAAGTTGATGCCTGCGTTCAGGGCGGCGGTGACGATTTCATGAGTATTTTGTAGGCTGTCATCGGGCAAGTGGTCGTGGGGTGCATCCCAGCCATGCAACAGTCGCATGGTGCCTAGGGTAAGAATCGAAACCGGCATGCCGGTTTTGCCAAAGCGTCTTGTTTCCATAGGGATCATTGATTGCGCAAACGGTGGATAAAAGGGAGCAGGTCACTGGCCACCATGCCCACCATACCAAGGGATTGGGCGGCAGCATCCCCGGCGGCCCCATGAAGCCACACCCCCATGCGCACCGCACTCTCGGTTGTCCACCCCTGCGCCAGAAAACCGGCAATGATCCCGGTCAACAGGTCACCACTTCCTCCAGCGGCCATTCCTGGATTGCCGGTCGGATTGATCCAGACGCGACCATTGGGAGCGGCAATGACCGTCAAAGCCCCTTTGAGTACCACCCAAACCCCCCACGTTGTGGCACTATTGCGGGCTGAATTGAGGCGGTCTTTTTGGAGATCTTGAATGGTTATGCCAAGCAGACGGGCCATTTCACCAGGATGGGGCGTGAAGATCAGGGGAGAGTGGCGGTTTTTGGTCCGCTGAGTGAGGCTCTCTCTCTGATCAGCCAGAATGTTGAGAGCATCGGCATCCAGCACCATGGGGAGGTCGAAATGATTTAAAATATCGTCTACCAAGGCGCGGCTCCAGGGGGTGACACCCAGACCCGGCCCCATGGCGATGACCTGGGGATGAAATCGGCTTGCTAGAATGGATTGCAAGGCGGGTTTGTCCATGGAGAGGGCCAGAGTCATCGCTTCTACGACTCCAGAGGTGATAACGGGCTGGCAATAAACGGGAGTGGCCACCGTGATCAAGCCAGGGCCGGTACGCAAGGCTCCTTGGGCCGTCAGAATCGCGGCTCCTTCCATTCCTGGCGAGCCAGCCAAGATCAACAACCGTCCGCAATCCCCCTTGTGGGCGTCTAGGGCGCGGGTTGGAATAACGAGATCATCGATTTGGTTGAGGAAAACTGTATGTTGAGGAATCTCGATTAGGGTATGCGGGATGCCGATATCAATCACCGTGATCTCTCCGCAGAGTGCGGCCCCAGGATGACTGCGATGGCCGATTTTCTCTGTGGCGAAAGTAACCGTCCAGTTGGCAGGTAGGGCATAGCCTAACACTTGTCCCGTATCTGCGCATACCCCAGAAGGAAGATCCACAGCCAGGACGGGTAGACCGCTTTGGGCAACCTTGCGGAGTGCGTCGGCAATCAAGCCAGTCACCGGGCGGGTCAGACCCGTACCAAAAATGGCATCCACCACCACCCCGCACTGGGTGAGCAGAGGGTCTAGGGTGTGGCATTGGGTTTCAGGATCGGTAATTTCGTGTACCTTCCCGCCGAGATTGAAAAAAACCTGATAATGGATGCGGGCATCTCCACGCAGGGATTCACTCAAACCAAAGAGCAGCACCGTGACCTTTCCTCCTGCTTGCAGCAGGCGTCTAGCCATGACAAACCCATCCCCACCATTGTTGCCGCAGCCAGCTAAAATGAGGATGGGTCGCTGTTTCCATTCTGGCAGACGTGCTTGCAGGAGTGCCGTAGCCCCGGCCCCAGCGTTTTCCATCAACACGATGCCTGGCAGGCCCATCTCCTCAATGGTGCGGCGGTCTGCTTCGCGCATTTGCGCGCTGGTCAATAAGTGCATGGTTTTTATCACGTATCATCGGCTCGGCTGATAGGGTCAGCGGCAATTTGTCAAAGAACAGTCTATAGACTCTTGCATCCTTTTTCAATTGTTAAGAATCGAGGTCAAGTTGAGAGGTGCGGGATTGAAAAGTTCTTGACGGTTGATCTCTTTGTCTTCATCATTTTCTTTTACTGTTGTTTATTCTTTGACATTTAAAGAGGAACCAGAACATGAAAACATGGAAAATTGGCATTGGGGCGTTGGTAATGATGATGGCTGTGTGTGGTACTTCTTCGGCGGAAGAGCCGATTTTGATCAAGTTCAGTCATGTGGTGGCTATCGATACGCCCAAAGGCAAAGCCGCAGAGAAGTTTCGTGAACTGGCTGCCCAATATACCCGTAATAAAGTCAAGGTGGAGATTTATCCCAACAGTCAATTATTCAAAGATAAGGAGGAGTTGGAGGCCGTACAGATGGGAACCGTGCAAATGCTGGCCCCTTCGCTTGCCAAATTCGGTCCCCTTGGAGTTAAGGAGTTCGAGGTTTTCGATCTTCCTTATCTGTTTGATAGTTATGAACAGTTGCATAAAGTCACGCAAGGCTCGGTTGGTCAAGAACTGCTGGATAAGTTGTCAGCCAAGGGGATTCTTGGCATCGCCTATTGGGATAATGGCTTCAAGCAGATGAGTGCTAACAAGCCTCTCAAGAGCCCGGCTGATTTTCAGGGGGTGAAGATGCGCATTCAATCCTCCAAGGTATTGGAGTCCCAGATGCGTTCCCTGGGGGCCAATCCTCAGGTTATGGCCTTCTCCGAGGTGTATCAAGCTTTGCAGACCGGGGTGGTAGATGGCACAGAAAATCCGGTTTCCAATTTCTATACCCAGAAGATGCATGAGGTGCAAAAGCATCTGACGGTTTCCGATCATGGATATTTGGGTTATGCCGTAATCGTCAACAAGGCGTTCTGGGAGTCGTTGCCCAAGGAGATTCGAGCCCAATTGGGACTCGCTATGGTCGAGGCGACGGTGTTTGCCAACCAGATCGCCAAAAAGGAAAACGACAAGGCCTTGGAGGCGGTGCGTCAATCTGGCAAAACCGAGATAACGACACTCACACCTGCGGAACGTTCGGCTTGGAAGCGAGTCTTGATCAAGGTGCATCAGGAGATGGCCAGCCGGGTTGGTGCGGAGTTGATCCAGTCGATTTATAAAGTGACCGGCTTTGATCCGAATAAACTGTAAGGGTTGTTTTGGAATGCCAATGTTGCGGATGCTAGACCATCTCGAAGAAGGGGTGGTCACCTTGTTGATGGGATGTGCCACCGTGATTATCTTTGTGGCGGTGGTGCATCGTTATGCCATGGGCATTCCAGGATTCTATCCCTATTTATCGGGTTTTAGCACCAGTTGGGCGCAGGAGGTCTGCATTTATCTATTCATCTGGATGGCGAAATTCGGGGCGGCGTATGGTGTGCGTACCGGAATCCATATGGGGGTGGATGTGCTGGTCAGACGCTTGCCAGAAGAGATTCGTAAGCGGGTTACATTTTTTGGTTTGTTGTGCGGCGTGGCGTTCACAGCCATTATCGGCACGCTTGGAGCCCATTTTGTCTGGGCTATGAGTCAAACCGATCAAACCTCCGCAGATCTGGAACTGCCTATGTGGGTGGTTTATCTGTGCATTCCGTTGGGCTCCTACCTGATGTGTTTTCGTTTTGTGCAAGTGGCTTGGCACTTTTTTCACACAGGAGAGATGCCTCACTATAATCAACTCCAAGTGGCTGGCTTGGATGAGAAGATGGAGTTGAGCCGTTCATGACCGGAATTATTATTTTTATTTTGCTTGGAGTGTTACTTTTTACCGGCATGCCCATTTCCATTGCCTTGGGATTGACGGTGTTGATTTACATGTTTGCCCTGACCTCTGTCCCCATGGAGGCGGTGGCATTGAAACTGTTCACGGGTATTGAACGGTTTGAGATCATGGCCATACCCTTTTTTATTCTGGCGGGTAACTTTTTGACGCATGGTGGCGTGGCGCGACGGATGATTCGTTTTGCCACGGCCTTGGTGGGTCATTGGTATGGTGGATTGGGTTTGGCGGGAGTGGTCTCTTGTGCGTTATTTGCGGCCATATCGGGTTCTTCGCCAGCCACGGTGGTGGCGGTTGGTTCGATTTTGATGCCTGCGATGGTCCGTGCTGGATTTCCCAAAGAGTTTGGCACCGGGGTGATCACCACGGCGGGAGCTTTGGGGATTTTGATTCCACCCTCCATTGTCATGGTGATGTATGCGGTCTCCACCAGTACCTCTGTGGGCGCATTGTTCATGGCTGGGGTGATTCCAGGGTTGGTATTGGCTTTGATGTTGGGGTTGGTCACTTGGGAGCGTGCCCGTCGGTTTGGGTATCCCCGTCAACCGGTTGCCAGTTGGGCGGAGCGCGGGGTTGCTTTTCGGGATAGCATTTGGGGGTTGTCGCTGATTTTTTTGGTGATGGGTGGGATCTATTCGGGCCTGTTCACCCCCACGGAGGCTGCGGCCATGAGTGCGGTCTATGCCTTTATTGTGGCGGTTTTCATCTATCGGGATTTGAAGATCTCTGATGTTCCCAGGGTATTGTTGGAAGCGGCCAACATGAGTGCCATGTTGCTCTATATCGTGACCAACGCCATTTTATTTTCGTTTTTATTGACTTATGAAAACATCCCCCACGCCTTGAGCAACTGGATGTTGGCGCAGGGGTTTGGACCGGTCCTGTTTCTCTTGGCGGTGAATCTGATTTTATTGCTGGCTGGTGATTTCATGGAGCCATCCTCCATCATTTTGATCATGGCTCCATTGTTGTTTCCGGTAGCCGTGGGTTTGGGGATTCATCCGGTTCATTTTGGAATCATTTTGACAGTCAACATGGAGATTGGCATGGTAACCCCGCCCGTGGGTTTGAATCTTTATATTGCCAGCGGCATCAATCGCATGGGTTTAACTGAGGTCACGGTGGCCACTTTACCCTGGATGATGGCCATGTTGGTTTTTTTACTGCTGGTCACTTATTGGCCCGCGCTTTCTTTGTGGTTGCCAAAGGCTTTGGGGATGTTGTGAGTAGATTATACCCATCGAATGCCGTTGACATTGCGATAAAGTCTTGTTAACATTAAATAATGCTGGGTATCGTTCTCATATATTCTAAAGTGGAGCAAATCATCAATGAAACTTAAATACAAAATGGGTGCTGGATTTTTGTCTCCCCTAGTGGTCGGTTTCTGCGGATTGGCCTTATTCCTGATTCTATTGATTTCACGACAATTCACAAACAACTATGAGACGGATATTGATCATCGCCTTCAAGGCGTTAATAATTTGTTTCAGGAATTAGGCACAGCAATGCTGGCGGATGCATTCGTGCTGTCGAACACACCTGGGGTGGGCGAAGCATTGAAGTCGGGGGATCGGAAAAAGCTCCAGGAGATCATGGTGCCAGCTTTTAAGGGATTGCACGCCATTCATGAGGCCGTTCACACTCTTGAAGTGTCGGACGCCAAAGGAATTATGTTAATGCGGGGACACAACCCGGAAAAATATGGGGATGATAAGTCCAAAACAACTCTTTTTGGCAAAGCTCTCCAGAGTGGCAAGCCACAGATTGGTATGCAGGTATCCACCACCACCGGTTTGTTAAGTCTGGATTCTATTCATCCAGTTTTTATCGATAAACTCCTCGTGGGACTGGTAAAAGTGGGGTCTTATCCAAAGGAAGAGGCGTTGATGGCTATGAAAGCCGTCACGGGGGTGGAGATCGTCGTCTGGCATGAAAAGCTGAAAAAAACCATTGGGGCAACCATTAAGGGAGTTGAGGAGCATATTCCCGGTCTGAGTCAAACCATGCAAGAGTTGACTGTGGGTGGAAAGTCGTGGTTCGTCAAAAAACGTCCTTTGACCTACAAAAATGAAACTGTGGAAGATACCAGTATCCTTATTCTGGTCGATGGGTCCAACATGGCGCAGATGGTTGCTTTTGTGACCAACAGTATTGTCTCCGTCAGTCTGGTGTTGTTGGTGGTTATGGTGGTGGTCACTCTACTGATGACACGCGATATTGTGGGAGCAATCACCAGTGCCAGCACCTGCATGAGGCGTTTGTCACAAGGGAATTTGGCGATAACCTGCGAGATTGATCGAAAAGACGAACTCGGTCAACTGACAGCGGCCATCCGGGAGACGGTGATCAAGTTACGCGAGGTGGTCTCCAAAGTGCAGGATGCGACAGGGCGTGTTATGTCGGGAAGTGGAGAACTTTCTGAAACAGCTCAGGGTATTTCTCAAGGAGCCTCCGCCCAGGCGGCCAGTATTGAGGAGACCTCCTCTGCCATGGAACAAATGGTTGCCAATATTCAGCAAAATACCGACAACGCCAACACCACTCAAAATATTTCACAAAAAGCGGCCAAGGATGCGGCAGCCGGGGGAATGGCGGTTGGTGAGGCTGTGCATGCCATGAAGGAAATTGCTTCAAAAATCGGCATTATCGAAGAGATCGCTCGTCAGACCAACCTGTTGGCATTGAATGCGGCAATTGAGGCCGCCAGGGCCGGTGAACATGGCAAGGGGTTTGCCGTCGTTGCCGCCGAAGTGCGCAAATTGGCAGAAAGAAGCCAAGCTTCAGCAGGAGAAATCAGTCATCTGTCCGCCTCCAGCGTGGATGTGGCAGAGCGGGCTGGCGGGATCATCAACAAATTGGTGCCAGACATTCAGAAAACAGCAGAGCTTATTCAGGAAATTGCGGCTGGCAGCCAGGAACAAAATCAGGGAGCCTTACAGATCAATCAGGCGATTCAACAACTGGATCAAGTGATTCAAAAAAATGCGGGGGCTTCCGAGGAGTTAGCCTCAACCGCTGAAGAGCTGATCGCCCAGGCTGACCTGCTTAATCAATCCATTTCGTTTTTTGATGTTGGCCAGAAGCCAAAAAGCCCCCCCCGTGGCCAATTGACTCATACTCCCAGCACCCCCGTGCGTAAACAGACTCCCAAAGCCTTACCCGCTCCAGCTCGCACTTCTTCTGGCGGGGTTGCCCTGAAAATGGGGTCTGGTCGTCCTAACGATGATGAATTTGAATCCTTCTGATCGCCTCTCTCATACAAAGAAATCGGGCCAATTATGATGATTGGCCCGTTTCCCTTGAAATCCATTGCAATCAGTAACTTTCTTTGATAGTATCCGATAATTTGGATCGATCTTGTGCGTTATCAAACTGCGAAGACTCTTTTTGCTTGGTGGTTTTATTATTTCATAGGTAAGACGATATGAATATCATTATTATCGGTGCTGGTGTGGTTGGAATCTCCCTGGCCAAACACCTTTCTAGGGAAGAACACAACGTCATCGTCACGGACAACAATGCCGCTGTTATTCGCCATCTGCAAGAGACCATGGACTTGCAGGCCTTGCATGGGGACACCTCAGATAGCGATTTTTTGCAATCTGCGGGTATGGATAAGGCCGATATTGTTCTGGCGGTCACCAATTCGGATGAGAGCAACATCATCATCACCCTGATGGCCCGTTCCATGAATCCCACCGCCCGGATTGTCGCACGGGTGCGCAAAAAACAGTTCTTGAACAATCCGCAACTTCTCAAGGTCAACACCTTAGGGGAGACTTCGTTCTTCAGCCCGGAACATGCCGCTGTTGACATGGTGATGGATTTGCTGCAAATCGATCAGGCTTTTGAAGTCGTTCCCTTTGAAAATGGCTCCATTAGCATTGTCGGGTTTCGTCTTGGTGAGGAGAGCGTCCTGATCGGACGTCCACTTAGCCAGATCCAGGAGTTGTCCAATGTGGGTGCCCTGATTGTGGCTGTGGACAAGGGGGGAGAGGTGGTCATTCCCAATGGTCAAACCATTTTGAGTGTCACAGATCGGGTGTTTATCACCACCGGCATGAAAACCGAGTTGCCGAAAATTCTCCATCTTTTGGGCAGACGCCCGGTCCAACATCGCAAAATCGTGATTGCTGGAGGCGGTTGGAAGGGGGAGCAAATCGCCGCCAAACTAGAAAAAATGGATGTTCCGGTCCATCTTTTAGAACAATCGCTGGACCGTTGTCAGGAGCTGGCAGCCACCTTAGATAATACCATTGTGCTGCACTGTAATGCCACCGATCCAGAGATTCTACAGAAAAATTCTCAGGGAGCGTCCACATTTATTGCCATGACTGGCCATCAGGAGGTCAATCTGGTGTTGTGCCTCCTGGCACGCAAATTCGGGGCTCGCCGCGCCATCGCTTTGATGGATAACGAAGCCTATATCACCATGTCCCCCTCTCTGGGAATCGACGCAGTGGTCAGTTCAAAACAGGCCGCTGTGGGCAAGATCCTCCGTTTCTTGAGTAAGGGTAAAATCCTGGATGCGGCCACCATGCTTAACGGGAAATTGGATGCCCTGTATATGGAAATTCAAGAACATTCTCGCATGGTTGGGGCTCCCCTTAAATCATTAAAAATTCCTAAAACTTTAATTGTTGCTGCAGCCATTAAAAAGGGTCAGATGTTGGTTCCGAATGGGAACATGGTGCTGAATCCAGGGGATCATGTCTTGCTGATCGCCGATCCTGCTCACTTCAAACATGTCGATGAATTTTTGAGCGGAAAATGAACATAATTTTTGATATTCGTATTTTGTGCATGTTGATCGCCCTTGTGACGGTTTTTCAGGTTTTTCCGTTACTGTTGGCGGTGGGGATGGGTGAGAGTCTGATCCCTTTGGCGAAATCAATGCTTGTTTCATCGGTGGTGTGTGGCGTGGGACTCTTTTTGACCCGCAAGGCGCGTCCAGTCATGGAGCCCAGAGATGGTTTCCTGGTCACCAGTTTGGGTTGGTTTTTGGCTTCTTTTTTTGGCGGTCTGCCTTATGTGTTTCACGGTGGACTGGATTTTCCTTCTGCCTTTTTTGAGACCGCATCTGGATTCACCACCACTGGCTCTTCAGCCATGACCGACATTGAGATATGGCCGCAGAGCATTCTATTGTGGCGCAGTACCACCCAGTGGTTGGGAGGGATGGGTATGGTGTTGATGGCCATTGCCATTCTCCCTTTTTTGGGGGTGGGGGGGACGCAATTGATGAAGGCCGAAGTGCCTGGTCCCACTAAAGATCGCATGACACCACGACTGATTTCCACGGCCCGCGCCTTGTGGGGCATCTATTGTTTGATCACCGTGGTCTCCATCATCGGTTATGTCTTGTGTGGCATGACTTGGCTCGATGGGGTCAATCATACCTTTGCGGCCTTGGCTACTGGCGGATTTTCTACTAAAAATTTAAGCCTTGGGTATTTCTCACCAGCCGCCCAGTGGTGGTCGATTGTGATCATGGGGGCTGGAGGTATGAACTTCCTGATCCATTATCGGGTCATCATTTTGCAGGATTGGAAGGCACTGACCTACGAGGAGTTCAAGGGTTATCTCCTTATTATTGCCATTTTTACCATGTTTATTGTAGCGGTACTGCTGCGGACGAGCGATTGGGGTTTGGAGGAGGTGGTGCGCCATGCCCTGTTCCAGGTGGTGAGCATCATGACCACCACCGGTTTTGCCAGTACGGACTGGGAGTTGTGGCCTGCTGTTTTGCAGCTTTTGTTGGGTTTGACCATGGTAATCGGGGGGATGTCAGGTTCCACGGGGGGCGGTATTAAGGTGGTGAGAACGATGGTTTTGTTGAAAACCATTCCCAGTGTTACCAGTCGGCTTTTGCAGCCTCAACAGGTGGTGATCCAGAAAATAGATGGTCAGCCCATTTCCAGGGAAATTTTAGAGAATGCGGTGGCTGTGTTTATCCTGTCGTTGGGTTATGTCTTGTGCGGAGGCCTTCTTTTGAATGCTTTAGGCATGGATCTGCTCTCGTCCATCGGGGCCTCTCTTACCGCCTGGGCCAATGTGGGGCCTGGATTCAATACCGTGGGAGCCATGGATAATTTCGCTCATGTCCCTGATTTTGGCAAAATCATTTTAGGCTCTATGATGATTGTTGGTCGGCTGGAGATTTTTACCATTCTTTTGCTGTTCTCGCGGCAATTCTGGCGTGATTAACCACGATAGAGACTCCATGACGAAATGGAAAGAACAGTACCAGCTTGTCAAGAAGTCGGTCTATAGAGTTATTGAAGAGCCAAGCAACGAACGCCGCTGGTATCATTACGGCATGATCTTGCTGGTGATGATCTCCATCTGGCAACTGGTGATGCAGGTTGAACTCGCTAACGATCTCATTCTTGCCAATCGTTTTCACCTCTTGGGAGATTTGCTGAACGGGTTGTTTCTGATTGAATACCTGCTACGCTGGTGGATCAATACCTCCCTGACCAATGATTACCGCACCGCCGTAGAAAAATATCATCGAAGCAGCTACAACCCAAAGCGTTCGGCTGAGATCCTTCATGGCCTCTCCTTTGCCATTCTCAACAAACTACGCTGGATGGTCAAACCCTTGTCGTTGGTTGACTTGCTGGCCATTTTGCCGATGTTTCGCGCCCTTCGTCTGCTAAGAGTGTTGCATTTTTTGAAATTGTTTCGTTATTCCAAGCGAATCAGCTTTTTTTCCAATATCATCGGTGAACGACGCTATGAGATGGTCTCACTGTTGTATGCGGGCTTGATCGTTTGGGGCATGGTGGCGGTGGCTTTTTTTATTGCGGAACACGGCATCAACAGCAAGGTTGAGACCCTCTCTTCTGCAATGTATTGGTCGATCATTACTATTACCACTGTTGGGTATGGAGATATTACTCCTGTAACAGAGTTTGGTCGTGTTATTGCTGCTTTTGGTGTGTTGGTTGGCATGTCTGTCACGGTCATGTTCACCTCGCTCATTGTCTCGGTGTTCACGGATCGCATTTTCAATCTACAGGAGTATCACATGGAGCAAAAGATCGCCAAGCTTCAGGACCACTTCATTGTCTGTGGTTTGAATGCCTTGGGGCAGTTTACTTGCCAGAGCCTGATTACGGAAAATCGTAGTTTCATTGCCATTGATAGTGACAAGGCGCGGGTGGACAGTGCGTTGGAAAAGGGATGGATTGCCATTTGTGGGGATGTTACCGAATATAAGACTTGGGAGCAGGCCCGCATCTCTCGTGCGTCTGGTGTGGTCAGTAGCATCCTCAACGAGGCCATCAACGTTTATATTATCATGATGGTGCGGGAGATCAATCCAAAATGCTTTGTTGTGGCTTGCGGTAATCAGTTGAACTCGGAAAAACGTCTTTTGCGGATCGGGGCGGATCGGGTGGTCTCTCCTTTCCAGAATGCCGGTCAGCATTTGGCGCAAACCGCCATTCGTCCCAATGCGCTTCATTTTTTAAATCTGGCACTCAATCAGGGGTATGCGGATCTCGTGGTTGAAGAGGTTGCCATTGCACCGGGTTCTATTTTTGATTTTACTTTGCTGCGTGACTCTAAGTTGCGGGAGGATTACAACGCTTTTGTCATTGGTGTTCTCTCCCAAGGGGTGAAGATGATCACCACCCCGCCACCTGAATACCGCTTGGTTGCAGGTGATGTACTCATCTGTCTGGGTCATAAACTCGATCTGCAACGATTGAAACATGCCGCCAGTCAGATGTCCATTGACAATGTATTGGACAAACTAGAGCTTGCCCAGATTTTGGTAACTCCCGGTTCGTCCATTGTCAATACACCTCTTAAAGATGCGGAATTCCGTTCTCGTTTCCGGGTGCAATTGGTGGGTATGGTTCATGCCAAACAAATCATGTTCAAGCTCGATATGGAAATGCACTTTTCCCTAGGGGATATACTCATATGTCTGGGTTTCCGTGATCAACTTGAAGTGATGCGGAAAGCATTGAGTGGCACCTCTTCGGCCCCCTTAGACTCATTCGATTTAAATTTGGATTTGGAGCGTATCCGCATTCCTGAGTACTCTTTCTTGCAAGGCAAGACCTTACGCAACTCCATGCTTCGCAGCAATTTTTTCTGTACGGTGGTGGCTGTGCAACCTGTCGGTGAGGATTTGATTCTCAATCCATTACCGGATTACCGTTTCACGGGGGATGAGACCATTCTCTGTTTGGGCCGTCGTGCGGATTTGGATCGCATGAAGGGAGTTGTCGGCTAGATGTTGAATTGAATCTGATATTGGCTTCGATGGTTTTTATGATTGCGTGAGGGGTTCATGATCATTTATTCTTAACCTGGATTCGGTGTGTATCCGGTCAATCCTGGTCTTTTGGATGGGGGGAATGGTCATGAGGGAGACGTTTGATGGAGAGATTTCGGACAATTTATATTTGAATGCGGTGACGGGTTTGCCGAAATGGAACTGGTTTCAAAAAACGCTGCAAAAGGAAATTTTAAGCGCAAAACGTTCTGGGGATGGCGTGGTCTTGATGATGCTGGGGCTGGATCGTTTCAAAGCGGTCAACGAAACCATGGGACACAAGGCCGGGGATTTGCTGTTGCAAGAGACGGTGCGTCGTATTCAATTGTGTTTGCGTCCTTATGACCATGTCGCTTATTTGGGCGGGGATGAGTTTGCCATCATTTTATCCCGGACCATTCGTTCCGACATGCTGGATTTAGTGGCCAATCGTCTTTTGGAAAAATTGTCGGATCCATTCATGACGCCCTTTGGCGAGGTCATGGTAGAGGGTAGCATCGGTATTTCGGTCTATCCCGAAGATAGTCTGGACTATGCGGAGATTATCCATCACGCCAATACCGCTTTAGTCCATGCCAGACAGACGGCACGATCCAATTTTCAATATTTTACCCGCGCCATGCACACCCATGCCCTGCAACGTCTGGAGATGGAGGTCGCTCTGCGGGCGGCTTTGGAGAACGGGGAGTTTCGTCTCTATTATCAGCCCAAGATCGACATTGCCACACGTCGGGTCGTTGGGGCGGAGGCCCTCGTGCGGTGGCAGAAGGCCGATGGTACTTTGGTTCCACCGAACGATTTTATCCCCTTGGCTGAGAGTACTGGGTTGATTGTACCCATGGGCAAGTGGATTCTCTACGAGGCTTGCAGACAAAACAAACGCTGGCTGGACGAGGGCCTTGATCTGGGTGCCGTGGCTGTGAATATATCCGCTCGCCAATTCAGAGATAGCGATGCCCTGGTAACAACTGTCAAGGAAGTTCTGCATGCCACCGGATTGGCTCCGAATCGTCTGGAATTAGAAATTACCGAAAGCATGATGATGGACGATGTGGATCGAACCATCTCCACTTTGACTGAATTTAATCAAATGGGAATCAGTATCGCCATTGATGATTTTGGTACGGGATACTCCTCTCTGGCCGCACTGAAAAAATTGCCCATTCAATTGTTGAAGATTGACCGGGCTTTTGTACAGGATCTCAAGGATGGCATGTCGGACGATGCCTCCATCATCTCTGCCATCATCTCCATGGCCAAGAATCTAAGGATCAAGGTGATTGTCGAGGGTGTGGAAACCAAGGATCAGTATCTGTTTTTGAAAAGTGTGATGTGCCATCAGATTCAGGGATATTATTTCAGCAAGCCCATGCCTGCGGATGCCTTTCAGGCTTGGATGATGGCCAATAGCCCAGTGGTCCAAAAGATTGCCCCTAGCCTGCCTAGCCATGGCGAGGAGGAAACTTCACTGGTTCATCAACAGGTGGAACAGGAGTATGCGCGGGCATTGACCGCCAAAATTGCCAGCAGTGCCTTGCTGGAGACACTTTTGGAACCCATGACCCTGACCAAGCAAATCGATGTGATGTTGGAGATTATCCTGGCTATCCCTTGGCTGGCCCACCATTACAAGGGCGCGGTTTTTCTTGTCAATGATACGGGTGATAAACTGATTTTGACTGGGCGAAAAAATCTTCCTGAAACCCTTCTTACTCAGTGTGCCCAGATTCCTTTTGGTCATTGTCATTGTGGGCGGGCTGCGCAGAAGCGTGAGATTGTTTTTTCCAATCATGTGGATGAACAGCATGATGTCACATTCGAGGGGATGCAAGATCATGGACACTACTGCATTCCACTGCTTGCCCAAGATCAACTCTTGGGCGTGCTGACCCTTTATTTAAAAAGCGGCCACAAGCGTGATTTGGCCGATGACGCCTTTCTCACCACCATTGCCATTACCCTAGCCTTGGCCATCAATCACCGTCGCATGGAAGAGATTCTGCGTCAGTCTGGGAATGAGTTGCGGCGCATGGCCTATCACGACGCCCTGACAGGTCTGCGCAACCGTCAATCCTTTGATGAGATCATCGGTGATGTCTACAAAAAATTGCAGAAAAATTTACGTCGGGAATCGGATTCTTATCATGACTTCGCCTATTTGGCTATGCTGGACATCGATCATTTCAAGAAGGTCAATGATACCTATGGCCATCTGATTGGGGATGAAGTTTTGGTGACTTTTGCCCATCTGTTGATCAAGACCTTTCGGGAAAATGATGTTGTGTTTCGCTTTGGTGGTGAAGAGTTTGTTGTGCTGCTGGTGGATGTTACTGAGGAGCAGGCTTTGGCGGCCTTGAACCGTTTTCGGGAGGTGGTGGCAGATTATGCTTTCCCGCAGGTGGGTCGTGTAACGGTGAGTCTGGGGGCTATTGAAATTGTTACGGAAGAAATGCCCAACACCTTGATGGAAAAGGCTGACAAGGCCCTCTATTTCGCCAAGCAGCATGGCCGCAACCAAGTGGGTTTTTATCAGCATTTGGTGCGGGATGGGCATATCGTGGAAACCGAAATTGAGTCGGGTGAGATTGATTTGTGGTAGCCTTGAATTGTGACTCACTCCTCACTGACTAGACGCAACCGTTTCAACTTGCGCCATAGGGAGACCCGGTCAATGCCGAGAATTTCTGCGGCCATGGTTTGATTGCCGCTGGTTTCATTCAGCACCCATTGGATGTAGTCGGACTCCAGTTCTTCCAGGGTTGGCGCACGATCCCCGCGTTTGCGAAAGGTCCGAATCATTTGAATGCGCAACTCGTCGGGTAGATGTAAGGTGGTGATGGTCTCTTCGTTGCAGAGGGCTACGGCTCGCTCCATGATGTTTTCGAGTTCGCGAATGTTGCCGGGAAAATCATACTCCCGCAATAGGGCCATGGCATCGGCTGCAATGGTACGGGCAGGGCGTTCCATTCGTTCGGCTCCCCGTTTGAGAAAATAGTCTGCCAGTAGGGCAATGTCACCGCGACGTTGCTTGAGTGGGGGGATGGGGAGTGTGATTACATTGAGTCGGAAAAAAAGATCCTGGCGAAATTTCCCTTGGGCCACGGCTTCAGCAAGATTGCGATTGGTGGCAGCGATGAAACGGACATCAATGTGAATCGAGCGGGTTCCGCCTACGCGCATTATTTCTCGTTCTTGAATGGCTCGCAACAGTTTGACCTGCATGGAGAGGGTCATTTCGGTGACTTCATCTAGAAACAGAGTTCCCCCTTGAGCGGATTCCATCAGGCCGATTTTGGTGGTGGCCGCGCCGGTAAAGGCCCCTTTTTCGTGACCAAAAAGTTCACTGGAGAGCAGTTCTTCGGTAAAAACACCGCAATTGATGGCCACAAACGGGCCATCTGGGTGTCCACTATGTTGATGGAGATAATGGGCGATTAACTCTTTGCCAACGCCGCTTTCTCCGGTGATCAGGATGTTGCATCCGGTTGGTCCCACTTGACGGGTGGTTTCTAATAGTTTGATCATGACTGGATCCCGTGTGATGATGGGACCGCCTTCTTGGATGCGACGCAATTTTTCTTTGAGTTCGCGGTTTTCGCGATGCAAGTGTACTTTGTGCATGGCCTCGCTGACCATTTTGCGCACTTCATCCAGACGGAAGGGTTTGGCAATATAATAAAACGCCCCATCACGCATCGCTTCCACAGCGGATTCTAGGGTGGCAAAACCAGTGATCAGGATGACTTCGGATTCAGGATAGAGTTTCTTGCATGTTTGTAAGATTTCCATGCCATTGGCCCCATCCATGCGCAAATCGGTGAGGACGACATCAAAGGATTGACGTTTCAATAAAGTCAAGGCTTGTAAACCATTGTCAATGGCCGTGGTATGATATCCCTCTTTGCGCATGACGTGGGCCAGATTGCGTACTGCAATGGGTTCATCGTCAATGATCAGCAGAGTTCCTTGTTCGGACATGTCAATACTCCATGAATTTAATTTTTTGGATCCGATGTCGCAACCGGCAGACGAATGGTGAAGCAGGTGCCTTGATTCGGTAGGGCCTCAACCGCAATGCATCCCTCATGCTCTTCAATGACATCAAAAACCACGGATAACCCAAGGCCAGCCCCTTTACCAATCGGCTTGGTGGTGAAGAATGGATCAAAAATTCGCGCAATGTGTTCTTTTGGAATGCCTATCCCGGTATCTTGTATTTGGATTTCTGTCCAAGGGGCCGGACAGAGGCACCCGGCAAAAAGAGGAGAGTCGGTGGCACCAGAGATCGCTTTTATGACAACCTCTCCTTTCTCTGGAATGGCATCCAAAGCGTTCTTCAACAGATTGATGAAGGCTTGCTGCAAACGCTGACGATCCCCCATCAAAATGAGATTAAACGGTATCTCACTACGTACCCGAATGCGTGCGGGAATGTTCCCCTTGCTAAAACGAATGACCTCTTCAATCAAACCAGACAACAAAACCGGTGCTTTTTGAAACGTCCGATCCCGGGCAAAGTCCAGCAGGGAACGAACAATATCTCTGGCCCGACGGGTCTGTTCATCAATCTGACCCAACAACTCCCGATGAAAGGAGGGGTCCGGGGAGTCAACCTCTTCGGTAAGGATCTGACAGGAGGTGAAAATGTTGGATAACGGATTGTTCAACTCATGGGCCACCCCAGCCAACAAGGTGCCCAATGAGGCCAGTTTCTCCGAACGAAGCAAATGCTTCTGACGCTTTTGCAGCTCATCCAAAACCAAATTGAACGCACGGGTCAAAGAGAGAATCTCGCGGTCGTTGGATTGAATGTAAATGCTGGAAAAATGGCCATTGGCTACCCCGATCATACTCTCTTCCATACGACGCAATGGCAGCACAACCCGGTGAGAAACCAAAAGGCCCAACAATAGAATTACCCCAATCACCACAACCATGGCCGTGACCAAAAAGAGTCGATGTCGCTCCAAGGAGTGCTGAACTTGAATCTGCTCCTTGGCGGAAATCTCTTCTGCGGTCGTGACAAGGGCTTTTCCTAATGTGCGGATTTTTCCTTCTGTTTCCGTGGTGATCTCCTCGGAATTATGGACGAGGGCTTCATAGGCGTTCATTTGGGTATGGGTCGAATCCAAATCCAGCTTTTGCCACTCCTGCTTTACCAGATCAATATATGATAAAAGTTGATACATATCTTCTGGTTTATGATAAAGGAAAAAATTTTTCTCGAAACGTCGCATCTCCAGCACATTATTGAGCAAAACAAACGCCTGTGAGCCCGATTGTACCCGTTGCGAAATCAAACGTAGCTCCATCAGGGTAAACAGGCTTAAAGCCAAGGTCAGGGCACTGATCAGGTAGTATCCGAGAATTACTTTGTGTCGCAATGAGCTTTTTCGCATGGGGAAACTCCTTCATTCAAAGTAGGTGTTGCATTATGCAAGCATGAATGGCAAAAGGCAACACTCGTGTAACACTGTTAAAATTTGGTTAAATTTTAGATAAATATTAACAAGTATCTCGTTGTTTTGTTGCGTAGATATTGCAAAATGCAATAGTAAGGATGAGGCTAAAATGACCGCTTTGTCAATCAATTAATTGATAGAGTTGGTTTTTTTGCCGTGGCATTTCGCATGCATATTGAAGATGGATGAATGACTACAACTTAAAGGAGGGTTTCATGTCTCACTTGTTAAGCTCATTGGACCTTCACTGGATGGCCTCCACCTTTGCGCAAGCAGGTGAGCGGGATTCTGCCATGCAGATGCTCGATGCCGCTTTGCGTGCGGATCCAAAAAAAGGAGCGGAAAAAAAACCAGCAGCCAACCATCCCTTGATGACTCCATCGCCGGTGGTCTCCTCCAGATGATCTCTGTTGGCGTCCATCTGGATAAAATGTTTACTGCCACGACCTTTGCCGAGGCTGGCGAGTTTGATACGGCTAGGGAGCTGGCGCGGGAGTTACGGAATATATTATTGGTTCTTCAAGCAGAAGATCCAGCTCCCGATGTGTTGTCTACGGCCTTGTCTATGATGGATCGCTTAGAGGCCGGGGTGGAGATTTTGTCTGGCATGCCAGCGGAAAAGGTCTCACCACTCCTGACCCGTTTTTTGGAAGATGTGGCCAAAAAAGGGAAAAATAGCCGTATGATTCACCGTCCCGGCATTCAGTGGGAAACCGTTGTGGGGTATGCCAGTTCGGTTCCTGATATTGTCTGCATTTTGGTGGAGTCATTGGAAAAGTGGGGTTTAAATAGTTTCCCAAAGAGGCGGCATCCTCCCCCTTGGAGTAACCGTTTGCCTTGTCCTTTGGTGGTGGCCGCCGCCGGATAAAGGGGTTGGCTTTTGTTCTTGGTTCTAATTTTTAGTTCAGGATTGCTCCCATGTTGTCAATTACTAAAATCTTTCCGTTTTTAAAATGGTTTCCCATGAGTCGTGGAAACTTGCAGGCCGATCTGATCGCTGGAATTACGGTGGCCTTGGTTTTGATCCCTCAGTCCATGGCCTACGCTAATCTGGCTGGATTGCCTGCCTATTATGGGCTTTATGCAGCCTTTCTGCCGGGTGCCGTGGCCGCTCTGTTTGGCTCCTCCAGGCAGTTGGCCACTGGTCCTGTGGCGGTGGTATCACTCCTGACCGCCTCGGCTTTGTTGCAATTCGCCCAACCCGGCACCGATGCCTTTGTCTCGTTGGCCATTTTAATGTCTCTGTTGATCGGAGCCGTACAGTTGACCTTGGGTCTGTTGCGACTCGGTGTTGTGGTCAATTTTCTTTCGCATCCGGTCATTTTGGGGTTTACCAATGCCGCTGCTTTGATTATCGGTCTTTCGCAACTCTCTAAAATCTTTGGCGTCAAAATGGGGCGTAGCGAACACTTCCTGGTTGATATCTGGGGGGTGATGCAACAGGTTCACTTAACCCATCTCCCCTCTTTGGTGTTCGGTGTGGTGTCGTTTGCCATGATGTGGACCTTGAAAAAATATCGTCCCAAATTGCCCAATGTCTTGATTGCAGTGGCTCTGACCACTTTGGCCAGTTGGCTGATGGGATTTCAAGAGATGGGCGGCAAGGTGGTTGGCCAGATTCCTCAAGGCTTGCCTACCCTGACGCTTCCGCAACTCGATCTTCATCTCATGGGGAGTTTGCTTAGCAGTGCCTTGATTATCTCTTTGGTGGGATTCATGGAGGCTATTTCCATTGCCAAGGCCATGGCCGCCCGCACCAGAGATTGTATTGATCCCAACCAGGAGTTGATTGGTCAGGGGTTGGGCAATCTGATCGGTTCGTTTACTCAAGCCTATCCCACTTCCGGTTCATTTTCGCGTTCGGCTGTCAATCTGGATGCCGGGGCCAAAAGTGGGTTTGCCTCGGTTGTCACCACAATTATGGTTTTGCTGACACTATTATTTCTCACTCCTTTATTATATCACCTCCCAGAGGCGGTTTTGGCCGCTGTCATCATGATGGCTGTGGTCGGTTTGATCAATGTGAAGGCCATCATGCATGCTTGGCACGCCAACCGGCATGACGGTGTGGCCGCTATTGCAACTTTTTTTGCCTCTCTGGCCTTTGCCCCCCATCTTGACAAGGGGATCTTTTTTGGAGCTGGGTTGGCGATTATCCTGTTTTTATATCGCACCATGAGCCCACGGGTCGCCCAGCTTGGTCTATTTTCCGATGGCACCTTGCGCGATGTGGCTGTTCACCCGCAATTGCCCACAGACCCAGAGATCATTGCCTTGCGCTTTGATGGCCAACTCTATTTCGCCAATGTCTCTTACTTTGAAGAGATGGTGCTGAATGCCGTCTCTGCCAAGCCCAATGCCCATTACCTATTATTGGTGTGTGATGGCATCAATCAAATGGATGCCTCTGGCGAAGAGGTTGTGCGTCATCTGGTGGAACGGGTGAGCAAAAATGGCATGACCGTCATTTTTTCAGGCGTGAAACGTCAGATTATGATGGTCATGCAAGCGACTGGTCTGTTTGATCTGGTCGATGGTGAGAAGAACATCTTTTCAACCGAGCAGGCCGCCTTGAGCAATATCTATGATCGTCTTGGTAGTGGCAAGCAACGTCTGTTGCTGGGCATCCCCATGGAGGTGCGCAAGGAAATTTCTGCGGATTGTCGAGCATAACTCCTTGACGCTCTGGAACGGATGAATTATTATATTGCAACCGTTCTTGTCGTGTAATGTTGCATGGATGCGCCTATTGCCATGAAGCCTTTATTGGTTCTTCTGTTCTTGCCCGCTTTCGGGGCTGGTGTGATTGCTTTGCTGCCTGCACGTATGGCTGGATTAATGCGTGGCATGGCAGTTTTGGTTTCATTAATTACTTTGATTGTCGCAATTTGGGTTGTAATTCATTTTATTGGTACTAATAGTGATTTGCAGTTTTTGGCAAACTATCCTTGGCGGTCCCAACTGGACAACTCATTCGCCTTTGGCGTCGATGGCCTCTCTTTGCCCATGGTTCTTTTGGCCACGCTTTTGGCATTTGTGGCCATACTCGCCTCTGGTGGCGTGAAAGAGATGGCCAAGGGCTATTATGCCCTGCTCCTCTTACTAGAGACCTCGATGCTGGGTGTCTTTATGGCCCAGGATTGGTCCATCTTCTACATTTTCTGGGAACTGACCCTGCTGCCGCTTTTTTTTCTGATCAACACCTTTGGCGGCAAACAACGCAATCAGGCGGCACTCAATTTTGTTCTCTACACCATGGGTGGATCGGTTTTTATGCTGATCGGCTTGCTGTTGGCCTATGACGCCTCCACGCCTCACACCTTTTTGATGAATGAAATGGCAATCGGGACCGCCTCCCTTTCTGGTGAACGGCAGGTTCTGATATTCCTTGGTTTTCTCATCGGCTTTGGGGTCAAAATGCCGATCTTTCCCTTGCATGGCTGGCTCCCTTTGGCCCATGTGGAGGCACCAGCCCCGGTGAGTCTGCTGCTTTCTGGCGCGTTGCTGAAAATGGGATCTTATGGCCTGATCCGTGCCGCCATGATGCTGCCAGAGGCGGTGGTTACTTTGCAGGTTTTTTTGGCGACTCTTGCCATGATCAATGTGATCTACGGTGGGGTGTTAGCTTGGCGTCAGATCGACCTCAAACGGATGATCGCCTACTCTTCTGTGAGCCATATGGGGGTGGTGCTTTTGGGCATTGCCGCTTTGAATCTCAACGGCATCACTGGGGCCATGTTGCAGATGGTTTCTCACGGTTTGACCGCAGGAGCCCTGTTTTTGGTGATCGGCCTGCTTTATGAACGGACCCATACCCGTGATATTCGTCATTATGGTTCGCTGACCCAGGTGGCTCCCCGGTTTGCCTTTTTTGTTGCGGCGGCTTTTATGGCCTCTGTGGGGGTGCCAGGAACAGCGGGTTTTATGGCTGAGTTGCATGTCATGATCGGTAGCCTGCAACGGTGGGGGTGGTCTGCGGCCTTGTTAAGCGTGGGCATGCTGGTGGGGGCGGCTTATGCCGTGCGTACCATCGGCTGTTTGTGTACTGGACCCAAACATCAAGGTACTGAAATCCTGATCCCCATGAGACGGACAGAACTGGCCGCCGCAACGATTTTGGTTATGGCCATTGTGGTGTTGGGGTTCTTGCCCGCGCCTCTGTTGGGGATGATGACCGCCTCTTTGGATCGCTTCGGCGACCTGTTTGTCAATGGACTGTGACCCATGACCCATGAAGCTTCAGCGGCTCCTTTGACAGGTCGGGCATTGATTCAAGCCACAGTGCATCACTTGGAACACCTAGTGCCAGGACAGGCGGTGATCACCGATTTTGTCCATCACAATACTTTGCATGGATTTCAGCACTATCCCTTTCCCAAGGCCTTGATCGAAGCGCGGAAAGTGACCGGGATTTATGGCTATTTGCCGATCACGCGGTTTCGCGCATTGTATGCCCAGGGCCGAATCGGGCGGGATGACTTAGAAAGCGTCATTGCCGGGGATCGGGAGTTGGCGGCTGAGACTCCAATCGGTTCCACGCGACGCAGGGAGATTTTGCGTCTGTTGCTGGAACAGGAGATTAACCCCCTGACTGCCGTTCAGTTGGCCTGGGAGATCGAGGAACAAGGGGCGTTGAGTCGGGTTCATCCGGCTGTGGATGCCCAAATTCGTGCCGGGTTTCAGGCGGATGGTGAGGCGGAAACCGTGGCTGAGTTGTGGCAGGCCTGCCTGGAGTTGTTCGGTTTGCACCATAGCGACTGGTACAGCGAGGAGCGTTTGGATCTCTCTACTGAGGAGGATCCGCCTTTCTCTTTGGAGGAGACCGGACAGAGCGACCAACAACGGATTCTCGCGCAGATCAAGCAGGAGGCAGAGCGAATCTGGGACGAACTGGAGGCTAGGGTAGGGGTCACCCTGACGTTACGGGGTTTGCTCAAGGTGCTGACCGGGGAGGATATTTTAGATGGGGTTCGGCCCTATCTGTTGCGCTATCTGGCGTCGTTTTTGGATCTTGGGGTGGCTGCTTGGCCGCTGCCACAACGCCAGCAGGGGTTTTATCTGGCTTGGAGGGAGTGTGCCGGTGTGGACATGGCCTTTGCCATGGAGGAGACTCAAGATTGGAGCGCGGCTATTGCCGAGCTGCCGCCTACCGCGATGGAGGCGGTGGAGTGGTGTTTGAATCAAATCGGTCTGCCAGAGAGCCATTGGGGAGGGTATCTGGAGCGATTGGCTTTGGAGTTACCCGGTTGGTCTGGCATGATGATGTGGCGAGCCTTGCGCCCCGGTTATGCGGGTACAGGGGAAGGTGTGCGGGTGGAAATGCTCGATTATCTGGCCGTGCGGCTGGTGTTGGAGCGACTCTTTGCCGTGCGTTTATGTCGGGTTCGTTGGCGTTTGGAGCCCTCTTTGGCAACTCTTGGCGACTATTTTCGTCGCTTTCCAGGGGAACTGTACGGGCGGTGGTCGTTGGCTGCCGGGAATCTGCCTGATTTTTTGGCCATGCGTGCCAATTCTTTGCTGCATGGTTCTTTGGAAGATCCCGATGTGGCGATGAAATGGCGCAAATTGGCGTTCATGATCCAGGATGGTCAGTATGGACCCCAGGAGGGGTATTGCGCGAGCAGGACGGCATGGCCGATCTTTTTGTTGTCGCAACATTTGGGGTGGCGTGCCGAGACGCTCCGTCAGGGGGGCCGGGAGATGGCTTTGGCCATGCTGGCCTGCCTGGAGCAACTCGATGACGAGAAGTCAGGGTATCTGTGGCTGCAAGCCTATGAACGGCACTACCGTAATCAGATTTTTGCCGCATTGATAGCCAATCATGGGCGTGGGGCGTGGAGCCAGCGTAAGTGCCGTCCTTCATCCCAGGTCATTTTTTGTATGGATGACCGCGAGGAGGGGATTCGTCGCCACCTGGAAGAGCAGACCCCTTCCATTGAAACCTTGGGTGCGGCAGGATTTTTTGGTGTCCCGGTACGCTGGAAAGGGGTGGATGATGCCAGCGAATCTCTACTGTGTCCCGTGGTGGTGACCCCGTCCCATGTGATTCACGAGCGACCCACGCCCGGTACGGAGTTGCAGCTTGCATCCCATCACCGGTGGCTTGAAATGGGGAAATGGGGGCGGGAGCTTTTGTTTCGTAAGAGTCATCGGGGTTTGCTGGTGCCTGCTTTGCTCTCCATGATCGTGGCTCCTTTGGTTTTGTTGGCCCTGTTTGGCAAGGGGATGCTGCCTAGGTTGTGGGGGAGGCTGTTAGGGCGAATGGGACAGTGGATTGATGGGCCTGTCTCGACGACCGTGACCCTTACGGCGGCCAACGACGGCACCCCTGCCACGCCGACGCAACCGAGGGTCGGTTTTACCGATGAAGAACAGAGCGTGCGGGTGGCTGGATTCTTGCGCACCATTGGATTGGTCAACGGTTTCGCACCTGTGGTGGCCATTTTGGGACATGGGGGGAGCAGTCAGAACAATCCCCACCTTTCTGCTTATGATTGTGGCGCGTGCAGTGGTCGTCATGGCGGTCCCAATGCCCGATTGTTTGCAGCCATGGCCAATCGCAACGAGGTACGTTCCCGTCTGGCTGAGATGGGAATACCGATCCCGGCGGATACTTGGTTCATCGGGGGGGAGCACGATACTGGCAACGAAAAGATCACTTGGTTTGATGAGGATTTCGTGCCGGATTATGCCAAGGGAGCCTTGTTGGCCTTGACTGGCCAATTGGATGCAGCCCGGCAATCTTCAGCCCATGAGCGGGCGCGTCGTTTGGCCTCTGCTCCCAAGGGGGATTCCCCGGCGCGGGCATTGGCCCATATGGAGGGACGCGGTCTGGATTTCAGCCAGGCCCGTCCTGAACTTGGGCATGCCACCAACGCCGTGGCCCTGATCGGTCGTCGCGCCACCACCCGTGGGGTCTTTTTTGATCGGCGCATGTTTTTGATCTCCTATGATCCGACCATTGATCCAGAGGGAACCATCGTGGAAGCCATTCTTTTGGCCGCAGGACCGGTGGGGGCTGGCATTAGTTTGGAATATTATTTCTCTACGGTGGATAATGACCGTTTTGGCTGTGGTAGCAAGGTGGTTCATAATATTACCGGTCTGTTCGGGGTGATGGAGGGGACCGGCTCGGATTTGCGTACCGGCTTGCCGCAGCAGATGATCGAGATTCATGAGGCCATGCGTTTGCTGGTGGTGGTGGAACAACGTCCGCCGATTTTAACCGCGATTTATCAGCGTCAACCCGAAATTCGCGAGCTGGTGGGCAATGGCTGGATTGTGTTGGCCTCATTGGATCCTGACAACGGCGAGATTCACCTGTTTCAACCGGAGAGCGGCTGGGCTTTGTGGGAGAATACCTTGCCACCAGTACCAAAGGTCAATCGTTCAGTGGCGTGGTATGCGGGCCATTCTGGTCCTCGGCCACCTGCGTTGGTCGCCATGGAGAGTGTGTGATGGGGTGGGTGATGGTGGTGCCTCTGCTGCCTTGGCTGGCGGCGTTGTGGATCGGCGTGGGCATGTTGACCGGTCAGCGTCGCGGCGAGGCCGGTGAGCGGGGTACGGCTTGGGTTGCCTTGTTGGCTGCTACAGGCTCTTTGTTGGGGATGTTGGTGGTGGATGGTATGGCCGTACATCAGGGCGTGATGGGTCATGTGGTGGTGTTCCCTTGGTTGAGCAGTGGCCCTTTGCGGGTGACGATCAGTTTGCTGTTGGATCGTCCAGGTTTGGTGATGGGAACCTTGGTGGCCTTCGGCGCGTTGATGACGCTAAAATTTGCGGTCAATTATATGCACCGTGAGCCAGGATTTCATCGCTTTTTTGCTGTGCTGTGTCTGTTTGCCGGGGGCATGACGTGGATCGCCCTTTCTGGCAATGCGGTGTTGACCTTTGTGGGGTGGGAGGTGGCGGGTCTCTCATCTTATCTGCTGATTGCCTATGCCGACACCCGTACCACCGCCACCACCAATGCCACTCGCGCCTTTGTGACCAATCGTTTTGGCGATGCGGGGATGGTGTTTGGGATGGCCATGGTGTTTCTTTGGACTAAAGGCGTGGAGTGGCCTGCGATTTTTCAGGCTGCCAAACCACTGGGTTCGTTGCTGACGGCGGTCATGGTTGCGGGGTTTCTTTTGGCGGCTGTGGTCAAGTCGGCGCAAATCCCGTTTGTGGCCTGGATCAGTCGCGCACTGGAGGGACCGACCCCTTCGAGTGCGGTGTTTTATGGCGCGTTGATGGCTCATGCTGGGGCTTTTTTGGTCATTCGTTTGGAACCTTTATTGGTGCTAGCCCCGTTCTGGATGGTGATCCTGATGTTGATTGGTGGATTGACCGCCTTGTTCGCCTCTGCGGTTGGCCGGGTGCAAACCGATGTCAAGAGTGTTTTGATCTTTTCCACTCAGGCCCAGATCGGGTTGATTTTTTTCGAGTGCGGCGCGGGTTTTTTTGATTTTGCTTTGTGGCATCTGGTCGCGCACACCCTGTGGCGTTTTTATCAGTTTTTGCTGTCGCCCTCTTACATCCATTTGGCTCCGGTTAGACCTTCTGCAGGAGGGGTGGCCAAGAGTCCTGCCCTGTATACGTTGCTTTTGCATCGCGGCTGGTTTGACTCTGTGACCGACGCGCTTATTACTCGTCCCACCTTGGCGTTGGCGCGGGATGTGCAGATTTTTGATGAATTGGTGATCTCTCGTATGTCTGGACGTCCCATGCAAGAGAGCCTGTTGCGTCATATGGTCGCAGGCGTGGAGGTTTCTTCACTCTCTGGTGTGACCCAGGGTCGCGGGGTACTTGGACGCTTGTTGGAGAGAGTCGGGATGCTTTTTTTCTGGTTCGAGGAGCATCTGGTATTGCGAAGCAGTGGCGATGGTTTGCTTAAAGCGATGCGATTTTTGGGCGAATATGTCACGCGCATTGAGCTGTTGTTTGGTCAACCGCGTTATCTCTATTTAATGATTATGTTGACTTTTTTGGTTATTCTTTAGATGTCTGCATTTCCTTCTCTACTTGAGTTGTTGTTGCTTGTGCCAGCCATTGGGGCGGTCGCGCTCTTTTTTGTGCGGCGCAATGGTTTGGCTTGGGGCCTTGGGTTGGGCTGTGCGTTGGTGGAGTTGTGGTTGGCGGTGCATCTCTATCAGACCTTTGACCTGCATGACTCCTCTTGGCAATGGTATCGGCGGTGGTTTGTGACCAGTTGGGTGGTTTATACCGTGGGAGCAGATGGGATCAGTGTGATTTTTATGCTGCTGACGGCTTTTTTGTCGGTGTTGGTGGCCATTTATGGGGGATTGGTGCGCTGTTTTACCCCTTTGCCGCGTTTTCTGGCTGTGGTTTTGGCTTGCGAGGCGGTCCTGATGGGGCAGTTCGCCACGTTGGATTTGCTTTGGTTTGTTTTGTTCTCTGCGGTGCAGATTTTGATTGTTGGCTATCAGTTTACCACGTGGTCCCTCTCTACTTTGGAGCGGTTGGCGATCAGTCGTTATTATCAATTCATGGGGACAAGCATTTTGCTGTTGGTGCTGGCCACGCTGATGTTGGGATGGAGTCACGGCGAGTTGGCTGGCGGGGCGTGGAGCTTTGAACTGGGTATTTTGCAGGCCGATCATCGTTCCTTATATATTCAGGAGGTTGTGTTTTTTTTGCTTTTTTATGGTTTGGCGATTCGTGTCCCGATATTTCCTTTGCACGGTTGGCTTCCCCATGTGATGGAGCATGGCACCGTGGCCTCGGCTCTGGTGTTGCTGGTGGGTTTGAAAACCGGGGTCTACGGGATGGTGCGTTTTATGTTTCCCTTGGTACCGGATGCGGTTTGGCATTGGCATGTCACGGTGATTGCCATTGCCGCTGTTGGGATTTTTTATAGTGCGCTTTTCGCGCTTGTTCAGAAAAATTTAAGAAAACTGCTTGCCTACGCCGTGATCAGTCATACGGGTATTCTGGTGATCGGCTTGTTTAGTCTGCATCCGCAAGCCTTTCAGGGAACCATTCTTTTGACCATGACTTTTGGCTTAGCCATTTCGACTTTGTTGTTGATGGCGGGGATCGTTTATTTGCGCACCCATACCATGGTTTTGGTATTGCTTGGGGGGTTGTTTTCCGCCTTGCCTTGGATTGGTATTGCCTTTTTGGTGGCGGCGTTCTCTGTGGTCGGAATGCCGGGAACGCCGGGTTTTGAAGCCGTCCATTTACTGTTGGAGGCGGCGATTCACCGTTTTGGGGCTTTGGTTACGGTGGCGGCGGCTCTTGGCAATGTGGCGGCGGCGGCCTGTTTGTTGTGGGCTTTTCAGCGTGCCTTTCTGGCTACACCTTTGCAGGTGGGAGCTGGTCGGGGTGTGGTGGCCCGTGCTACTTGGGTTGAACAGTCGCTGGCTATTTTGTTGCTTGCGGTTCAATTAATCTCTGGGTTTTATGCGGAACCGTGGCTTTCTCTGGTGGAAAATGGTTCTAAGACCCTGGCCACCCCTTATATGGAACGCTAAAGAGCGACCATGAATAGTCTACCTTTTTTGAGTCTGCTCATTGCCTTGCCCTTGTTGGGTGCGGTGCTGGCGTGGTTTGCTCCCAATGGACGTTGGGCGCGCAGTGTGGCTTTGAGTATCGGATTCTTTGAATTGATTTTGGCGATAAAGGTGGTGTTTGCGTTTGATCCAAACAGCGCGGCCTTTCAATTGATTGAAAAACGGGCATGGATCCCTTCTTTGAACAGTCATTACCATGTGGGCATTGATGGTTTGTCTGTTCTGTTTTTGCCCATGACCGCGCTTTTGTTTATTGCAACTTTGATTGCTGGTTGGAGTTTGGCCAATCGCATGATGCCGCATCTTTATTTCGCCCTGTTGTTGTTTTTTGAAGGGGTGACCATGGGGATTTTTTGCGCCTTGGACACCATGTTGTTTTTTCTTTTTTGGGAATTGACGTTGATTCCGATCTATTTTTTGGTCAGTTTGTGGGGTATCGGTCCCAATCGTCGTTATGCCGCGCTCAAGTACACCTTGTTTATGCTGGCGGGGGGGGCTCCATTGTTGTTTGGTTTGTTGCTGTCGGCGATGGCCAATTCTGGTCAACCTTTGTTGTTTGATTTGGTGGTACTGTTGCAAAATCCATTACCAATTCAGGTGCAGTGGCCGGTATTTTTTTTGTTGTTGATTGGGTTTGGGGTTAAGGTTCCCTTTGTGCCTTTGCATGCTTGGCTTCCCACCATAGCCATGGAGGGGCCGGTGGCCATTACTGCCATTATGACTGGTTTGAAGCTTGGGGCGTATGGATTGATTCGTTTTTTGATGCCTTTGACTTCAGACGTGGCCCATGAACTTCATTGGCTTTTGGAAGGGATTGCGGTTGTGGCTATTGTGTACGGGGCCTTGGCTGCGCTGGTACAGAGCAATTTGCGTCGAATGTTGGCTTTTTCTAGTATCAGTCATGTTGGATTGGTGGTGTTGGGGGTAGCATCGTTCTCTTTGCAGGGGGTGCAGGGGGCTTTGTATCAATTATTGAATTTCTCTTTGACTTCGGGGGGAATATTTTTGTTAGCGGGATTCCTTCATCAACGGCTTGGCTCCACTGATTTGACTCGGATGGGTGGTTTGATTCAACCGATCCCTTTGGCTACGGGAATGTTTTTGTTGATGGGATTGGCCAGCATGGGGATTCCATTGACTTCTGGTTTTCCGGGGGAGTTTTTGTTGCTTGTTGGGGCATTGCAACATCACATTGGGTCTGGTTTAGCTGCTTTGGGAGGGGTTATTTTGGGTGCGGGGTATTTTTTAAGGTTTTATCGTCGTGCCTTTTTGGGTCCATTGGGTCCGAGTGTCCCGGAGCGGCTTCCGTCTCTTCTTCCACGGGAGATGTTGATTTTAATCACCTTTGCGATTTTGATTCTTGTTGGTGGGTGGTTTCCTTCCATTATTCTAGATATAATTTTTACAGCGTCACAGAATTGGTTGGATCATATAAATTATAACTATTAAAATAAAAGAGAGGGTTTGGGAGATTCATCTCCCAAGGTTTTGCCTTTGACTTTGACTTTGATTTTGCTTTTATTGCCTTT
>JADFYY010000090.1 GCA_015232825.1 Magnetococcales bacterium
ACGACTAACCCTGTGTATTGGAATACCACGTTGCATAAACAGGGTTTTGCAGGCCGGTGCCACCAGTCCCTCGACAAATTCGCCCAGACGACCGCCAAGCTTATCCAATTTGCGGTCGGTCTCTTTCATTTTGCGGTCAGTCTCTTTCATCTGGATATCGGTCTCTTTCATTTGTTTGGAGACCGCCTGGATCTGACGGTCAGTCTCCGCGAACATTTCGCGTAGTTTCCGGTCCGTCTCAGCATTGGATTCCCGCATTTTGCGATCCGTCTCCAGAAATGCTTTCCATACGTCATCCAAAGTTACGGGTGCGGCGGCAGTGTTAGGCATGGGAGATTCTCCTGTTGCGACATTGTAGCGGTTTGTTCTTATTCGAGAGCAGTTTGATGGATTCTTGATGGTAACGCCAGCGAAACGACTGGTAACAGCAATATTTTTTACGTTAGTGATTATATGCTTATTCAATTTTGACGAGTCCCTGAACTACGTATCCCGTGATGGTTGCGGTTTAAGATTTTAAAAAAATCTTGCGCTTGGCAGACTGATGATGGGAAGATATCTATACCGTAATGGCTTGAGAACACATCGTTCTCTTTTTTTTGCTGCGGCTCTGTCGTATTGGGGTAAGGAAGCAGGGTGGGGTCAAAATGTTTGATAACAAACGTCTTCTGCTCATCGTGTTGAGGGATCCCTTTCTCGACTCAGATCGGGTTATGCCGCCATTGGGTGTCATGTCTCTTCACGCCTTGATGTTGGCTTGTGGCGTGGATTCTGTCATAGAGAACGATTTTGACATAAACAATCTAGAAAAATATCAAAGTTTTACACATTTTGGTATCTCCTGCATGACGCCACAGCGGACGGAAGCCTATCAGATTCTGCATGCCATCCGGGCGCGTTATCCAGGTCGGATTGTCATAATCGGTGGGCCTCATGTCAAGTACTATCTAGAAGATTGTCAGCAACAAGATTTTGATTTTCTGGTTGTTGGCGATGGTGAGTTGGCACTCCAGGCGATTCTGGAGGATGCGTCCCAGTTGGAACGGGTGATCTGTATGCCCGTTTCCGAGGCGCAGATGAATCAGTTTCCAATTCCCTGCCGTGAGCCTTCATTTTTAAATCAATATCATTACAATATCCATGGAATCCGAGCGACAACCGTTCTGACAGCCAAGGGGTGTCCCATGGGTTGTACTTTCTGTGAGGATGCCCGCACCAAGGTGAGAATTTATTCTCCATCTTATATTGATAAACAGATCGTGCAGATCAAGGAGCTGGGATATCGAGGGATCATGTTTTTTGATGATATTTTCACGTTGAGTCTGAAGCGGGTGACTGAGTTAACAAGTATTATTAAAAAACATAATATTTATTTTAGATGTTTTGGCCATGCTACGCGCATGACTCGTGAGATGTGTCGTCTTTTGGCAGAGGCGGGTTGCATTGAAACGGGTTTTGGTGCTGAATCCGGGTCACAAAAAATTCTGGATGTGACGATGAAAAGGACAACCGTCCAGATGAATCGCGATTATATTGAGCTTTGTAACAGCTTTGGTATTCGGGTGAAAGCGTTTTTGATGTTGGGACTGCCAGGAGAGAATGCCCAGACCATCGCTGAAACCCGTGAATTCTTGCAATTTCTGATGTCCAAACGGTTCAAGAATGCAATGGGCCGGGAGATTTCCAACGATTTTGATCTGACCATCTTTTTTCCTTACAAGGGAACCTCGATCCGTAACGCCATGGATCATGGCTCAGAGGCGTTGGATTTGTTTTTTGTTGGTACTCCTTCGGATTATGCCGGTTTCTACAAGGGCAAAGGGGGATCCTCAGATACCATTTTGCGCACCTCCGCCCTCTCTAGTGAGGAGTTGATCCAGATTCAAAAAAATCTTTTTAATGAGTTTAAAAGTTACGTTCAATTATTTTGATCCAGGAGATTTGAAGATGGAGCCATTGTCAGGTCTGGTCGGGGTGGTTTTGGTGTTGTCAATTCTGTTGGTGATGCTGAGTGTTCGGGTGGTGCCACAGGGGCGAGAATATACTTTGGAGCGGTGGGGACGGTATATTCGGACTCTTGAACCGGGATTCAACGTGATCATTCCCATTTTTGATCGCGTTGGCACCAAGATAAACATGATGGAACAGGTGCTAGATGTCCCGTCCCAAGAGGTGATCACCAAGGATAACGCCATGGTTCGGGTGGATGGTGTGGTGTTTTTCCAGGTGCTAGATGCGGCCAAGGCGGTCTATGAGGTAAGCAACCTCACTAATGCCATTTATAACCTAACCACCACCAATATTCGCACGGTGATGGGTTCCATGGATATGGATGAACTGCTCTCCAAGCGCGATGAGATCAACGTTCGTTTGTTGAATGTGGTGGATGAGGCGACCTCTCCTTGGGGGGTGAAGGTGACCCGAATTGAAATCAAGGACATCACCCCACCTCAGGATTTGGTGGAGTCCATGGGGCGGCAGATGAAGGCCGAACGCAACAAACGGGCAGCCATCCTTGAAGCCGAAGGGTTTCGACAGGCGGAAATCCTGCGGGCCGAAGGGGAAAAACAGGCGGCCATTCTGGCGGCTGAGGGCAAACGGGCCGCCGCTTTTCTGGAGGCCGAAGGGCGTGAACGTCAGGCCGAGGCCGAGGCGCGGGCCACAAAGATGGTTTCAGATGCCATTTCAGGCGGCAATATTCAGGCCATCAATTATTTTGTTGCTCAAAGTTATGTGGGAGCCTTGGGAAAAATCGCGTCGGCGGAAAACCAGAAGGTGGTATTTTTGCCACTGGATGCCTCTGGGGTGTTGGGGGCGTTGGGAGGTGTGATGGAACTCACTCGTGCCGCACGGGGTGAACAGGAGGGAAAAGCGTGATTCATATCCCCTGGGAGATGCTGACCTTTTCTTGGGATCAGATGAATCATTGGCATTGGGGGATTGTGGCGGTACTTCTGGTGATATTGGAAGTGGTCTCGCCAGCCTTTTTCTTTTTGTGGCTGGGAGTGGCGGCTGGATTGGTGGGGGGATTGCTTTTTTTGTTTCCCGATTTGGGTTGGAAGGCCCAATGGCTGTTTTTTTCCGGGTTTTCGTTGGTCTCTTTAGGTGTTTGGCATTTATTGCTGAAACATCGCCCCACGCTGAGTACGCGACCTTTGTTGAATCGTCGGAGCAGTCAATACGTGGATCGAATCCTGATCCTTTCCGCACCAATTCAAGGCGGGGTCGGGCGGATTTGGGTGGATGATACCAGTTGGAAAGTGTCTGGACCAGAGGCCGATGCGGGAACTAGGGTACGTGTGGTCGGAATGGAGGGGAATACGTTGCAGGTGGAGTTGGTGTAAGCTACTTATGGATGATAAAAAATCTTGATGGATTTATGGGAAGGAGGGCAACCGAAATGGCAACCGTTACCATGGAAATTCCTGGGGATATTTTGTCGGTTCTTCGCAGGTCGCCTGATGAATTTATACAGGAATTGCGATTGGCGGCGGCTACCCAATGGTACGCCCAGGGGTGGATTGCTCAATCCAAGGCCGCTGAGTTTGCTTTTGTAAGTCGCGCCGAATTCTT
Organism: Magnetococcales bacterium; assembly: GCA_015232825.1. Taxonomy (GTDB): domain Bacteria; phylum Pseudomonadota; class Magnetococcia; order Magnetococcales; family Magnetaquicoccaceae; genus Magnetaquiglobus. The sequence continues at coordinate 3,574 of JADFYY010000090.1, forward strand.
GGATGAATTGTATCGGAGGCGAATTCCTGCCGTTCAGGTTACAGAGGAAGAGTTGCGGGAGGAAGCTTTTGGTGGATAACCTCTGGGTTGTGAACGCCTCACCGCTCATTCTTCTAGGACGTGTAGAGCATCTTTGGTTGCTGGAGAGAATGTCTCTCCAGATTATGGTTCCGCAATAAAGTGGCACGACTGGCACGGAGGCGTGCAGAATTCGGTGGACTTGTGCTGACTGAGACTATCGAGTCTGATAAGGTTGATAAGTACGAACGCTGAAAGGCGGCGTTACCCAGCAGTCCGCCAGCAAAGGAATGATACCCGCTCGGCTTCGCGGCAAGGATTCTTACCTTGCTTTATCCTTTAGTTGTTTCAACCAACGTCGCCCCCTATCGGTCAGGCGATAGCGTTGCGTTGGGCTGCGGGGAGAACCGGGTTGGGTCCGCTCAAGCAAACCGCCCTCCAATGCCGGGTTGAGGTAATTTTTTCGAAAAGTCGGCAGATGGGATAGCCCGATGGCCTTGATCAGGTCAGTGCTACCCAGTTCGTTGATGCCAATCGCTTCGATCAGCAATGCCACTTGGTCGGTTACATAGTCGTTTGCTTGGTCGGTCGAACTCGCTTCGTGGATGGCATCGCGTAAGGCACTCAGCATGAACTCAATAAACGGTGTGGCATCAGAGCGTTCGTCCGCCTCGGTCAACACCCGGTAATACTCCTCCTGCCGCTCACGGATCATCGTTTCAACAGGCAGATAGGCAAGCAACTGTTTCCATTTGCGCAGGATCAAGGTTTGCCACAATCGCCCCATGCGCCCATTGCCATCAGCGAAGGGATGGATGAATTCCAATTCGTAGTGGAAGACACAGCTGGCCACCAGTGGGTGTGCATCAGTATTTTCCAGCCAGCCAAGCAAGTCGGCCATCAGATGCGGTACCCGGTCGGCAGGTCGGGTTAATGCTACTCGCCAGTCAGCGTCCCTCACTGCGACAATCTCCTCTGCTACGGTAAAAATTTTGTTCGCCGGGTGTTTTCTTGCAGCAAAAAATCCGTAAAATCCGCCAAGTCATCAAAAGCCAGCACATCCGGCAATTGCTGGATTGACTCCAGCCCATGCCCAGTGCGGACCAAGGCCGGGCGACATCCCGCAGCACGCGCCGCCTGGACATCACGTACCGCATCCCCAACCATCCAAGTCTCTTTTGGGTTAAAACCCCACTCCTTTTGTGCGGCCAAGATCAACCCAGGCTTAGGCTTACGGCAGGAACATTGCGCTTCGGTGAGATGGGGACAGAAATAGATTCCGTCTATGTGACCTCCCGCCATTGCAACTTGAGATTTTAAGGATTGGTGAATGGCCTCCAGATCGGTAGGTCGGATCAGCCCCTTGCCTACTCCAGCCTGATTGGTGATGATTATCACCCGATATCCAGCCCGATGCAGACGCCCCAAGCTGGCGGGTATGCCGGGTAGGATCTCTAACTCTTCTGGCAGACGTACATAATCGCTACGATCCCGGTTGCAAACGCCGTCTCGATCTAGTAACAAAAATTTTTTTGTTGTCGTCATCTCTGCATGATTCCAAAGATAGTGTGATAGGATACTGTTCGCAAATTGACCCTAAATATCGTGTCGGTCAATGAAATATCAGGAATGCCATGAAAAAAACAATTGCAATGCTATTGATTTCGTTATTTTGGTTTGGGAGTGTGCTTCCCATGGCCTATGGGCAGGAGACTCTGCCACCCTTGGGGGCAGCCCCTGGCGAACGACTGACCTTCAATATTCATTGGATGGGGATTCCCGCAGGGAAGGCGTTTATGGAATCACGTCCCGCATCCTCAGACCAATATCTCTTGATGGCAGGGGTCGAATCCATTGGTGCGGTAAAATTTTTATACCCCATCAAGGATTTATTGCAAGCAGAAGGGAACGTCTCCGCAAAGGGTTTGACGGCGCGGTATTATATGAAACAGCAACAACGCGGGGATCAGTCGAAATTGATCGAGTATCGTTTTGATCGGCAGTGGGGTGAGGCGATTAGAACCCAGGAGGGAGAAGAGAAACTGGAAATCCAGGGCGTGACGCCGCAAATCAGTGATCTGGTCACTGGATTCTATGGCTTGCGAGCCTGTCGTGGTCTGGAGCCAGGGGCCAATCTCTACGTACCTATGCTGGATGGCAAAAAAATTTATGAAGTCACGGCAACGGTGGAAAAGCGTGAACGCCTGCATACACCACTGGGATGGTTTGATCTCTTGCCTGTGACGATCAATGTGGGCAATTCAGATCTGTTTCGTTTGCAGGGTTCGGTGGTGGTTTGGCTGACCAGTGATCGTCGTCGCATGCCTGTGCGTGTGGAAAGCCGTATTAATTTCAAAAGCGTGGCGGCTGATCTGGTGGCTTATGTGGATGGTCGAGGTGATCATCGCGAATTAAAAGAAGAAAAATAAGGGTTTGATCCATGAAAAGAACCTTCGCAGTAGTCATCCCCGCCCGTTTCGCCTCGACACGATTGCCAGGCAAGCCTTTGCTGGATCTGGCTGGCAAGCCGATGATTCAATGGGTCTATGAAGCGGCTTTGCGTTCTGCGGCGGCCTCGGTGGTGGTGGCCACCGATGATGAACGGATTCGCGAGGCAGTGCAGGGTTTTGGAGGAGGGGTGGTTATGACCTCCCCAGATCATCACTCTGGAACCGATCGGGTGGCGCAAGCGGCCTTGGGGTTGCAAGAGGCGGTGATTGTCAATGTACAAGGGGATGAACCCTTTCTCGATCCCGCTTTGATCGATCAGGTGGCAGCACCTTTGCTGGAGGATTCCTCTATTCTGATGTCCACCCTGGCCCATCCACTGTTGGATTCTGCAGACGTGTTCAATGCCAATGTGGTGAAAGTGGTATGCAATCGGGCGGGATTCGCGCTTTATTTCTCGCGCGCGCCCATTCCGTTTGATCGAGAGGCCGTACTAGGGGGAGTGCCTGTCGGCCTGTTGCGGCATGTGGGGTTGTACGCCTTTCGTACCGATTTTTTGCAAACATTTGCCGGTTTGGAACCAACCCCTCTGGAACGTCTGGAGCGTCTGGAGCAGTTGCGGGTTTTGGAACATGGCTATGGCATTCGGGTGGTGGTGACGTCGGTTTCAGTCAAAGGGGGGGTGGATGTGCTGGAGGATCTGGTGCGAGCCCGCGAATTTTTATCGGCATAGAGGGGTTACAGAAGATGAAAAAAAATCAGGTTCGGCTCTCCCAGCGTGTTGAGGGGGAAGGGCATGGAATTCTGGTAATTGGCGAAGAGCGGTTTCAAGTGCCTATTGTGGATATCGGACTGGGCGGAATGCGCATTCTGGCTCCTAAGTGCATGGCCATGGGCATGGAGGTGGTCATGGAGGTCTCCGAAGAGTATGGTGTGGATGCCTATATTTGCAAAGTGGTTTTTTGTCAGGAGAATGAATGGGGATGGCAATTGGGTCTGGAGATCGTGGAACAAGACGAACGGTTGTTGGTCATTCAAATCGCTTGAGCGATTTTGATTATCTCTTGCCAGTTGAACGGATTGCCCAACGACCTGCCCAGCCGCGTGATGCGGCCCGGTTGCTGGTGAGTCACCCAGAGGGAATTACCGATGGCGGATTTACCGATTTGACCAACTGGTTGCGCCAAGGGGATCTGCTGGTACTCAATGATGTGCGGGTGATTCCTGCCCGTTTGTTGGGGAAAAAATCCACAGGCGGTCGGGTGGAAATCCTGCTGGTACGCCCTTTGGATGGCGAGACCAACCTCTGGGAGGCCCTCATCGGTTCCAACAAACCGGTGCGACTGGGTGCGTGTGTGACGTTGGGCGAGGATTTTTTGGCTGAAGTGATCGGGCGTGAGGGGGGGCGGTTTCAGGTGCGTTTGCGGGTCGGGGAGGGGGATACGCTCTCTGCGGCACTGGAGCGGTTTGGCCATTTGCCGTTACCCCCTTATATCGTGGATTCGGACCCAGAAGAAGACCGCGAGCGATACCAGACGGTTTATGCCAACTCCCCTGGAGCTGTGGCCGCTCCTACGGCAGGATTGCATTTTACGCAAACATTGTTGGACCGATTGGCATCCCTTGGCGTGGATCGGGTTATGGCGACCTTGCATGTGGGGTTGGGGACGTTTCAGCCTGTTCGCACAGAAGATCTTGCCCAACACGTCATGCATCATGAGTTCTATTCCTTGTCCGCAGAGGCCGCTGACAAGATCAATGCCACGCGACAACAGGGTGGACGGGTTGTTGCGGTGGGGACCACGGTAGTACGTATTCTGGAGTCGGCGGTGGGAGAGGATGGCCGTTTGGGTGAGACGTCTGGCGAGACGAATTTGTTTATTCTGCCAGGATTTCGTTTTCGGGTGGTGGATTTATTGATTACCAATTTTCATTTACCGAAATCGACCCTTTTGATGCTGGTTGCCGCTTTTACGGGCAAGGCCAGACAGGAGCGCGATTATGCCCATGCCGTGGCTGCTGGATACCGGTTTTATTCTTATGGGGATGCCAATTTGTTGTTTCCTGACCAAGGGATGGCGTGAATGATCGCACGGTTTCGTTTTGAGAAGTTGCATACCGACCCGACTGGAGCGCGTCGTGGACGTCTGTTTACGCCTCATGGCAGCGTGGAGACCCCTGTTTTTATGCCTGTGGGGACGGCGGCCACGGTTAAGGCGATGGCCCCAGAAGAGGTGCGAACAACGGGTGCGGAGATTATTCTGGCCAATACCTATCACCTGTTTTTAAGACCTGGTCATGAAACTGTGGCCCGTTTGGGTGGGTTGCACACCTTCATGAACTGGAATGGCCCCATTTTAACCGATTCGGGCGGCTATCAGGTATTCAGTTTGTCGGCCTTGCGTAAGATTAGTGAGGAGGGGGTGGCCTTTCGGTCGCATATCGATGGATCTGCTCGATTTTTAAGCCCAGAGATTGCCGTTGGGGTGCAGGAGAGTCTGGGAGCGGATATCGTGATGCAGTTGGATGAATGTCCACCCCATCCAGCGGATCGGGCCTATCTAGCCCGTTCCATGGAGCTTTCTTTGCGTTGGGCGGCCCGTTGCAAGGCAGCGCGTTCCTCAGACGAGGATGGTCGTGCCTTGTTTGGCATTATGCAGGGGGGGATGGAGCGGGATTTGCGTCAGGCCTCAGCTTCTGGATTGATCGAGATCGGTTTTGATGGCTATGCCTTGGGCGGATTGTCGGTTGGTGAACCCAAAGAATTGATGGCGGAAGTGCTTTCCTATGCCCCTGCTTTGCTGCCAGAGGATCGTCCCCGTTATCTGATGGGGGTGGGCAAGCCAGAGGATTTGGTCATGGCTGTCGGGTGCGGCGTGGATATGTTTGATTGTGTCTTGCCAACGCGCAATGCCCGCAACGGTCAGTTGTTCACCCGGCAGGGAGCGATGAACGTTAAAAGTGCCCGTTTTCGTGAGGAGTCTGGCCCTCCAGACCCAGAGTGCGGGTGTCATACTTGTCGTCATTACTCACTGGCCTATTTGCACCATTTATACCGCTGTCGTGAGATTCTTGGCCATCGATTGATGACGATGCATAATCTCCATTATTATCAGGATCTGATGGCCGAGATGCGTCAGGCGATTGCCGAAGATCGTTTCGCCCTTTTTCGTCAACAATTCGTAGCCAAGCGCACTGAGGGATTGCTATGTCCTTGAAAGCAAAGTTGCGATGGACGACGGCGTTGATTATGGTACTGTTCGTCAGTTTTGCTGGGATTGTCCATTATTATGTGATCTATCCAAGTTTTCTGCAATTGGATCAGGATGAGGCGGTGACGAACGGTCATCGAGTTTTGCAGGCGTTGCAGAGAGAACTGCATCATTTGAGCGTGATGGTGCAAGATTGGAGTGTCTGGGATGATACTTATAAGTATATTGAAGATAAAAATTCAGAATATATTTTGAGTAACATGCCAGCGACCGTGTTTGTGAATGGAAAAATTAGTTTGCTATTTTTTTATGATAAATTCGGAAATTTAGTATGGGGGAGTGATGCGGATGAGCAGAAGCGACCTCGTCCTTGGCCGGAATTTCCTGGCAATCAGCCTGGGAATCCTCTCCGGTTGCACGAACGAGCGAATCAGGATGGTGTTTCCGGGATTTTACTGACCAATCACGGCTTGAAACTGGTGGCCTCCTTTCCCATCTTGACCAGTGAGCGTACCGGTCCCATGCGGGGCAGTTTGGTGATGGGGCGAAATTTGGATGCGGATTTGCTGAAAATCATGCGGGAGCAAACGGATGTTTTTTTTGAGATTTGGGAGGATGGGAAGGAGCCCTCCGTGATTGAGCGTGACATCAAGGCCCAATTGGTGAGGCAAAAACAGATTTTACAGGTTGAAGAGGGGTGGATTCGTTTTTATACCCAGATTCCTGACGTTGAGTCAAAATCGATGCTGTTGTTGCGTGTGGATACCAAACGAGTTCATAGTGAGCTTGGACGTAAGTTTGTTGTGTCTGGAATGAGTTTTCAGCTTATTTCCGTATTGGTCATCATGTTAATCATGATGATAATTTTAAAGAAAATTGTTTTGAATCCAATCGTCGCGCTGACCGGGAAAATCCATGCGGGTGACTTGTCCGAGGTGATTTTGCTGCCGCAGCAGGATAATCCTGATGAGCTGGATATCTTGGGTCAGTACAAGATTGCATTGGAGCGCGCCATTGTCGAACGGACGCGCGAGTTGCAGGTGGCCAGGGATGTGGCACTGGGAGCATCGCAAGCTAAGGGTCAATTTCTAGCCACCATGAGCCATGAGATTCGTACCCCCATGAATGCCATTATCGGTTTTAGTGAGATTCTGGAAAGTACCTCGTTAACCGAGGACCAGCAGCGGTTTTTGTCTACCATCAAGAATGCCGGTGACGCGCTGTTGGCTTTGATCAATGACATCCTAGATCTTGCCAAGGTGGAGTCTGGCAAACTGTTGTTGGATCGCACCCCTTTTGGATTGCGGGAGATGTTCAACAATTGTCTGAATCTATTGGAAGGGTCTGCCAAAGATAAGGGGGTGTGGTTGAGGGGCGAGATTGCACCAAACATTCCAGATCGTCTGTTTGGGGACTGGGTTCGGGTGCGTCAGGTATTGGTGAATTTGATTGGCAATGCCCTCAAGTTTACCGTGGAGGGAGGGGTGACGGTGCGGGTGCAGGAAGAAGTGCGTTCACCACGGGTGGTTGTTTTATCTTTTATTGTTGAAGATACGGGTATTGGTATCCCTGAAGATAAGTTGCAGGCCATTTTTGAACCATTCACCCAAGTCGATGCTTCGGATACACGGAAATATGGCGGCAGTGGATTGGGTTTGGCCATTTGTATCCATTTGGCGGAAGCCATGGGTGGAGTGGTCTGGGCAGAGAGTCCGGCTGCTGGGGGGAGTGTGTTTTATTTCACGCTTCCTTTTGTGATGGATTTGTCTGGTCAGATGACGTCGTCTCGATTGAAGGAGTCGGTGGTCCCAGTGGATGGGTTGCCTAAGGTCGCGCCAATGAATGTCTTGGTTGTCGATGATGTTTGGGACAATCGCGCCTTGATACAGACCTATTTTGAACAAGATGGCCATCGTGTCGAGTTGGCGGAGAATGGTCAGGTTGCGGTAGAGAAATATTTTCAAGATAGTGGGTTTGACATGGTTGTCATGGATATTCAAATGCCTCAGATGGACGGGTATGAGGCGACCAGGGTAATTCGTGGATTGGAGGCCGCACGGGGTCAGAAGCCATCATGGATTATCGCCCTGACCGCCAATGTCATGATTGGAGAACGGGAGAGGTGTCTGGATGCGGGTTGCGACCTCTTTTTGACCAAACCCATCAAGAAAAATCGTTTGATGGATGAGGTTCGCCAGTTGGTGGAGTCGGGTAATCGGGCGTGAGGAAGAAAAAATGGCTTTGAAGATTTTGGTCGCGTATGCACGCGGGGATGAGGTTTATCAACAGGAGTTGCTCGGATCTCTATCCGTTTTGAAGGCTCAGGAAGAAGGGGCGTTGTGGGAGGAGTGTCTGCTTGATGTGGGCGGAAATTGGCATGCACGTATTCAAGATACCTTGGAGATTAGTTCTTCAATTTGCTTAATGGTCAGTCCGGCCTTTTTGGCATCGGGTTTCCTCCAGTCGTTTGAGTGGAAAAG
>JADFYY010000091.1 GCA_015232825.1 Magnetococcales bacterium
GTACGAAAAACAGACCCCTTCCGTGGATGGGCTTCTTTGTCTAGGCTACTCCCGTTAGGTCATTGTGAGGCACCACCCAAAAACCCATTTGAATCTAAAATCAATCTCTAACAGTTCACAAGAGAGAGAAGTTGCGTAGGACCGTGGACAACTTGGGATCTTCTTTGGCCATCTCGCGCAGCACCAGCAGAAACTGACTCAACTGGTTGGATTTCTCCTGAAGGAGGCCATGAATGATTTTAATCTCCTTGGCGTTCTGGGCGATCCGTTCTTCCAATGGTCTCATCATTGTGCGGCGGTCCCAAAGAATAAATCCCATCAAGGCAATGATCAGGCTTAACAAGGCTCCAAACAAGGTCAGCATCGTGTGGCGGAGATCGTTGACCGATGAAGTGAGGTCGTCGATCCTCTTGCCAAGCGATTGACTGATCTCATCAATTCGTTTATTGACATCGTCAAAACGTTTATTGACATCGTCAAAGCGTTTATGGACGTCGTCAAAACGTTTATTGACGTCGTCAAAACGTTTATTGACATCGTCAAAGCGTTTATTGGTATTCTGAATGGTGTCATCCAATCGTTGATTTACTTTATCTAGACCCGCCTTGATTGTGGTGAGTTCTTGGATAATCTCTCGATCACTGATGCGCGGTGCAACCTCAATGGCTACAGCGGTCTCCATCCAACCCATCGCAGCAAGAAAAATAATGACAGGTAGTGAAAGTGGTACGATACGCATTGAGCAGCCCCCTTGTTAAAAAATATGTAAAGTTACGACTTCTTTGTCACATACTGCCCGATATCAACAAAATCAATCTGAAACGGTTCTAGAAATTTTTCGGCGTATTGCTGAAAGACCCCTTCGCTCAAAAAGATTTCAAACAAGTCTGGGTCAATATGCCCATCTTTTTTCATGAAGCTCATAATTTTTATTGCCTGATTCAAGGTTTTTGGTTCCTTGTAAGGGCGATCTGTTGCGGTCAAGGCTTCAAAGACATCGGCAATGGCCATGATTCGTGCAGGAATGGACATCTCCTCTCGTTTCAGCTTGCGCGGATAGCCCGTGCCAAGCATGGTTTCGTGGTGAGCCCCGGCAAATTCGGGGACACGATCCATTCCGTCTGGGAAGGGGAGATTCTCCAGCATGGCCAAAGTCTGCACCACATGTTCGTTGATTTTGTACCGTTCTTCAGCGTTCAGAGTGCCTCGTTCGATGCACAGGTTATAGATCTCGCCCATGTTGTAGAGATGTTCTGGGGCGGGCATCTGGATATTTAACTCTGTGTCGCGTTTATTGGTATCTCTTTCCCGGATGATGATGTGTTCTGGTTTGTCAGCCAGTAAGGTTTCTATGGAGGAATCGGTGCCATCGTCTGCACCTTTACGCTTGAGTTCTGCGTAGGAGAGTCCAAGCCGGTTATCAAAATGACGGATCCAGGTGCGTTGAGCGATTTGTCGGATTCGCTCCTTGTCCGCCGCATTCATGAACTCCCCTCCCACATTGGAACGGGCAATAAAGGCGAACTCCTCCTGCAAGGCTGATTGCAAGTTGGCTCGCTCTTTTTCGAGTTGTTCCGTTGCTTGACTGTCTGCCAGAATTGCCTTCAGGCAGGCAATCTCGGCATCCCGATGCAGCACCTCAAACCGCATGCGGACCTCGTGGATACGGTTGTTGATCCCTTCTAGCTTGGTGGCCTTGTCTACCACATATTCGGGCGTGGTTACCTTGCCACAATCGTGTAACCAAGAGGCGATGCGCATTTCATAATGTTCGTCCTCGCTCATGGAAAAGTTGGCAAAGGCGTCGTGACCCGATGCGCATACCGCTTGGGCCAGCAGTTTGGCCAGTTCTGGTACACGTTCGCAGTGACCACCCGTGTAAGGCGATTTGGCGTCGATGGCAGAGGCGATCAGGCGAATGAAGGCGTCAAACAGATCCTTTTGGGCCTGCAATAGCAATTGATTGTCCAGGGTAATGGCAACCTGAGCAGCCAAGGCCTCCACAAAGCCGATTACATCTGAGTCAAAGGGTACCACTTTCCCGGTGGTCGGATCCAAGGCATTGATCAGTTGTATCACCCCAATCACCTTGCCTTGTCGAGGCTTCAGGGGAACCGTGAGAAAAGATGTGGAGCGATAACCTGTGGTTTGATCAAATCGAAGCACACCAGAGAAGTCATACAGGTTGGAATCATAGGCGTCGGCAATGACAATCGTCTCTCCGGTAAGGGCCGCATGGGTGGCGATATTTTGATGATTCGCCTCGCCATTGCTCTTGTACAAGGGAACCTCTGGCATGAATACCGGGGGCTTGCCCACTCCACCCATGGCAATGCCTAGTGAGTCGGTGGTAAGAATGATGAATTGAAGAGTCTCTTTTTTGGTGCGTAGATAGAGCGTGCCAGCATCGGCATGGCTCAAAAATTTGGCACCCAGCAGGATGTTTTCCAAAAGCTTGTTGATATCCCGTTCCGCAGACAACGAAATTCCTAAGTCCACCAGTTTTTTTAGTTTGTTTTGCGAATGCACCAAGTCCGTTGTGCGCATACGAACCGTCTCTTCCAGGAGTTCGGCGTGTTTGGTCAGTTCGTTTTGTTGCTCTTGGATTTGCAGATGGGCGGCCTTGAGCATTTCTTCGTTGCGGTCGCTCATGCGTAGAATGCGTTGCGTACCTTTGAGGAGTTTCCCATACTCGTGTACCATTTTTTTTAGTTCAGCACGCAACTCCTCTGGGGAGGCGTCAGGATGTTCCAGGAGCTTGGATGAATGGGCCGCGATGGCCTTTTCATTTTCATATATGTCAAAACTCATTAATAATTCCTTTTATTTTGGACATTTGTTGAATTGGGTTGCCTCCAGATCCTCAGCAAACTCTTCTCCCAACTCTTCCATGTTTGAATCATTGGCGTCGTAGTGCCAATGGATGGTCACAGCCACCCCTTTTTGGGCGGTCTCTTCTAGTATTTCAAAGAGGCGCATCATTACTTTGGCACTGGTGCTATTAAAGTAGATTAGCTCAAAATGAAATTCAACATTTCCACTTTCCATCTTGTTCAGGTGTTGTTCCAGGGCAGAAATGGGGGCTCCAAAAAACGCGGAGACATCTTCTGGGTAGGATTCACCCCGAATGGAGAATTGATTATCGGTAAAATTGAAATCAATGCTGGGGGTACGTTTGCTGGGTTCTCGTTTGATGTTATCCATGTGACGTCTCCTTAAAGAAGGAAAATATTTAGATGTAAGCCTTTAGGACAAAGTAAGAAAGAGTATCGCTTGTTTCCAAAAATTCGAATTCAAAGCCGCGAGTGGCAAGACGGGCGATATCAATAAATCCAACGCCCGCACCTTTACTGCCTTCTGGAATTTGGCCTTTAAGTATCTCTTTGTGCAAGGCCTTGAGACCGCTACGGTCAAGGGTTTTAATGTGCGTCAATTTTTCCTGCAAGCGAGCGACATCCTGCTTGATGATGGCGTTGCTGCAAGCGATATAATAGCCATCTTCTTTGTAACCGATTGCCAGTACGCCATAACGCAGGTCAATCTGGCGTTGATTCAGTTCTCCGGTTTGATATTCGGCGGAATAACGGATGATGTTTTGTGCTTGTTCGATAAAGATTGTAAACAGGGTGTTTGCAACGGATTGCGCGGTATTGTTGAGTGCCAGCAGGTCGCGTATGGCGTCCCCAATGCTGACCATGATTTGTTCTGTTACATAGCCGCTATAAAAAAAGAGGAGATCCTCTTGCATCAAGGTGTCGCGTAGGTGCATCGTGGGATTGGTTGTCATTTTTGCTCTTGTCTGCGGAGGTTACGGTTTAAATTTATAACCAATCGAAAAACATGGCCTCACGCACGACAGGGATTCAAACCATTGGCCAACTGGGTGATGGCGTCGCTGTGCAACCATAAGGGTTCGGCTTCTGCATCGAATACCTCCACCACATCCAGCATTTTCATGTCATACTCACGGCGACCGATGGTGCGCGAGTGCAGGTTGTCTGTGGCGTCTTGTTGCAGATGGACCATCTGCATCATTTTCAACTTGGTCAGATAGAGTGCAAATGAGTGATCGGTCGGACCATAGCCATGCTTGTAGATCGTCCGGCCTATGATGTCGCGAATCTTTCGGGCCGATGAATAGCGATTTTCACGTTTGTACTCCATCATGGTCATGACAATGGCGGAAATCTCCTCATCCACCCCTTTGGCAACCAGATGGGGAGGAATCAGGGGACGTTTCTGAAATTCGGCAATGGTGTCAGCGATACGCGCTTTGCTCACAAGATTGAGTCCCGGTATGTTGTTGGGATTGAGACCGGTGAGCAACTGGTAGATGATGACGCCAAGACTGTAGAAATCTACTGTAAAATCAGCACTGTTATGGAGAATTAGTTCGGGGGCCATGTAGGTCGGTTTGCCGAGGAAACAACCATGAGCAACCTTCTCGCGCATATCTTCTAGTGTGCTGGCAATACCAAAATCGGAAATTTTGATCAAACCGAATTGCGCATTGATCAGAATGTTTCCAGGCGACAGATCCAAGTGGGCAATGCCACGGGAACCGTTGGAAAAACGGTAAGTGTGGGCGTGATGCAGGGCGTTTGCCACCTTGAATAGTATGAAACCGACGAATTCATTGGGTATAATCAAGGCCTTGCCAGCCACGATGTTCTTGTTGCTGATGCGGTGTAATGTGATAAATTGTCTTAAATCAAATCCATGAACATATTCCATAACAAAATAAAGTTCTTTTATATTATTCTCCCCCTCCATAATATCGGCTCCGCGAAATCCGACAATATTGGGGTGACCATTTAATTCAGCAATGATGGAGGTCTCGCGACGAAACCGTTCTAGCACGTTCATTTGGTTTTCGTCGCGTGTAAATGCCAGATCACTGCGGATTTTTTTCATGGCAACCAACTCCGAGGTGCCAAGATTGGTGAGCAGTTTGGCCTTGTAAACCTCTCCCATGCCTCCGGTTCCGATCTGTGCGTCGAGTTCGTAGGTGATCGATGATTGGATCCGTTGACCAGGGGCCAGTTGAGAAGCCTTATTCGGTTCGCAAGGGGTACAAGCCATGGCTTGCATTTGAGATGACAAGGTTTGTGGTAAGGTATCGTCGTTGGCCATGGCAACCACTCAAGATCGTGGAGGGTGTATGGGGTAAAACTATTAATTATGTCAAAGCCAAAATCATGCCAAGTCTGAACTTAACGCTGGATGGCATCACTTGTGCGTTATTATTGAGATATTCCAGCAGGGCAATCTCGTTGGGATCGTACTGCTTATCACTTTCGATCATGCCGATCAACCACAGAGCCTCCTCTTCATCGATCACCTGGGCCGAGGCTTCGTCGTCAAGCACGTGGGCGGCTATGGTCTCGATGAAGAAATTTTTCCAGGTTTCAGCGTTTTGGACGTTGAGTGTTGCTTCGTTGAGTGTGAACAGGAATTCGACACAGGTTCTGCAAATTTCGTTTGAAGTGTTGTCGCGGGTTTGATTGATCAGGTCGTTTAGGATGGCTACCTCCTGGTCGTCGATGGTACCATCTTTGAGAATTAATTCTTGTATGGTGTTCAAATGTTCTGGAACGAGGTGGCCAGCTTTGATTTGCTCGTCGGCCAGTGTTTTGAGTGTTTGAGTGGTCGTTTCAGACATAAATGTTTCTCCATTATGGAACGGCTAAGGAATCCAGACGTCCGATTGCGGAATATCTACGCTAAGATTAACGCTCATGCAATGCATTGTCCATGGAAGTGGAGAGAGGAGCGAGCAGATAATTTAAAATAGTGCGAGTTCCGGTGACAATGGCGCATTGCACCCGCATTCCCGGCAACAACGGGTGATGGGTGCCATCTTGAGCGGTGAAATGGTTACGTTGGGTTTGAATGCGTACCAAGTAATAGGGGACGCCTTTGTTGTTGACCAACGAGTCTGGGCTGACGTGGACTACGGTTCCGGGCAGTTTGTCAAATCCGCCGCTTCCCGGTGAATCCAGACGGATGGTTGCTTGTTGATTCGCGACCACAAAGCCGATCTCTTGAATCGGCAATTGGGCTTGAATGAGCAAAAGATCATTGGATGGAACCAGTTCCATCAGTGACGCGCCTGGCAGAACCACTTCGCCTACTGAATGGAGATGAATGGTCTTGACAACCCCTTCGACTGGCGATTTAAGCACAGTGCGCCGTAGGGCGTCGTCGAGTTTGTTCATGCGCTGTGTCAACTCTTTTAGTGTGCCGGTCACCACAGATAAATCCTTGCCAGCCTCCTCCAGAAAGGTGGTTCGGATGGTGGTCAGTCGTTTTTCTCCTTCGCGTAGTGCGGCCTGAAGACGTTTTAGGCGGGATTCGGCTTCCGCGACGACCCCTTTTAATCGGGTTGACTCTTTGAGCAGATCCAGATGTTTCATTCGGTTGGAAAGATCTTTTTTTAATAATTGCTCACTGATGCCAATTTGTTCACCAATGTGTTTTAATAAGTCGTGGCTGGCGTGCATTTGTGCTTTGGTTTCATTGATCTCTTGTTCTTTTTGGGTGATTAGTTCTTGTTGAATGGCCTGTTGCTCCAGGATTCGTTTTTGGCGCGTTGCAAAATAGGCACGCATTTCATTGGCTTCGCGAGGGGATTTTTTGGCCAGCTCCTCTGGGATTTCCAGGTTTGGGGTGGATTCGCGGGAAATGGCTGTTTCGGCACGTAGACGAATGGCTTGGATCTCCAATGCGGTGATGCGGGCTTGCAATTCGCTGACTTCGGATTCGTTGCGCACCGGTTCCAGAGTGACCAGTTCTTGTCCAGTTTTGACCGATTCCCCTTCTTTGACGCGAAGCTCGCGCACAATGCCTCCCTCAAGATGTTGGAGATTTTTGACTTGGCTCGATGGAATCACCTCACCAGTTGCAAAGCTGATGATATCGATGGTGCCGAGGGAGGCCCAAAGAAAAAAGGTGACCACCCCGGTTATGCAGAGGCCTAGAAAAAGATGGGGTGAGGGGGGCGTTGTCATGTTGGTGTGCTTCTTGTGAGACGGTTGATGAGCGTGGGTTTGGGTTTGCTGTTGAGATCGAGTACGAGGGAGGCTCCCCGCAGAATGTTTGGGTCATTGGTGAATACCACGAGTGTGGTGCCTTGTAGCGAGAGGGTGTGTAGTACGGTATAGAGGGTTAGGACTCCCTTGGGGGTTAGGTTTTCTGTCGGTTCGTCCAGAATCGCCAGTTTTCCTCGGTTGATCAGTGCGCGGGCTAAGGCAAGCCGTTTGCGCAGATCTGGGCTTAGGTTTTGTCCACCGTCAATTAAAGGGGCGTCGAGACCTGTTGGGCTTTCATCGAGCCATGGTGCAAGACCGGCGGTAGTGATTGCGGCATTCAGATCTTCTGGTGAGAGGTTGGGATTGGCTAGGGTGATGTTTTCTCGTGCGGTTCCATCGAGAAAATCGGGGTCTTGGGGAAGAAAAATGATTTGTTGCCGCCACCAGAAGGGATTTAATTGTGCCAAATCCACGCCATCCACGAGGATTTGACCTCGGTCTGGTGCGACCAGACCGGCCAGCATGCGGGCGAGCATGGTTTTGCCTCTTCCGTCCTCTCCAGAGACTGCCAGGACCGCGCCGGGTGGAAGGGTTAGGTTTAAAGATTCAAAAATCGGCATCGGTGCGGGGGGTAGAGTTTTGGCGAGATCTTTGAGTTCTAGTCCGCCTTGATAGGATTTGAGTATCGCGCCGGATTCGCGTTCGAGGGGTAATTTAGCAAATTGTTCTAGGCGGGTTAGGGCCTGTTCGGCGCGGATGAGCAGATCGTTGAGCGGTCCCCAGCGCAGGATTGGGGTTAAGGATCGGGCGGCAAGGATATTGGCACCAATCAGCGTGCCGACTTCCATTTCGCCAGCCAGTGCCAGTTTGGCTCCTACGGCAATGATGGCCACTGAAAGCAGGGATTGAATGGTTCCTTGCATGCCTTGAGCAAAACCTTGGCGGATTTCTAGGTGTTGATTGAGGGATTCGTTGGTTTCGTGAAGTTTTTGCCAGCGGTGTTGGATCCAGGGGGATCCGCCATAGGTGCGGATGGTATCGATGCGTCCGCAGGCTGTGAGGGTTAGGGCATCCTGTTGCAATTGGAGTTCATGTAGGTGTTGCAGCGGTTTGCGGGTTAGGCGGGTATTGGTTAGGTTAAAGGCCCAGAGTAGGGATAGAAAAAGGAGTGCAATCAAGCCAAGGGGAGGGCTTAGCAGGGTTAGGACAACGATATAGAGCAAGGAAAAGGGGAGGTCCATTGCGACTACGAGGTTGGGAGCGGAGTAGGCTTGGCGGATGGTGGTAAGAGAGCGTATGATTTCTCGGCGGTGTGTCATGGACCAAGAGGAGTGCAGGGGGTCGGCGCGGGCGGTGAGTAGGACTCCCATGGTTCCGGTTGTCAAGGTTTGATTACGTTTGTCACTGACTGACAGGGCTAGGCGTAGTCGGGCTTGGCGGAATCCGAACTCTAGGGCGATGGCGATGATGACCCCGATGGTCATGGTGATCAGGGTGGCATCCACGCCACTGGCGACGTAGCGGTTGAGTACTTGGGTGACAAACAGGGGTGAGGCCAGGGCCAGGAGGTTGGCGAATAGGGAGGCCAGACCCAGTTCCAGGGCAAGCAGGGGATGGGCAAGCAGACGACGAAGGAGTTCCTTCATGAGGTATCCATTAGTCGAAATTTTCTAAATTTAACTGTCCCGTACTCTTAAGTAGGGAAATCATGCCAATCAATACGTCAATTTTGGCTGAAGCAGCATCACTTTGCGCATTAATGAGCGACGTCTCACCTGAAAGGACGTCCAACAGAGAACGATTGCCTAGTTTGCGCTCCTGCCTAGCCAATTCCAAAAATCCCGCCGAAATCTCCGCCTGACGGGTCAAAGTAATGGCAATGGCCCGTAACGTGATCAACTCCTGCCAAGCATTGCGTACCTCCTCCTCCGTAATGTTGAGCGTATCAGTCAATTGATGCTCAACAGCAAGCAACTCCTGACGACTGGCATCCACAGCATCCATGGCCGTCAACCCAAGATTAAACGGCATGCTCAACTTGAGTCCACCCGTTGAAACATTCTTGCGTCCCACCACAGCCGCCATGTTATCCTGCCATTTGTGATCCATTTCAAGGGTCAGAGCGGGAAAATATTTCTCACCTCGTACCTGTCCAAGCTCCTCTAAGGCAAGCTGCACATCAATCCGAGCCGCACGTACCTCGGCATTGTGAATCAATGCGGTTTGAATCGCATTTTCTAACTCTATGGGCTGCAACCGAGCCAAACGAGCCTCTAAACCATCCAAAGAGTAAGCGGATTTCATCTCACGCTTAAACAGCTTGCGAAACTCGTTCTCAGCCTTAACCAATGCACCTTCCGCACGAATGGTGCGGGTCTCAGCCGCTGCATGTTGCGCCTTGGCTTGCAAAAGATCCGTACCCAAACCCGCCCCCGCACTAATAAGACTCTTCTCAAGCTGAGCCTGCGTGAGAATGTTTTGCTCCGCCTTTTTGGCCAGTTGCAAAGCCTCGCGGGTTTTGACGACATTCAATACAGCCCTAGCACCATCCAACAGCAACTTGATTAAAGCCGCATCGTGATTGGCTTTGGCCTTTTCTAGCAACTGAGTCGCCTTCTGAATCTTGCTATCGGTTTTGCCGAAATCCCACATGAGTTGCGTGAGCTTAAGATCCAACTCCCGATAATGAAGCGAGGAATCCTCCCCCCCCTCCTTGATCTGTCGCTCACCTCCCGTAGAAGCCGTAATATCCAGAGTTGGAAACCATCCTCCCCAAGACTCACGATAACGATGAGCCGATGCATCCAGCTTGGCTTTGGTCTTGAGAACCCGTTCATGACCCGTGGTCACTTCTTTGAGCAACTCAGACATGGAAACCTCACCCGTGGCGTGACTAACACACGGACTTAGCAGAAGAAAAATCACAACCAGCCAAAAAGTCGCACAGATCCTTCCCCAAGATTCACACCTGATAAACAATAAATTACGCATGCTTTGTCGTTTCATCTTTAGGCTCGTCATGCGGCTCTTGATCCTCTTTTCCCTCTTTATCGTCTTTTTCTTCCTTCTTTTCTTCTTCTTCCTCACTCTTGTCACTTTTCCCCTGTTCCATCAGGGCGTGCAAAACAGCAGGTGACACAGGTGGTGCAGTCTCAGGCACCAAAGAGATGCCATGCTCCTTGAAGGCTTTCCAGATCAATACCCACATTTCATCGATCAGTTCATCTAAATTAGCATACTCCTTGACCCAGAAAATGGCCTCGTATTTGGTAACCCATCGGCTTAATAAATTGATAACACCATGAAATTCTACTTGTGGCCTTTTTTCAGCACGCAACGTGGATTGGCTCATGGCCTCAATCAGCAGATCCTTGATCCATTGCGGTTCGTGAATCGGTGAGAGGTGAATCGGCAAAGACTTTTCAACCAAAGGTGAAGTGCTGAAGTTGACCACAACCATCTCCGTGGCCTTGGCGTTGGGTAAACTCAAAATCAACCCCTTGCGCGTGCGCAAACGCATGGTGCGCCAAGTGATGTCAACAAGTTGGGCATCATCGTTGGTGCCGATTTTCAACCAGTCACCAATGGAAAATGGCCGTTCCAAGTTCACGGCAATGCCAGAAAAAATGTTGGCAATATTGGATTGTATCGCCAAACCAATGATCATGGTAATCAATCCACTGGTTGCCAGCAAACTGGTGAGCTTTTCATCAAAGACAAAGGCCGTAATCCCAAATCCAGCCAGCAGGTAAACCAGAAAAGCCGCAATGTTGCGAATCACCTTGGGAATGGCCTGGTGTGCGCGTCGTTCTAACGGTTCCCAAAGAAAGCGTTCCATGGCCATAGTGGTCAACATGGCCGGAATGACCCACCAAAGGATCATGTAGCCCAACAAGACGTGATCGGTAAAATGGTTTGGCAGTTGCTGATAGGCATAATCTAGGAATAAGTTGCCAAATGAAATCAAAAAAATGGGCCAAAAAATAATCCGCAGAACCCAAGAGGAGATCTGCCAGAACACCCCTTGAGTGTTGGCGTCAATTCCAATGGCAAAGATCAACCCGATCATCCCAAAAATGCCCAAATAGATAAAATATTCATACGGAATGAAATCACGCGCGGCAAACTCCCCCTTGCTGACGATCATGCCAAGATCAATGCGCGAGAATTCCGGTTCAGCCGTGCCAAATCCGACATAGGCCGGTTTGCCAAAAGAGCTGGTCATGAATCTTTCCTGGGAGATCCAAGCTTGATCCACTTTCCAGCCAAATTTGGCATTTACAACTTGAGGCGTATTTACCATTTCAAGTACGGTTTTACCACTCTCCAATCTCATTCCCAGGATGTCTACCACAAAAAGCACATTGTTGCGGTTTAGGATCTTGTGACGAAAAGAGGTGCCAATAACGTGGCTGCCGAAAGGCCGTTTGGTTTCTAAATGATCAATATTGAAGGTTCCTTTGAGCTTGAAAAGCTTAAAGGTAAGATCATCTTTGACCACAGATTCGACTGGATCCTTAATTTCAATGGGAGTGACCGCATTGGAGAATTCAATGGCCTCAGGATCAAACGTCCCACGGTAACGAAACCACAGAAAAAATTCCATGGAAACGGTGTTGGCCTCTG
>JADFYY010000092.1 GCA_015232825.1 Magnetococcales bacterium
GATTTTGTGAAGGCGCACCATCATTTTAACGACCCGGAGTGGGATGGTGATCCAGTTGAGCCAGAAACCTGCCAAAAATGTGGAAGCTACCCCTGTCAATGCGAAAATCTACCACCGCAACCCTGTTCGGTCTGTGGTCAACAACCGTGTCAGTGCGAAAAAGAGCTTTGCCAGAAATGTGGATGCACGCCTTGTGTCTGTGTGAAGAAGGCACGGGTGAAACTGGCCGATGGCAAGGCGCGAACGATTCAACACATGATGGCGACGAGCTTTTGGCATCCTGATGGCACCCCGATGTCGGCACAGCAGTTCATGGAGGCACTCTTTGGCGAGTTGCCAGAATTTTTCAAGGATGAGGAGGAGCTTCGCGCTTTGTGGAGTGCCCCAGATACGCGCAGAAAGCTTTTGGAAGGTCTGGCGGAGAAAGGATTTGGCAAGGATCAACTGATCGCAATGCAGAAGATCATCGACGCACAGAAAAGCGATCTATTCGATGTGCTGGCCTATGTGGCTTATGCTCTGGCACCGATCACCCGCGAGGAGCGTGCTGGAAGGGCAGCGGCCATTATTAGTACCCTCTTTAATAGCAAGCAGCAAGTTTTCCTTGATTTCGTCCTCTCTCAATACATTAACATCGGTGTAGAGGAACTGGATCAGGCAAAGTTGACGCCGCTTCTGCGCCTCAAGTATAACGATTCAATTAACGACGCTGTGGCTGATCTTGGTCTAGCGGAAGATCTCAACAAAATGTTCAGTGGGTTCCAGAGGTATCTTTATCAAGAGTTGGCGGTGGCATGACCACTACTGTACCTGGAGCGGGGTGGAACAGGCCGGGGAACCTATTGGAGCCTGCATCCTGAATGGCTCAAATCTGCGGCAGACAACAATTTCAACCTGTTTTTTTGGCTTGTAATCCAAGGAATGCTTGCCCTTGATTCCCATCTCTGGAATGATGATTCATCGATGTCCATTTATATTCAACTATCAAGTTGAATTCAATTCAACCAAACTATTCAGGTCATGTCAAGCAAATTGTTCAAGCAAACGTTATTTGATCATTTGGCGCGGGTGGGCAAGGCGGTGGGTCAGGGGCACCGTTTGGCGATGCTGGAATATTTGGCCCAGGGTGAACGAACGGTTGAGGCTTTGGCTGGATTGACCGGGCTGTCGGTGGCCAACACATCGAAGCATTTGCAGCAATTGCGGCAGTCTGGGTTGGTCTTTGCCCGCAAAGAGGGTCTGTATGTGCATTATCGACTCTCTGACCCGGATGTGATTACCCTATTGGGGGTGATCCGACGGTTGGCGGAGCGTCATTTGGGCGAGGTTGAAGCATTGGTCAATAGTTACCTGTTGGCCAAGGACGCCATGGAGCCTTTACCGCGAGAGGCGTTGTTGGCGCGCATGCGGGAGGGTACGGTGACGGTATTGGATGTCCGTCCCCCAGAAGAGTATGCAGCGGGTCATCTACCACGGGCTTTCAACATCCCCTTAAAAGAGCTGGAACGACGGTTGCACGAACTGCCGCCGGGTCGGGAGGTGGTGGCCTATTGTCGAGGGGCTTATTGTGTCCTCTCTTTTGAGGCGGTGGCTTGGTTGCGGGAGAAAGGGTTTATTGCTCGCCGACTGGAAGAGGGATTCCCAGAGTGGAAATTGGCGGCATTCCCGGTGGAAAATTTTTTGATGGAGGAGATCTCTTGATGTTTCTTCCCAATTTACTGATGCGGGCCCGTCCTTTGGTGGCGGCTCATTTTCAAGAGGGTTCTGTTTACTTGTCAGAGCCTTATCCAGCTTGCACACTGTTCTTTTCCATTTGCAACCGTGTCAGCCGCGCCCTGGTTTGTCATGCGTCTGGTAATGATTTTGCCACGGCCTGGAAGTTAGGCTCCCTGCAAGCCATCAAACTGGCCAAACGTTCCAATTTGAAGGTTGTCTGGTTACGCATCGACTGGGTGACATCTGTTGAGGCCTTGACTTGGTCATTGCTCAACGTTCGTCTGGCAGAGACCAAACGCAACTATTTTCGCCAGGGTATTGCCCTGGATGCTGCGTTGGATAAGGCTTTTTTGGAGCAAGAACTCAACGCCAACGCCATGTTATCTCATGATAATGATGAATCTAAGTCAAACATAAATCTTGAGAATTTCGCCGAATATGCAAAAACTCGTTATGGTACGAATCACCATCTGGATTTATCGCCTTTGGCTGCCGTGTATGTATTGACCACCGAAGGGTTGTTTCTTGCGCAAGATTCAAAGCTAGACGCCCTGCCCGGCGGTAAGGAACCCCAATGGCTCCCTGCGCCAGAGAGCGGAGCGAAGTGGTTGGCACCAAAAACTTTGAATTCCGGTCGTCGTCCGATCAAGCAGCTTGAGAGTGAGCAAATATTTTCTCTCATTGACAGTGGAGCCAATTTTCTTGCCAACCAGCTCCAGAAAAATGGTCAGTTTATTTATGGTCTACTGCCCTGTTTTGCCCGGCGAATCTCCACCTACAACGTCTTGCGCCATGCCAGCTCGACCTATGCCATGCTGGAAGCCTGGGAATTGACTCAACGTGACTTGTTATTGACCGCCATTCGCCGCGCACTGAATTATCTGACTGAACAGTGCATTCGCGACTATCTTTTGCCGAGTGGAGAGTGTGTTGCCTTTGTGATTGACACGGGTGATGAAATCAAGCTTGGAGCCAATGCAGTTACCATTTTGGCCTTGGTGAAATACACCGAACTCACGGGTGATCAACAATATCAGCCTCTCATGGAAAAACTGGCTTTGGGTATTCGGCACATGCAGAACGGGCCGAGTGGTCAATTTGTTCACGTACTCCACGCCGCCGATCTTGCGGTAAAAGATGATTTTCGTATCATTTATTTCGATGGTGAAGCCACTTTTGGCCTGATGCGGCTTTACGGACTCACCAAGGATGGGCGTTGGCTGGCTGTTGTTGAAAAGGCTTTTGAATATTTTTTGCAAGCAGACCACTGGAAAGCCCATGATCATTGGCTCTCTTATTGTGCCAATGAACTGACTCTTTACCGGCCAGAGGAGAAATATTATAAATTTGGGGTGCAGAATATTGCGGGTTATCTGGATTTTATTCTAAATCGCGAAACCACCTACCCCACGCTATTGGAGCTTTCCATGGCATTCGCGCAAATGCATGGCCGCATTGCCAAACAACCGGATATGCAGCATGTGTTGCAGGGGTTTGATGTTGACAAGTTTTATCGCGCCTTGCACCATCGGGCTCACTATCTGCTGAATGGATTTTTCTGGCCAGAGCAATCCATGTATTTTGCAAAACCGGCCAGCATAAATGGCAGTTTTTTTATCCGTCATCATGGGTTTCGGGTTCGCATTGACGATATCGAACACTATTTGTCTGGGTATGTGGCGTATTGGAAATTTGTGCGAAACTAGGAGAGTATTTACTCATTAGATAAGGTTTGCGGCAACAACGTATCACGGGCTTGGGCGATGCGCGGCAGTCCAGGCAGAATGGCTTCAGCCTGTTGCAGATAATCGCGCACCTTGTCGGGTTCGGACGCAAACCGTTTGGCCAGCCGGATAAAACGATCCACAATTTGTTCACGACCTGCACGCACCTTTGGATGATTGGGTTCCAGTTGCTCCACAGTGCGGTATTTTCGCAACGCCTCCTCCGTGTTCCATTGGTCATAATCTTCTTGACCCAGTTCCAACAAACGGGTGACGATGCGCTGGATCCCCTGTTTGGCTTCCGCCTGCTCCTTGTTTAAGGTTAAAATTTTCTGATAAGCTTCCAAGGCGTTGTTGCCTTCAGGTCGGGTGAGTCGATTCTCCGCGAAATGCTGATTGGCAGCCTGCAACAGGGTGGTAATTTCCCTCTTTTCCGGTGGTTGGTCTGTCGGGATGGGTTGCGCCGGTGTTATGGTTACCTCCAGGGAGTCTGGTGGCCGGTCTGCTGGCGGAAGGGATGAGGGCGGTTCCTGGGTGATCTGCTCTGGTTGGATCAGAGTATCCTTGAGCATCCCCATGGCAGCCAACAAACGGAAGGAATCCATCATGATCTGGATCTCTTCCTCGATTAGCATCCGTTTGGCGGTATGGAGTTCATTCTCCGAGTTCAGCATGTCAAGTAGGGATTTGCTTCCAATGCGATACTGCTCATGATAATCCTGGTTGACAGCCTTGGTTACAGTCATATGTTTTTCAAGACTTTGGATCCGGGAGCGGGCAGTCAACAGGGCGTTCCATGCTTGACTGGTCTTTTCTGCCACCTGCCGGCGGGTCTCTTCTAGTTTTTCGAGGAATCGAGACAGTTTGTGTTCTGTCTCCTTGTTTTTGGATAGGTCTGTGCCGCCACGGTACAAATTGTATTTCAAACGAAGCATGGCCATGGCTTCCTGAGAAGAACCGGTCGCACTGCTGACGTTTTCATTGTCGGACATGGTCATTTCTAGGCTGATCTTTGGCCAAAATGTGGAGTCATTGGCATTCTCTTCGGCCCGTGTGGCATCCAGGTCAGCTTTGGCCGACAACAGGGTCGGGTTGCGTTGCATGGATATTTCGATGGCGTCATTTTTGGAGGCAGGAAACCGATTTTGATCGATTACAGGCAATGAGAGAGTACCTGGGGGAAATCCCACCAAAGTGGTAAAACGGGTGTTAGCGTTGTAAAGTGCCCCTTCGGCTGTCGCCAGATCCGAGGCAATCAGGGAAACACGACTTTCCGCCAAACGGACATCCATGTCCGCAACGATCCCTAAGTGAGCAGTTTGGCGCGTCTTGATCAGGATGTCTGTGTAGAGCGATAAGGTTTCTTGGGCTAGAGCGTGTAGTTTACGTTGCTTTTGAGTTTCTGCAAACGCAATGGCCACATCCAAAGTCACGGTTTCGGCAACATCCAAAAAGGTGTAATTGATCGCCTCAACTTGGGCTTGCGCCTGTTCCACCTTGTGTTGTGTGTTGAAACCGTCGAAAATGGGTTGGCTGATGCTTATGGTTTTCTCATTTGGATTCATGGTCAGGCCGCCATGATTCTGGATGCGGGTGGATGGCGTGTTGACCCATTGCCGACCAGACCCCATGGAAAAATCGATGGTGGGCAGGTATCCGGCAAAAGCTTGACGAATCCGTTGTCTGGTCTCCTCCAATGTTTCAGCGGCAGCCAGCAATTTGGGGTTGGTGTTCAGGGCTTCGATCACGGCATCGCCAAGGCTCAAGGCCCAAGCCGATTGCTGCATAAACCATGCAGGCAGAATCAGTAGCGTAATCGAGCGAGAGAGGTGTCTCACATGCGTAAAACCCGAATTTCAAGTGGTCAAGACGACAATTTGCTCTATAGAGTCGAGAGATAAGCAACTATTGTGCCTTTTTATGTTAATATTCTCACTTGGCTGATATGAGAGAATTGGAGAGGTTTATGCATGCAGACTGAGAAATTGTGATTGCTTTTGGAGCGTGGTAATGGCTAAAGATGTGTTTTTTTCTAAAGAGGGCTGGCCTGCGCGGTTGACTCCGTTTTCCGTGGTTGCAGATTCTATTTGGGATCTGATGCTGGTCTCTTTTTTATTGAATCTGTTAGCTTTGGCGTTGCCTTTGACTTTGCTGCAGGTTTATGACCGTATTCTGAAATTTGAAGCCGTAAGCACCTTGAGTTTGCTGCTGCTGGGTGTGTCTGTGGCTTTGCTGGTGGAGGCCGGATTGAAAATGGTCCGCTCCTATATTGGTGCTTGGCTTGGGGCCCGTTTTGAACATAATTCCAGTGTCAGTGCCATGGAACGTCTGCTGAGCATCAATCTGGCCGACTTCGAGCGGGTGGGTTCTGGCGTCCATTTAGAAAGGCTGAACGCCCTGAATGTAATCAAGGATTTCTACTCTGGCAGTGCCGTGCTGGTGATCATGGATCTCCCTTTTGTGCCAGTGTTTCTGGCCATGATTTATCATTTGGCTGGCTATTTAGTGTTGATTCCAATTATTCTGTTTGTACTGTTTCTTTTTTTCACGCTCTATATCGGGACACTGTTGCACCAATCTGTAGCGCAACGAATGAAGGCGGATGATATCCGTATCAACTTTATTATCGAGGTATTGAATGGCATTCATGCCGTCAAGTCTATGGCCATGGAAGCCATGATGTTGCGGCGTTACGAAAGACTTCAGGAGGCCTGCGCCCTTGGGGCGCATAATGTCGGCATGCATGGAGCGGATGCCCAGAACATTGGGGCCTTTTTCGCACAATTGACCACTGTGGCTGTGGTGACTTTTGGCAGTATTCTGGTCATCAACCACGAATTGACCATTGGTGGTTTGGCGGCTTGCAGCATGTTGGCAGGGCGTTCGATTCAACCTTTGCAACGGGCTGTGGGCATTTGGGCACGTTTTCAGACCATTCGAGTGGCCAGAAAACGGCTGAATGCCATATTTGAACTGAAACCCGATTTTCCCCCAGGGACGCCGCCCATTCCAGATATTCTGGGCAAATTGACCATGCAGAATGTCAGTTTCGCTTTTCCCGCCGAGCAAAGCGAGGATCAACGTGGTCAGACGAATCCGTCGAAACAGAAAATGCACAATGTGATCAACAATATCAATCTGGTGGTGAATCCAGGGGAGACGATTGCCATTCAAGGGGTAAGCGGCAAAACAACGCTGCTGTGGCTGATGATGGGGGCCATACGACCCACCGAGGGCAAGGTGTTTATCGATGACTATGATCTCTCTTTATATGATCCAGTTAGTCTGCGCTCCCGTGTCGCCTTTATGCCCCAGACTGGCATGTTGTTCAAGGGAACCATTCTGGAGAATATTCATATGTTCCGCCCAGAAAGGGCGGATGCGGCTATGGAAGTTGCCAACCGTTTGGAGTTGGAAGATTTTATCTCCAAACTTCCCAAAGGATACGAGACCGTTGTGGATGATGGGGCGGATGAGACCATTCCAAGAGGCATCAAACAACGGATCACCATTGCGCGGGCCTTGGTCTCTTCGCCACGTATTGTGTTGTTCGATGAGGCCAATACCGCTATTGACAGCAGTGGTGATGAAAAACTAAAGGCAGTTTTGGAGTCCATGCATGGCAAGGTGACGTTGATCTTAGTGACCCATCGTCCTTCATTGGAACGGTTGGCAGATCGCGTTTATGAACTTAAGGAAGGCACCTTGACCCTCAAGCCCCCAAGACCCCCGTTTACCAAAGCACCGCCTCCGGTTTTGGCAAGCAAGGATTGAGAAATGACGGATCCTGTGGATAAAGACGCTGAAGCGTTGGAGATGGAGGCCATTCGACAGATGCTTCGCTCCAAGCAGCCTGTTACGGGTTTGTTGGCCGAATTTTCTCGTCTTTCCGATTTTGGTGCCTGCATGATCCCATTGCTGATGTCCTTGGGATACCGGGGAGATTTGCGTCATATCGCAGAGGCCTTGCCACACTTCTCTGAAACCCTCGACCTGACCGGTCTGCGCAACATGATGGCCAACATGACTTTCGTCAGCAGACCGGCGCGCATCAATTTCAATGCGATTGATCAACGTCTGATGCCTTGTCTGTTTGTCCCAGATCACTTGCCTGCCATGGTGTTGTTGAAAAGAAAGAGGGATGGCCTGATTATTTTCAATGGCGGAACTGCTCAGGTGGAACGGACACAAAATCAATCTATACCAGGAACCGCCTATTTCTTTGGGGCCATGGACCAGGAAGAGCGAACGCTCATTCAAAAAAGATTGGGTTGGTTTAGGATGGTGGCGGAACGGTTCCAAAGATTGATTGTTTATATCTTGCTGATTACGTTTGCCGTGACCCTTTTGCAAGTCGCGGCCCCTTTGTTTACCATGGCCGTGTATGACCGGGTGGTGGGCAACCGTTCCATGGAGACCTTGACGAATCTTTTGTTTGGAATTTCGTTGGTGATGGTCTTTGATTGGTTCTTGCGAAAACTTCGCTCCAAGATGCTCATGTACGTCGGGTCGCGCATGGATAGTATTGTCAGTAATGCCGTTTTTATGCGCATTCTCTCCTTGACTCCAAGTTATACTGAACGGGCTCCTACAGGGGCGCAGGTGGCCCGGATCAAGGACTTTGATGCGGTGCGGGAATTTTTTACTGGGCCACTAATGATGGTTTTTTTTGAACTGCCATTCTCAGTGGTTTTTTTTGTGGTGATCGCCATTCTTGGCGGACCTTTGGCTCTGGTTCCCATGGTGACCATGCTGTTGTTTGTGGCCCTGTGGATGGTGATGATGCCGATGGTGGCCAAGGAGGAGACACGTTCCAGGCGGGCCGGAAGCAAAAAACAGGAGTTTGTGGTGGAAGCCCTGGGAAGAATGCGGGCACTTAAGTATGGCGGAATGGAATCCATCTGGCTGGAACGGTTTCGCGTTTTGTCGGCACAGTCAGCCATGGCCAATTTTCGTACCGCATTGATCAATGCGTTGGTCAGTTCCATTTCAAGCATTTTGATTGTTGGTTCTGGGGTGACGGTTATTGGGTTAGGCGTCTACCGGGTGATGGATCACTCCATGACAACCGGGGGACTGGTGGCGGCCATGGTTCTGGTTTGGAGGGTACTGGCACCGATCCAGAGCGCGTTTATCGCCATGACTCGATTGGAACAGGTCCGTTCCAGTGTTACCCAAATCAATTCGCTAATGAATGTGACACCAGAACGGGAGGAGTATGCGGCCATTGAGCCGATCAAAACCTTCAAGGGGCATATTTCTTTTGTGCGGGTGAGTATCCGTTATGTCCCAGAAGCGGAACCAGCCCTGATGGGCGTCACCTTTGATGTCAATCCAGGACAGGTGATTGCCGTGATCGGTCCCAATGGTTCTGGCAAGTCAACCATCGTTAAATTGATTGCCGGGTTGTATACACCTCAGGCTGGCAGTATTCGCATTGACGGATTGGATATTCGTCAAATGAATGTCATTGAGTTGCGTCATGCTGTGGCGTATGTACCTCAATCTTGTAATCTGTTCTATGGAACCATCGCGCAGAACTTACGGTTATCCCACGCCACCGCCTCAGACGAAGATCTTGAAGAGGCCTGTCGTAAAGCTCAAGTTTATGATGAAATCATGGCCTTGCCCAAGCAATTCTGGACCCGCGTTGGGGATCAGAAATCCGCGCAACTCCCTTCCAGCATGGTGCAAAAACTCTCCCTAGCGCGAGCCTACCTCAAGCCCTCCAAGATCATGTTGTTTGATGAACCGGCCAGCAGTTTGGGCTGGGAAGATGATCAGGCTTTCATCCATGTTGTCGAGCAGTTGCGGGGAAAACGCACGATTTTTATTGTGACCCATCGGCCAAGCCATATTCGTCTGGCAGATGTGGTGCTGTATATGGATCAGGGGTATTTACGTTTGTCGGGTCCACCGAATGATGTGTTACGTCAAATTCCGGGAGGCTTTGTATGACATCCTCTGAGCTTCAACAAGCAACGGGTGAGCGGCCAAAAGGCAAGCCAGTGGTGTTTATGATTGGACGGCCCCCCAAAAAAGAGACGCCGCCCCCCCCACCCCTTGCCCCCCACCCTGCGCCGCCGACCAAACCTGTGGAAGGAGTGAATGTGCAAACGATGACCAAGTCACCGGCTCCAACTGTCACGCCTCCTAAATCCGAGGAGTTTTTGGATGTGTTGAAGCCTGAAAAACAGTTGGTTCAGGTGTTGAAACAGGGCAATAAGCAGCGTCGCTATATGGCCCAGTCTGTGGTTCTAGAGGAGTCTGGGCTTGCCAGTCTCATTCGGTTGGCCTTGGTTTTCATGACCTTGGTAATGATTATTTTGTTTATCTGGGCATCTTTTTCAACCATGGATGAAATGGCCCCCACCATTGGAGAGATCATGCCAGCTGGGCCAGTGCAACACATTCAGCATCTGGAAGGAGGGATTGTCAAGGCGACTTTGGTTAAGGAAGGGGATCTGGTCAAAGAGGGTCAGGTATTATTTATCATGGCCCCAGAGGCGGCTTTGGCGGAACTGAACCAGATGATGGCCCGTTTTGCTGCGTTGGAGTCTCAGGCTGCCAGAAATCGGGCCTTTTTGGATAACAAGGATCCAGATTTTGGCGCGGTTCCGAGTGGGTTTGCTCATTTGATGAGGGATCAGCGCACGCTTCTTGATGCGCAACGCGCTTTCCGGGAAAGTCGCAAGGAGGTCTTAAAAAGCAAGTTGGATCAAAAAAAGACCCGTGTTGCCAGTTTGCTGTCACAACAGGAATCTTTGAATCGTCAGATGCGCTCCATTGACGAAGAGCTGGTCATGCGTCGTGCGGGTTTGGCCAAAGGGGTGGTGTCCCGTCTTTCTGTCCTGGGCATTGAACGGGATTACAGCCGTGTTGAGGGTGACATTCGACGCACGCAAGGCGATTTGGCCTTGGCCAACAAGGAGATGGAAGAGGCCCGCAAGCAGCTTGCATCTTTGGATGACGAGTTGCGACAGGAGGCCCTCAAGGAGCTAGGAGCCGTCTCTTCCGAATTGAGTCAACTGAAGGAAGGGATGCTACGCCAAAAAAACCGGGTGGAACGTTTGGATGTGCGGACTCCAGTCAAGGGGGTCGTCAAGAATTTGCAGATGGAAACCTTACGCGGCGTGGTGCCTCCAGGTGGGCTGTTGACAGAAATTGTTCCGGTGGATGCCACACGCCGGGTGGAAACCCGCATCAATCCGTTGGATGTGGGGCATGTTAGAGCCGGTCAACATGTGACTGTCAAGGTAAACACCTATGATTTCGCACGCTATGGGGGGATCAATGGCGTCCTGGAATCGATTTCCGCATCCACGTTCAAGGAACCGAATGATCCGAATCCCTATTACAAGGGGATCATTCGTCTAGATGCCTCTTATGTCGGCGTTGATCCGACACAAAATGAGGTGTTGCCGGGCATGGGAGTCCAGGCCGACATTCATACAGGCTCCAAGACTTTGATGGAGTATATGCTGAAACCCATTTATGCGTCGGTTAATAAAGCGTTTCGGGAGAGGTAAGAGGTCAGACCATTTAAAGATGTGCAGACAACGGCGCGAAAAACAAATTTTCACAAAACGCAGACTCCACATCTCCAAGGATGCAGAGTCGCTTTTTGCCTTTTAGTGGCAGAGTGAGTCACACTTCAGTCTGAGAACACAGACTCCAGTGATTGGGCCTCCAATACCCGAAAACTCCACTCTTCCAAGACGGTAGAGTCCGCCTTGGCTATTTTTTCATTGGCCCATGCAGGCACAGAACCAAAACGGCGTTGTAACTGACGTGTCAGGATTTTTGCTTCGCCTTTCAGTTCGCCATCCAGTTTGCCTTTCAATTCTCCTTCCTGTAGCCATATATGTTTGTGCTGTTCGATAATGTTACGTGCAAAAATGGATATCATTTCTACGGTCTCCTTAGCGGTTCTATTGTCAAGATTGCCGGTTGGTTCA
>JADFYY010000093.1 GCA_015232825.1 Magnetococcales bacterium
GCCCGTTTTCCCACCGAGCATGAGGCCGATGGCCAGAAACAGGGCGGTCATTCCAGCCATTAATAGAAAAATGCGCAAATTGTTCATGGTCGTTCTTTTGACTTTTGTAAGATTTTAATGGGTGATCAGTCAAAGACATGCATAACCAGTACCATCAAGAAGATTGACGTTTGCAATGTAAGCGTCTATAGAATAATCCCTCTATCACAAATTTGGTTAAAATGGAATGGAATGACCAACCTCTTCATCATCGGTCTCACCGGCTCCATTGGCTGCGGCAAGTCCACGGTCACCCGTTTCCTTGGTGAGATGGGAGCCTTAACCCTGGAGGCCGATCAACTGGCGCGGGATGTTTTGGCCCCAGGCACCCCAGGGCTGCAAGCCGTTGTCAACCGCTTTGGAGCCGATCTCCTGACAGAAGAACAACACTTAAATCGCCGTCTGCTGGCAGAGAGGGCTTTTGCAACGCCTCAAGCCCGCCAGGATCTCGAAGCCATTGTTCACCCTTTTGTCTTCCAGAATATGGCCGCCATGCTGACACAGTGGGAAAGGCTGCCTATTACTCACGCCGTCGTCGTGCTGGAAATCCCTTTGCTCATGGAAACCCATTCGGAGGCCCTGTGTGACCAAATCGTTGTGGTGACCTGTGGAGAGGCTCAATGGAGTCGGCTGCAAACCCGTGTCGGTATGTCGGATGTCAGTAAAAAAAATATTATCGCCCAACAATTGCGTGAAGAGGAAAAATGCCAACGTGCCCACTGGATTATTGACAACAGTGGAGAACAAGACGATACCATCCGGCAAACGCAATTATTGTGGCAAAAGATCCACCAAATAGGGGGCAATACGCAAAAAATCGGGGCTTGGCCCGTGCAGTGGCAACCGTTTTTATTGCCAACTCCATGATTTTTTGCATGGTCATTATTTTATTGTTGACTTTCTGAAAATTCCCGGCTAGCTTACTTATCACTTAAGCCTGCAACAAAATGTAAAAGGCGCACAAAGTCAGATCGATCTCACAACCGATTGACCAAGCCTTCCAAAATTAAATGACTGCGTATTTTGTAGCAACACCCGCATATTGAATAATTGCAATAATGTTTGAATCGTAATGCTTTCCTGGTCATTTGGTGACACGGCCTGCTTGCGGCCATACGTCCCAAACAAAACCGTTCATTCCGTCTGCCTTGGATTGAAGGAACATCTTGAACTTTCGGGATGATGATTCATCAACCCGGTTATCTGAAATCTCTTTGTTACTGTTTCCGCCAGCATGCCCAAAAAACGCATACCATCACCAACTGACACCGTCTCAGGTATCCCGGACCTGACGCACGTTCCGTTCCTTGGGGACGACGAATTCTCGCCGCCCATATCCCACCGCAAGGATCATCCTCCTTTAGAACAGACACCTGCCATGTCAACAAAACCTGACAAACCTCCCGTCACCCATCTCAGTGACCTGAAGGCCTTACCTGTTACCACATTGTCCGAAATGGCCTCTGCCCTCAATGTGGAAGGTCTCATGGGGATGCGGAAACAGGAGCTGGTCTATGCCGTTCTCAAGGCGGAGAGTACCACCAATAACGCGCAAATCTATGCGGAAGGGGTGTTGGAGGTATTGCAGGATGGATTCGGATTCTTGCGCGCACCCGATACCAATTATCTCCCTGGACCGGATGATATTTATGTCTCCCCCTCCCAGATCCGCCGCTTTGGATTGCGTACCGGGGATGTGGTGGAGGGGCAGATTCGTTCCCCAAAAGAGAGCGAACGCTATTTTGCCCTGTTGAGAGTCGAAAAGATCAATTACGAAGATCCCATCAAGGCCCGCAACAAGATCAATTTCGACAACCTCACCCCTTTGTATCCCGACAAACGTCTGGTCATGGAACTGCCAGATACCTCAGCCAACAAGGATCCTGGCACGCGGGTTATTGATCTTTTGTGTCCCATTGGCAAAGGGCAGCGTGGCTTGATTGTGGCTCAACCTCGCACCGGCAAAACCATGCTGATGCAAAGCATTGCCCACTCCATTGCTGAAAATCACCCCGAAGTCATTCTTCAGGTGCTGCTTATTGACGAACGTCCTGAAGAGGTCACCGACATGAAACGTTCGGTCAAAGGGGAAGTGGTCTCCTCCACCTTTGACGAACCGGCCACACGGCATGTCCAAGTGGCGGAAATGGTCATCGAGAAGGCCAAGCGGTTGGTGGAACACAAACGGGATGTGGTGATTTTGTTGGACTCCATTACCCGGCTTGCTCGCGCCTATAACACGGTGGCTCCGTCGTCTGGCAAGGTTCTCTCTGGTGGTATCGATGCCAATGCTTTGCAACGACCAAAACGGTTTTTTGGTGCGGCCCGTAATGTTGAAGAAGGGGGATCGCTCACCATCATTGCCACGGCTTTGGTGGAAACGGGATCCCGTATGGACGAGGTCATTTTTGAAGAGTTCAAAGGCACCGGCAACATGGAGGTGAGCCTGGACCGCAAACTGGTGGAACGACGGATTTTCCCGGCTATTGATATCGCCAAATCGTCCACCCGCAAAGAGGAACTGCTGATTAATAAGGATGACTTAAGCAAACTGTGGGTGTTGCGGCGTATTCTGCTTCCCATGGGACCACAGGATTCCATGTCATTCCTCCTGGACAAAATCAAAGCCACAAAGGATAATGAAGAATTTTTCGCCAGTATGAACAATTGACGGTCAAGGAACGACATCCATGAAGAAAGATATCCACCCAAAATACACAGACGTCACCTACACTTGCATCGGCTGTGGTCACATCAGCAAGACCCGTTCCACCACGGGAGATTTGACCCTTGGCGTATGCTCCAACTGCCATCCATTCTATACCGGCAAGCATAAGCTTGTGGACACCGCCGGGCGTGTGGATCGGTTCATGCAAAAATATGGCAAGCAGGAATACGCCTCTAAAGCATCCTCTAAAAGCGCGGGTTGAAGAGTACCAGTTGGGGGAGTGGTGAACTCCCCCAATGGATGTAGATTATAAAGTGACCTCAGCCTGTCCAACCAGGGCAGGTTTTTTCAACTCTTCTGGCAGTTTATCCCCCATCTGTTCCGCCATCGGTTTGGTGATCAAGTTGTAATACAGTTCTGCGCGGACACTCTTGACCCCGGCTGCGGGAATGGCATAAGTCAGGATGCGTTTTTCACCGGGTTTCAAACGGGTATCGTTGCCCATCTTGGTGGCCTGAGGCGGCATGACCGGATGGCCTTCGTTGTTGACCAGCTTGAGAATCAGCAAGGATTGCGGATCCTCCTTGTCGGCATCTTCCTTGAAGTTGCTCCAAATCACTTCATCCTTGTCGTTGCGGGCGGTGATCTTGAGAACCATGTTGCGGAAGGGGGCCCCATTGGGCAAGGTGTGCAACAGAGTGTTTTTCAGGGTGATCACGGTATGCAGACGCGATCTGTGCGCTTTGGAGGTCAAAGAGAGAGCTACCGCCTTGCGGATTTGAGTGGGGTTGTGACCGCCAAAGATTTCATGACTAGAGAATCCGTTGATGACTGGCATATGGCAGGATTGACAAGTTGGCGCGGGATTGCCCTCTTTGCCGATCAGGTGATCCCCAATGGTGCATACCGCCACCTTTTGGGGGTTAACCATGGTCTGATGACAGCCGAGACAAACATCGGATGACTTGAACAGTGCGGCATTGGCTTGATGCGGAAAACTGTTGACCTGAGGCTCTTTGCCTCCACCGGGGGCCGGTACTGGCTGAGTGCCATTGAAAGCCCCTTCCGGTCCTTGCAGCTTGTTGGGTGAATAGTCGTAGGCTGCCGCGCCCAAACGCAATTTGCCATTCTTGCCTTGGATACCCTTAAAAGCGGTCATGGTATGACAGGCCACACAATTGACCCCTTCGGCGTACATGGGCTTGGCATCCAGCTTGGTGGTCTTGTCACGTGCAGCAATCGGGGCATGACATTGCAGACAGGCTGGAAAGGTGTTGGTTGCCTTGTGGGTCACCCCTTCATGGGAAGGGTCACCGGCTTCCATGCGATACACCGCACCATGAATGGGGTCTGTCAAGGCGGTACTTTTGGCATGCATGGAATTTTGCCATTGTTGAAAAATTTCTTGATGGCACTCCCCGCAGTTGGCGGATGGCACATGATTCATGGGAGGACGCCCACTTTCAGCCGGGGCGTCCGAAGCCCAAACTGTGGTGGCAGAGAGCAGCAATCCACCCAAAATGAGCATCAACCCTTTGATTCCTTTTACGGACATATTGAACCTCCAAAAAATATTTAAGTGACAAACCGCGAACGTCATACCATAATAGCAGATTATTTTGTTTAACACCAAGCCACATGCATCGTGAAACCCTGGAGTGACTTGAAAAAGGTGCGCAAGATTTTTCAGGCTGGAGTGGGTCTGATTTTCTTTTTACTGCTGATTTTGCCAGCCAAAGCGGGTGACTCTCCCTCTTTTCAACTTTCCGGGTCTGCGGCAAAAGCCGATTGCGGCACCTGTCATGCATGGAAACCCACCAATCCACAACGCCGCGAACTGGTAAGACCTCATAACACAAGACAAATCCGGCATGGTTCTGGAGATCTGTGGTGTCTGGATTGTCATCACTCCAAGCAACCCGGTCAACTTAAGGACCGTCAAGAGGAAACGATTTCATTTTCTGACAGTTGGCGGCTTTGCGCAGAGTGTCATGGCCGCGTGGTGCGCAATTGGCGTTTTGGTGCGCATGGCAAGCGGGTGGGGAGTTGGCAAGGGGAGCGTATCCTTTTGCGTTGTCCGGCCTGTCACGATGTTCATGTTCCAGCCTGGAAGCCAACGCCACCCGTACCACCACCGAGACAACCATGAGTGATCACTCCACCTCACGCCGTAAGCTTTTACAGGGTTTGGGACTTGCGGCCACAGCACTGCTTGCAGATCCGGTTCAGGCCCTCTCCGAAGCCGAAGGTCCGTTGGATGACGCCTTGCAGACCCTTTTGCAGAATCATTATCAACGCATGAGCAAGGAAGAGGTTCTCCAGGCATTGGCCCGGATCGAACGTCGCGCCTTGCGGGAGCATGGTGTCACGTTGCAGTGTCGCGACACACCCCCCATTCCCGGCGTTACCTTTGCGTTTGCCTTGAATCTTTCCAAGTGCAAAGGGGGTCGTCAGTGTGTTGCGGCTTGTGTTGGGGAGAATAACGGCAACCGCGATGGCACCACGGAAAATATTCGTGTTTTGGCCATGCCCCATGGAGAACGCGATCTGGCCAAGGGGGATCATTATTATCATCCTCAGACCACGCCCCAACCCGGCACTTGGTATTTGCCGATTCAATGCCAACAGTGCGAGGATCCGCCTTGTGTTCAAGCTTGTCCGGTGGAGGCCACATGGCGTGAGGCCGACGGCATTGTGGTCATTGATTATGATTGGTGCATTGGGTGTCGCTATTGCGCGGTGGCCTGTCCCTATTGGGCACGCCGTTTTAACTGGAAAAAACCGGAACTCCCAAGCGAAAAAATCACCACCGAGACCCATTATTTGGGCAATCGTCCGCGTTCGGCGGGTGTGATGGAGAAATGTACCTTTTGCATCCAGCGTACCCGAAAAGCCCTTTTTCCGGCTTGTCAGGAGGCTTGTCCCACTGGGGCCAGGATCTTTGGAAATCTATTGGATCCAGAGGGGGAAATTCGCTATATTCTTGAAAACAAAACCATCTTCCGACTCAAGGAAGAACTCTCCACCCAACCGAAATTTTGGTATTTTACCGATGTTTAATTCTCGCTTAAGCTATTGGATATGGATTGCGGGATTGCTTTTAGCCATTGCCTTTGGGGTTGAGGCCTATGCGCAACAGTGGCAACGGGGTCTGGCGGTTACTGGAATGACGGATCAGGTGTTGTGGGGGTTGTATATTGGCAACTTTGTCTTTCTGGTGGGATTGGCGGCCTCGGCGGTGGTGTTGGTGATTCCAGCTTACTGGTTGCAGTGGGACGAGGTGCGACAGACAACCCTTTTGGGGGAGTGCATGGCCATTGTGGCGGTTTCCATGAGCTTGTTGTTTGTGTTTGTGGATTTGGGACAGCCCGTGCGCATCTGGCATGCCTTGCCGTTTTTGGGACGGTTGAATTTTCCCGTCTCCATCCTAGCTTGGGACATGGTGATTCTGACGCTCTATCTGTTACTCAACGTGGGATTGGTGGTTTATCTGCTTTGGGGGCGTTATACCGGTCAACCCCGTCTGGTCCGGCGGTATTTTTTTTGGATTGTGGTGGCCACGTTGTTGGGGATTGGCATTCACACGGTGACCGCCTTCATGCTCTCTGGATTGCCAGCGCGGCCATTTTGGCATTCCGCCCTGATGGCCCCGCGTTTCATTGCCTCGGCCTTTGCCTCTGGAGCAGCGGTGCTGTTTTTGATGTTTTGGGTGTTGGAAAAGACCATGGGTTTACAACGCTCTGGACAGGTGATCTCTCTTTTGACTGGCATCATGACCCTGGCCTTATTGATTCATCTGTTTTTGCTGGGAGCGGAATGGTTTGTCTTGCTTTATCGTCCAACGGACCATGGTGAGAGTGGGCGGATTTTGTATTGGGGTCATTCTGCCCTGAAACTGGCCGTCTGGTCCGCGATTGCTGCGGAGGTGATGGTTGCGATTGTGCTGATTATTCGTCCCTTGCGGCACCATTTTGGTGTGGTATGGGTGGCCAGTTTGTTGATTGTTGGGGCTGTCTTGATAGAAAAAGGGATGGGACTGATTGTTCCTGGTTTCCAGCCCACCCCTTTAGGGGAGTATGTGAATTATCTCCCCACCACGGTGGAAATTCGTGTTACTGTGGGCATTTGGGCGTTTGGTCTGCTGTTTTTTACACTGCTGGCGCGGTTGGTTGTCAAACGAAGAGAACCGTCGCAATAGGCCAAAGAAAGAGATCCCCCTTCACGACAGGTCCGCCAGCACGCTCTCCAGAGTCGGAGCATCCAGGACGCGAAGGCCCCACTCCTCCAGGGTTGGCAACTCGGCACCAGCTACTTTCTGGCTGGCCCACTGGGGTAGGTCGCCGAAACGGCGTTGGAGTTGGCGGGTCAGGAGTTTGGCCTCGCCTTCCTGTCTGCCTTCCTGTCTACCTTTTGTTCACGGATGAACCCGCGTTGGTACAGACTGCGGGTGATGCGCCATCGCTCCTCATAGCGCGTTTGCGGCTGATTTCTGGTTTGCTTGGCACGTAGGTGCGCCAGAGTGACGATGGCAAACGGGTTGTCGGATGCCTCCAATGCTGGCAGGTCATGCAGAAAATCCAACAACTTGACGGCGGTGAACTGATAGACGAGCTTTGTTCCCCAGAGTTCATCGCTGTATTCCGACGGTCGCCAACCCGGTTCCTCGTCGGCCAGGATGACCAAAGAGACGACTGTTCTCCGCAATGATTTTAGAAGTTTTTATGCAGATCAGGAAGGGAAAAAGGAGAGATGTCCTCTTTGTTTCCCGCCCGAATTCACCCCGCCAATTTCTCTGTCCGAATTAAGTAGGGTGTTCCAGGAATTTGCTGGCGCGGTTGGTCGTCAGACAAAGAGAACCGTCGCGATGGGCCAAACGGCATGTCTTGTTCCATTGGTGCGATCCATTTCGTTTGGTTGGCGCAACTCATTGGAAAAAATAGTTATTTTAGATATATCGTCATCACGGGAGGTTGGTAGGTCGCGTACCCGTTGAGCCTGTGAAAGGGATCGAATCATTTGAGACCGGACGGTCGGGGAGATTTCATGACCCGCTCCATTCTTGGTGAGAGCAAAGGCATGAAGCGATAGGTTTGCCTCGTTAGCCACACCCCCCTCGGAGCGAATCGATTGCCTCAACAGAAACTCTATTCTGCTCACATCTTGAATGAGAGAATCCAATTCTTTTGATCGTCTGACGACGATAATGCCCGTTTCACGATTTGGGAGAAACGCATTCTTGAGTTCCAAACAAATCTCTTCCAGATTCAAGCCAAGTGCATACGCACGGCCTCCATCAGAGGTTTCGGCTAAAAGACCGTCTGTATTGCCGCATACATAAGTCTTCCCTTTGAATTTCAATGCAGTAAGATTTTCATTGATGGAGTGAATTTCATGGTCACGAAATTCAAATCTTGCAAGGCTGACATCGTCGGCAGACTCCGCACCTGCATACTTGATCAGGAAATGGCCGATATCCTCCCACATCGCTTGCCCCGCTTCCAGATTGCGGATGCGCTCGGCTTCATGCCGATAGGTTTCATCAAATTGGTTCCAGGAACGAAATCCTTCTGTAACCAGTCGGCCAATTTCATTGGACTCAGAATTTCCAAAGGGACCGGGTGCGGCACCACCGATGATCTCTTCTAATTCTTTTGGTGGCACCAAAGACATCACGCGACTGAATAACTGTTCGAACTGTTCAGGGTCGAGCTGAGTGGCAATCAGACGAAGTTTATCACGAGCAATCCGATACATGTCAACTTCACGGCTGCCTTCGACCACCACGGTATCAACCACAATGGTCTTTTTGCTGCCAAAGCGATGGACGCGACCGACTCGCTGCTCCATTTCCATGGGGTTCCACGGAACATCCAGATGTACCAGATGATGCGCCCGTTGCATATTCAGTCCCTCGCCGCCTGCACGGGAGGAAACCAGAAAACGTGGACCCGTATCCGTCTGAAACAGACGAACTTGTTCAAGACGATCCTCGTCTGACTGATTGCCCATAATCAGTGCGGGTTTGTTGCCGTATTTTTTTTCAAGGAATGCGGCGACAACTCCAACAGTTTCGACAGGTTGTGCGAAAAAAACAATTTTTTCGCCATTTGCTGCATCTACAATTTTGCAAAGTGCGTTCCATTTGGCCTGTGCTGCGCTGGTATTCAGCAAAGCCACCCCCTCAGTCAGCAAGGAGGCCAGAAGTTTTGGATCTGGTGCCCAAATTTCCTCTTCGTCAATATCCTCCGCATCAATGACGGAATCTTCGGCTATTTTTTGCTTGCCGATTTGCTTTTTGAGTCGATCAAACAACTCTCCCAGCGGTTCATCGATTTTCCCGTCACGATAGGGTCTGAGCGCGGCAATCGCTTGTGCCAGACACTCATGGTTTAGATTCCAATCCAAACGACGTATTGCCAATCGAACGATAAATCCCAATCCAGCTTGCACGCTTGAGGCGGCCCATTGCAGAGCTTGACCTTTTGCCCATCCAGCAGCTCGATTTCTGACCCCGCTTTCCGATGGACTGTCATACAAACCAGAAATACCATTGTACCATTGTTCATAAGCATGACCTAGGCGGACAACAGTTGGTTTTCGAATATCACGAGAAGGAAATAAAGGTTGATTGTGCCAATCGCGCACACGATCTTTGGTGCGAAAGATAACGCGCCCACGAGCATCGTCGAGTGATTTCATGTCATAGGCTAAAAGCCGTAAAAGATTTTTGAACCGCACTTCGTTGCCTTGGTGTGGTGTGCCGCTCATAAGAATCAAGCGTCCATCTGGGGATTGAGATTTGATCAATTGACTGACAAGCTTGAACCCTTGATTGGGTTTTCCGCCAGTTGCCGCCCAGTCGGAAAGGTGATGACATTCATCCACGAGCAGCACATCCCAGGGTCCACTTTTTGAGACTTTGTCGAGATTCTCACCAAATAC
Source organism: Magnetococcales bacterium (assembly GCA_015232825.1). Taxonomy (GTDB): domain Bacteria; phylum Pseudomonadota; class Magnetococcia; order Magnetococcales; family Magnetaquicoccaceae; genus Magnetaquiglobus. The sequence continues at coordinate 9,650 of JADFYY010000093.1, forward strand.
GGCTTTGTGAAGACTGGCTATGACCAGTCTGTCTGATTCGAGACGGGCATCGCTTGCACTTCCCGCCACCCATTTCCGTGCATCCAGGTCTAATTTATCACGCAGCTCGTTGGTCACATTGGAGACGAGTCGGGCGGGAGCAAGATAAAGTATGCGGCAGGCTGGATTTTGATCCAGCAAGCGACGAATCAATAATCCGGCCTCGATGGTTTTGCCAAGTCCCACCTCATCTCCAATCATGACTCGTCTTAAGTTGGGTTGGGTCAGGATGTGTTGCACCAGACTGATTTGATGCATCAGTGTTGCTGCCTTATGTACGTCAAGGCGATGCTGTGGATCTTCTGCAAGCAAAAAAGTGGCAGATAGTCGAGCAAGAGAACGAATGCTTATGGCCAACAGGGTGTCGCCATTCGGTAGACTGGTCAGCAACTGTTCCGACGGGCTTATTGGTTTTACACGGCGTTTATCCACATTGTGTTCAACCAGCGGAAACCCTGGAGGTGATCCAAAGAGTCTGCGAGGCGGACTTGCAAGATCATAGGATTCAAACCCAAAGTCATCTGATATTCTCAAAACCGCACGCGCAATTCCCTGATATTCCACAATCATTGATGTGTTTGCTCTCTTTTAATTGTTTTAAGGATTGCTAGTCGTCCACGGAACAGGACATTTGGCTCGTACATCCTCTAGGTCTGCAAGAAGAGCCTCGTCGCGCATTTGTCGATCATGCCGGTTAATGATTAAATCTTTCGTGTCCTCGATGGGATTACCCCATTGTTTGAATGCCTTATGGATTTCCAGACGCACTGTGTTGAAATTTCCTTGCAAAACATCAATCGCTGGCTGTTTGGCCGCTTCGGTGGCTTCTTCAGCCAGTTGATTGAATAAATTCATAATGCGGACTTTGACTCCATGACCAACATCGTCACCAGACCTCACAAACTGTTCACATTTATCCTTTATTGGTAGGCGGATGACCTCCATGAGTCTGATCTTGACGATTTCACGTAATTTGTCAGCGGATTCTTTACCAATCTGTTTCATCTGTTCGGCGTGTCTTGCGATTCGCGTCTTTTGGTATTCCATCGGCGCATTGTTCTGGGGGTCACTATTTTCGCTTGCCCAGATACAAATTTCTTCAACGATGGTAGCAATATCGTTTGAATGTTCAGCGGTCTTGGATCTAATAACTTTGAGAAGTTTATCGCCCCATACTGCGGCCATCGGTTCTTGAAAACGGCTGACAATATCTTCTGGAAGATTGATCGCCCGGCTGCCGTAAAAAGTTCCTCCACGTCGTACCGAAGCCCTCAAGGTGGCCCAATGGGCATTTTGGAGGCTTTGCAAATAGCTTCGAACATCTTTTTCAGCCTCTCTCCTAGCCTCCAGTACCGATTTTTCAATGGTGGTTGGGATGGTGTCGTCAAGGAAGTTGCGAAAAGATCCCTCCCGTCTAAGGAGCTCCTGTT
>JADFYY010000094.1 GCA_015232825.1 Magnetococcales bacterium
CTTCCAGTCCGCCATTGGTGATATCGCCAGTGATAAAGATCAGGTCTGGCATCCCCCACTGTTGAAAGCTTGCAGTGATGTGGTGCCAATACTCCTCCCCCCGGCACCCCATGTGGATATCGGACAGATGCAGCCAGCGTAATGGTTCTCCCATGGTGATGGTACTCCAATATGAAACCAGATTAATTCATGATGATTTTATTGTGGAACCAAGTGCCTCCCACTTAAGCCGGGACAGTACGCCGTGATTTTTTGACAATGTTCAGGCAATGCGATTCATTTTGGCTGGCAAACCAAACGCTTGTGACACCACGATCATGCCTATGCTAACATATTAATTTTCAATTTGTCCCGGCTTAAGGGAGGCCCAATGTCAGGAAGTGAAATTTTTCGAGAAAGACGTTCAGCTTCCGCAATAAAGAATATCTCATGAGCCTGGAAAGCAACCAAAGCCGGTCTTTCTTCCGTGAGTGGCAAGCCGCATGCCCATGAAAAAGAGATTTCCATGCTTCTTTGATTGTCAAGGCCAGCTAGACCCATCACGGCTTTACACAAATCAGCACTGATAGTCTTCTCTTTGATGGCGTTCGCGAAGGATTCCAGATTATTTTGCGTGGCGAGCCGTAGCTCATCTAGTGCAAGAGCTAATTGTTCAACAATTTTTCTTGGAAACGGATCGTCTTTGTCTGATTGCAGACGTGGGGGAATGCGCGAATGGATCGTTAAAATATAACTCCCTCGTTCACTTTGTCCAATTCGAATACCTTTCAGGTAATCATTTGCCTTCTCTGGATTAATGGTCGCGCAGGCCGCATATTTCATCATGTTTCTTACATTTTGGATGATTCTTTCGTGTTCATCAATGGTTATGGTTCCATCTTCTAGTTCCGGGTCTATCAATCGCACGCGGATGATATCAGAATTTGTTGTCAGCAGGTCGTTGAAGATCATGATTTGTGATCTTTTCTCTGCCAGTTCTAATTGACGTAATACTTCACTCATGCGCAAGGAGAAATCACGAAAATTTTGATTTAAAGGAAGAAAAATTTCATAGATGTCATCCTTGACCCAGTTGGCCCATGTGTTCTCGACGCAGTGCTGTTGAGTCCAACCTGTGGATTTCAGATAGGTGGCGACTTCCAAAGGTTGAAGCTTTTTTATTGAGGCTGAATTGTAATGGATCGTTTTCATGGGATATCGCCGTTTCCAATGCGGGTCATCAGAGTTTTCAGAGCATTGACTGAGAATATCTGTTCGCGTGGAATCTTCAAAGTTACGCTACATGTGTTATCTGTAGCAGGGTGATCCCTTAAACTGATCCAATAACCACAATGGCGTAGCAAGAGTTCTTCTTCAGTTGAAGTGGTCCAATCGATCGGTTCTTCTGGAACGCGCACCACGATCAAAAGTCTGGGAGTCAAGAAATCTTCACCTATGAGGTCGTTATAATTTTTTATTTTTAGCTTAAAAGAGAAAAAATCTTTCTCATCAATTGTTTCAGTTTTTGCTGTACATTTGAGTTGAATATCCAAACGCGGAGAACGGTTTTTACCGTTTCTACCTCGACCATAGATGGTTAGATCCACACTATCATCATCTATTTCAGGCTGACCTATTCCGAAACCCGCTGTGGCCGCCACAGCTCGAACATAGGCCTCACTGAATTTTTCTTTTTGGGCGTTCAGATCCATCCGGTCACCTCTTGAAAAGGATGTTTATTGCATCATATCACCTCATTGGCGTGTATTCAATGAGAACTTTTCTTGCAGCAAAAGAGCATCCAAAAGATATTTAGTCGCCCAGTTCGGATAACCGGCGGTCATGTATTCGCCCGTAAAAATGGGAAACGATCCAGGCAGTCCGCCATGCATGGGGGTTTGTGGGGTTTGGATGAGCTGCAATCCCTTGAGATAATTCAGCAGTCGATTGCCTGCCTCCAGAAATTGGGGATCGCCCAAAACTTGAAAAAGTCGAAAACAAACAATGGCCAGTTGGGCTGAACCGGTCAGGCAGGAACTGAAAGAGGCCGGGGACCAGTCGGCATGAAAACGTCCTGGAAGAAATCCAGTAGGCGAGATGGCATTCAAAATGGGCAACAGACCACGACGGGCCGAATTGATCAGGGGTTCATGGCCAGAGGCAACACCGGTTTCCAAAATGCCTTGCAATGTATAACCAATGGTGTGGGTTAGAGGGGCCTCTTCGCGGGTTAGGCAGTTATGGGGAAACCAACCATTGGGGTGTTGCAAACGCATGGAGGCCGTAGCCGTGCGTAAGGCAGCCTGTTGATATTTTTTCTCCTGCATCTGTTCACCAAATCGGTACAAACTCCAGGCGCACAGGCAGTTGTAGGTCTTGATGCGATGGTTGGTGACAAATGGCCCGTGGGTGTAAAAATGGTCGTCTTCTTTGAGGTCGGCTAGAAGAAAATCCGCAGCACGGCGGGCGTGATGTTCAATCGTGTTGTTTGGGGTGGTTTTCAAAATGGCGGTATAACCATGAAGAACCATGCCGGTATTAAAAATCGCTGGGTGCTGCTTGTCGGCGGAGGTGACTACCCCACCTTGAACCGCGCCAGACTCCATTTGCACCGTGGTTTCCCAGAGTGCCATGGACAGGGCCTTTTCAAACATCGCAGCATCGTTATAGCGGTTGGCATAGTCGATAAGGGACGAGATAATGTAACCCGTGGTTTCGGGATAGGATGGACGCCATCCGTTTCTGTTTGGCGAGCGATCCAGGGGGTCGCAGGGGAAATATCCCATGGAAACACCATCATCAGGGGTGCTTTCCCAGGCGCGAATCAGCCAAGAGGCAGCGGCCTGAGCGCGCAAGGAACACTCTCCGGTTACCGGTTGGACGCGCCTCAACAGAAAGTCCAGTTGATTCTGCCAAACAAGGCGGGCAAACTCCGGGTTTTGACGCAAACGTCGCCAACGTGTCAAAAGATCGCGTAAATCCCAGTAGTGTTCCTTGGTGGATTGGCTTTTCCATCGACTGATGGCAATGCCCGGTATCGTGGCAAAAGACATGGGTCAGTAATCGCAAGAGTTTGTGGTTTGAAAAGTGCTTCTTATCATTTGCACGAGTTTACCCATTTTTCTAACCATTCGCTAAGGGAAATGAAGGAAGTTTGACAGTTGTTGTGGCATGTTTTTTGCTTAAATTAGCAATTGTCAATCAACAAGCCAGGAGAAGGTTCATGTTTGAAAGTGCGGATTTGATACGGATCAAGTTGGATCTCCTCAAGGGGGTGCCGAGGGTTTACACCCGTTTTTTGAGTCGCTTGTATCAGGAAGGGTTGGCGGAAATGGATCTGGTGGATAGTGCCAAGAGTTCCCGGTTGTGCGGCATTCTGGATGATTATTGCGAGCGGTATATCTTGCGGGCATAATTTTAGATTTAGAGGGCGGCCATCAGCAGGAGATACCGTCCTCCCTTGCCCAGCAGAACCAGAATCGAAAACCGGATGAACGAGACCTTAAACGCCCCGGCAGCAAAAGTGATTGGGTCGCCGATGATTGGCACCCAAGCGAGCAGTAAGCTCCACTCACCCCATTTTAAAAAACGCTCTCTGGCCTTTTCTAGAGCGTCTGGGCTGACCGGAAACCAACGATGGGTCTGAAAGCGGAGACAATATCGCCCCAATAGCCAATTGATCTGCGCCCCGGCCACATTGCCGAGTGTCGCTGCCAGCCACAAGGGCCAGCGATCATGTTCTCCAGACAATACCATGGCCGTCAGCAGAGCCTCTGACGAGAAGGGCAGAACCGTGGCAGCCAGTAAGGAGGCAAGAAAAAGGGTGAAAAGTTCAGAATTCATCTTTTTGTGTGTCAGGTGTGTTGTTGACAGTGGTCAATGAAATAAAAAAATGCTATCTTGCGTCAAGAAAAAAAGGGTGGCAAACTGACCATGCGTTGGCCGTAATCTCACGGTAGAACCAAGGTCTATTGGTTAATTTCTCATGCGTAAGGATTCGAGCGATTATGAAAACAATTTATTCCGTTTTTCTGTTTGTGTTATTATTTTTTGGTTCTGTTTCCACCGGTCAATCACAGGAAAGATGTATTTCTGGTGATTGTGTCAATGGTAAGGGAACCTATGTCTATTCAGACGGCAGTAAATATGTCGGCGACTATAAAGACGGCAAGATTCATGGGCAAGGGAAATTCACCTACCCAGATGGCAGCATCTATGATGGAGAGTACAAAGACAATAAAATGAAAGGGAAGGGTACTTATACCTATCCCAATGGTGACAAATATGTGGGTGAATTCAGCAACAATCAAATGACCGGAAACGGAAAATTTACCCCATCTGGAAAGCCTGCGGCAAAAGATCCCCAAAAGAAAGAGGCTGCCAAGGCTAAAGAAGTAGACAAGCCCAAAGAGGCTGATAAAGCCAAGGAGGCCGATAAAGCCAAAGAGGCTGACAAGACCAAAGATTCCGTCAAGAAAAAAGATCCTGTCAAAAAAGACGCCGTTAAAAAAGGATCTGACAAAAAATCAAAGCATAAAAATAAGCATAAGGGTAAGAAAAAGAACAAGAAAAAGCAGTAAGAGTTCAAATGGATCATTGACGGCTGGCACGCAGGGTAAAAAAACTGTGTGCCAGCCGTTTTTTTTTACGAATGCGATGATTTTTCTTCCAAATCATTCAGGTACCGTTCCGCTTCCAAGGCTGCCATGCATCCGGTTCCAGCGGCGGTGACTGCCTGACGAAACACCCGATCTTGCACATCGCCAGCCGCAAAAACACCTGGAATATCGGTCGCAGTGGAGTCGGGATGGGTGATCAGGTAACCTGCTTCGTCCTTTTTTAAGGCATCGCCAAAAATGGCTGTATTGGGTGAATGCCCAATAGCCACGAATACCCCGGTTACCGCCAGATCTTTGCTCTCTCCGGTTTTGACGTTTTTCACCCGGATGCCATTGACCCCGCCGTTGCCCGGTTCGCCAAGAATATCTTCCACCACAACATTCCAGACCGGTTCAATTTTGGCATTGTTGCGCACGCGGTCTTGCATGACCTGTTCCGCTCGCAACCGGTCGCGCCGATGAATCAGATAGACCTTGGAGGCAAAATTGGTGAGAAAAATCGCCTCTTCCGCAGCGGAGTTGCCACCGCCAACTACGGCAATCTCTTGACCCTTGAAGAAAAAGCCATCGCAGGTGGCACAGGCGGAAACACCAAAACCTTTCAGACGTTCCTCTGCAGCCAGTCCAAGCCAGCGGGCCGAAGCCCCGGTGGCAATGATCAAGGCATCGCAGGTGTACAGGTCTCCTGAATCGCAGGTCAAACGGAAGGGAGACCCCGAAAGATCCACAGCTGTGACCGTATCGTATACCATTTGGGTGTCGAATCGTTCGGCTTGGGCACGCATTTTTTCCATCAGTTCCGGTCCTTGCACGCCGTGTTCAAAACCGGGGAAATTGTCCACTTCAGTGGTAATGGTCAATTGTCCCCCAGGCTGCATGCCTTGAATCAACAGTGGTTTCAGATTGGCGCGGCCCGAATAGATGGCGGCTGTGTATCCGGCGGGACCGGAACCAAGAATGATCAGTCGGTGATGGCTTTCTTTGGACATGTAGTGAACTCTCTAAATGCGGGATAGGGTTGAACCGTGACGGCAATTCTTGAAATAATGCCGTTCCTGCCCCATGGTCGAAAGGAAAAAAATCACGGACGACGTTTTTATGGCAAAGTGTCGCCTCAAAAGAGGAGGTCAATTGTTGCTTGTCTGTGCTGTTTTGAGTATAATCTTTCTTTACTGTAATGGTTCATTTTTTTAGGTTAATGTAATTATGCATGGCATCCTGTTTCTCGCATTGGAAGATTTTATCGAATCCCGTTTGGGCGAGGGGGTTTGGGAGACCGCACTGGAGGCCGCCAAACTGGAGCAGTTCGAGTTTGAACCAGATCGCTATTACGCAGACACTATGGCCAATGTTCTGTTTGCGATTACAACAAAATTTATGAAGTTTCCTCTTAGCAAGACCTTGGAGCTTTTTGGAGAGCATATGGCTCCAGGATTGGTCACTATGGGTCGCTCCATGGGTATGATACAGAAAGACTGGAAAACATTAGATATTATAGAGCGTCTTCAGAGTGATATTCTGCCACCCTTTGCCAACCGTGAGGCCGGGGTAAAGCCACCGGATATTCGTACCTATCGGCTTAAACATAGTGAGGTTGCGGTTGCTTACGTTTCTCATCGAAAACTATGCGCTTTGATGAAAGGAATCATTCGCGGGTTAGGGAAATTTTTTCAGGAACCCATTGCCTTCAAAGAATACGTTTGCATGCAGCAAAATGCCCCTTTGTGTCGGTTGTCGGTATTTTTGGATGATCCTTTTTTGGTACGTTATGTTGATATTGAACGGGAATTTGGTTTAATTCATAGTCAGATCATTGAAATCTCTTTTTACAACAGCTTTCAGGGTGTTCCTTACACGTCAATTGGACTGGTGATGCAGTATTCAAAGGAGGATGTCGTCATTCAGGCTTCTCCTTCGCAACTGATTGCCATGCAGGAGGAGCAGGTGACCTATATTGCTGTTCCGCATCTCCAACAAGGTTTGAAAGCCTTGATTCAGAAGGTGGATGTTGCCCAGGGGGTAGCCACTTTGGGGAATATTCGTTTGACGGACGGATCAGTCGGAAGCCGACGGTTTCCACGGGTGGGACCAGACAAAAGAATTGCAGTGAAAATGCAACTGAGCAGGCGAGCATTGCGAGGCCATTTACTCAATCTCTCCAGAGGCGGGGCGCGGATTTTATTGGAAAAAGATAGCCGCATGCCCGAAGTTTTGTTGTATGAACCGGTCTCTCTTGAGTTCTCGTTGCCTTTGAAGTTTGTTGAAATGGATGATGTGATTTTATTGGGGCCATTGCAGATGAATCTGGATGGAAATGTGCTGGATGCATCGCCTGTAGATGGGTGTGTGGCGGTACGTATTGTTTTTGGCGCGATTGATGGGCAGGAGCGCGTGATATTGGAACAGTATAGTCGCAAAGTGCATGAGGATGTGAAGGAAATTATGACCCAAAGATTGTCAAAATGAGTTTTTCAACATTTTGGAGTTAGCCACCATGGAAACGTCGCTGTTCAATCCACTTTCCCCGAGATGTCCCCTTAATGTGCGCATTAGCAGTGCGCTGGCAACCCAGGCCAAGGCTCTGAAGATCAACATTTCCCAAGAGTTGGAGAGCCATCTTGCCCAAGTCATTGCCGAGCGTAAACGACAAGACTGGCTGGAGGAAAACCAATCTGCCATGGAGGTCTATAACCAACGCATCGAACGGGATGGCCTGTTCAACGATGGCGAGCGGCATTTCTGATGGCCCAGTTCGACCTGTATGAGTACCGTAGATCCAGCAGCCAAGCGGTTTTTGACCGGTGACGCACTAGTAATCGCAAAATGCATGAGGATGTGAAGGAGATTATGACCCAAAGATTGTCAAAATGAGTTTTTTAACAATCTTTGGGTCATATGCAGACGGATAGAACCCCTTTCCGTGAGGCGATAGAAGAGATGGTGTGGCCCAGTGGATGTGTCCAGCAAATGTTCAAGGTCGTAGGCGACCTCTTGATAAAATTTCAATAACCTGGGATCAAATCGTTCCAAGGCCCGCAACAGGGGATCCTTGGCAAGACGGGCTAGGATGATCTCTTTGTCACTCTCGTACAGATTTCCCAACCAAACAGGACTGGCGGAAAAACAGGTGACCTCCCCATCAATACGAATCATGGGATCCGTGTCGAACCGTTCTCCTGGTGGTGGACCGTGTTGCAGGATTTCTTGCAAAAGGGGGCGTTCATGGATGAATTCACTTGGGTCTAGCAGTGCGGCCCGGCCATAGGCATCAATGGTGGAACTCATGAAGTGAATGGGGCGGGAGGGGTGGGCGTCGAGTACGAAAAGCGCGTCCCGAGTCACGTTTCCAAAGCGGGATGGGTCCACGGGATCGTTTTTGATCCTGGGGGAGGGCGCGTGATGGAGGATGCGCAGGGTGTGGCCACGGCGTGCTAGTTCGCGGGCCAGACGGGCAAAGACGCCCCGTTTGAACAGTTCTGTGGAGAAGTTCAGACGGTTTTGTTTGTGCAGAAGAACCAGTCGGATCGTTGGATGGTCAATCGCGCTGATGATCAGATTGGCGATATTGGCGATGGGAACGCGCTCTTTGAGTGATCCATCCCGGTTGGCCAGAATTTCTTGATGAAACTCATCGAAACTGATCTGGAGCGTGATCTCTGGGGGTTTTTGGCTTCTGCTGTTTTGGGCCTGTTCGAGGTCGGCAAAGAGTGAGTTCGCGCTCTCCTGTGATGTGGCAATCACACCGTTGAGCAAAATCGCGAAGGAGTGGATACGATCCATCTGTTGGATGGCCTGATGAAAAAGCGGCATTTGGTCGCTTAAGTCGCCGCCGGTAAACAACAGGGCTGTGGTTTGTTGATTGAGAGTTTGCAACAGAAGGGTTGGGTCAGGGAAGTGTCGTAGAGGCGTTCGATAGACAAACATGCAATGGCGGCACGATTGAGAGCAGGCCAGACGGGGAATAAAGCCTGCTTTGGGCCACGGTTTGGGACGTGAGCTTTGGGGAGGAAGGGCGTCCACCAAGGCGAGGCGTTCGCGGTCGCAAGAGCCGCCAACTTCTCCTGCGATCTCTTTTTGCTGGCGTTGAATCTGACGAACAGCGTCTGCTTGACTGTTTTGCCAAGGTGTCAGAAGGGTGGGATGCGCGTCTGACCCATGATGAGCCATGAACCGGTTTACGAAATCTTCCTGGTTGGCCGCCTCAGCCAGGAGAGTTGTGAGCCAGTCGTGATCTGGATTGCGAGAGGCATTGAGAATGGCCTGCTTGTAAAGCGGGTGAATCTCCCGATGGAGCCAATGAAAGGCGAACAATCCAGAAAAAATTCCGTGCGGTCCGGTTGGAGATTCCCGGTTAAAGCGATTGACCGCCTCTTTGAACCGTCTTTGTCCATGAGCAATATAATCGGGCAGGAGTGGTTCCATTGGAACATATTCGATAATTTTAATAAATTCAAGTCATTGTATGAGCAATAGGCTGAAATCGTTGGATATGGATTTTATTTTCGCGTTTACGGGTCTGTGCGATGTCATAGGCTGACTGCATTTTCATCAGGGTGTCCATTTTTACTCCGAAGGCTTTTTCAATACGTAGTGCCATGTCGCCAGATAAATCTGCCTTGCCATTCAGCAAACTGGATAAGGCGGGACGCGACACTTGCAGTGCTGTTGCCGCTGCCGTAACAGATAAACCGGCAGGCTCAATAATCTCAGTACGAATAAAATCACCGGGATGAGGAGGGCAGCACAGTCCGTTTGTTTCGAGTTTCATTTTTTGCATGGCTTCCTTTCACGTCAATGGTAGTCTTCGAGATTGACGTCATAAATGTCACGGTTGGCGGTATCAAAACGGAATGTCAACATAAAGTCGTTCCAATCCCCTATGGGTTATGCTGAGTATCTTCATTGACAAAGTGTAGCCTGTTGCTTAACGCTTGTCAAATAAAAAAAGAAGCTAAGAACTGGTTGTATGATTTAATGCAAGCATTAACTAATATTTTTTCCCACAACGCATACCAAAGTCGAATCAGCATGAATCCGCTCCAAGCAAACCCCATAAATAAAAGATCGTACCAAACAAATTTTTCAAAAGTCAATTGAGGTTTGGACGATTGGCAAACGGGGAGACCTAATAGCAAGAATATTTGCCAGAGGGATTGACGCGCCAGCCGTCCGATCTTCAACCAGCGATTCCAACGGGTTTTCAGGTTGGCTTTTTGGTCGAGTTTGCAAAAAAGTTGAAAAAAAGTGGTCAGTTGCAAGGGACGGGTTATATCCTGGCTGCGGTAGAGGGTGGGGGTCTGGTGGAGAAACTCTGCAAAATCGCTGTGAAAAGAGGTCATGATCAGGGCGTTGAGCAGCATGCGTTGGGTTACTCCCTCCCGACGAAAACGACGCGCTGAGGTTGCCAGTTTTCCAGGCAAGGTTATCCATCTGCCCTGTTGTGCGATGCGGATGGCCAGATGTTGATCCTCCATAAAGGGGAGATCCTCGGAAAAGCCGCCTAATTGTTGAAAAAATGCTCGTGATATTAGCAGACCTTGATCACCGTGAATGCATTCAGGACGGTTGGTGGTGCTTTTCTTTTCCAAAAAACGAAAAAGCCATTGGTATCCAGTGGGTTGGTCAACAAAATTGAGCGGAAAATGGCCAGCACAGCTTTTTTCGGCGGTGGCGCGATAGAAAGAAAAGGCGCGTGAAAGTAAATGCGGATCATTGCCAAAATCCGAATCCGCATGCAAAAATAGAAGATTCTCCCCTGTAGTCAGATTTGCGGCGGCATTCATCTGCGCCCCTCGGCCTCGTGGTGCGGTGATGAAGCGGACTCCAGCGTTTTGAGCGATTTTTTGGGTGTCGTCACCCGAACCGCCGTCCGCGATTAGGATTTCTAGGGTGACGCCAACCTGCTGATGCAACTGCTGGAGAATTCTGGGTAGTGTCTCCTGTTCATTCCAAGTCGGAATGATGACTATGAGGAGGGGTGTGGTCAAGTGTTACAATCCGATCTTATTAAAATGTCAGATGAAAGGAGGTTGGTATGTCTCAATTTGCACCACATCGGCGTCATTTTCTTTTGCAAAGTATGCTGCTTGGGTTGACGCTTCGCAATGGATGGAGCGCGTCTGGTCCGATACGTCAGGGAATTCATCAATTGGATGGTCCCCTCTTGGTTGATGGTCAGTCGGCTGACAGCAAGACGCCCATCCGGCCTGGACAAAGCGTGGCTACCGGGCCAGAAGGCCGATTGGTGCTGGTGTTTGGGCAAGACGCTTTTTTGCTTGGTGCTAAGACCTCCGTCGATTTTCATGCAGCCTCAACTCCTGCCGCGATAACAGGATTTACCGTCAACTCAGGAAAAATTTTGTCAGTGTTTGGTAAGGGGCCAAAACTACTGAAACTTCCAACCACGACCATTGGCATTCGTGGTACCGGAATTTTTTTGCAGGTGGAACCGCAACGAGATTATATGTGCCTCTGTTATGGTGAAGTCGAGCTGCGCATGAAAGATACTCCAG
>JADFYY010000095.1 GCA_015232825.1 Magnetococcales bacterium
TTTTCATGGAGTTGAATAATGGTTTCTGTCAGGATCTGTGCCTTTTCAGGATTGAAGGCCGATGTTTTCCTCTGGGATGTTTTTGTAATTTGATTTTTTTCGGATGAGGATGGTTCGGCTTCGGTTTTATCAATCTCTGAGGTTTGCCCACCGATTTCATCCATGCTCATCATGCTGTCGTCAATGCCGCTCTGGGCGTGTTGATTGATGGCAATGGCTGCAGTCAATGGGTTGCGATTGGGGCCTTTGATGCGACTGAGAATGGTTTGTTGATCGTCAAGGGAGACATCTTCTATAATGGGTAGAATATCACGAACTTCCGCAATTTCTACGATTCGGATTCGGTCTTCTAGGCGCAGGGATTGAAAAATCCTGACAGCGGTGTCACGGGCCAACAGCGGTAAAATATTGGACCTTTCCTCGTGTCCCATGAGTCTGAACAGCGCGAACAGGTCGGCTTCAGAGGTTTTTTGCAGCAGATTTTCCAGGTGCGGCAAGGTTTGCTTGTGGTACAAGCGGGTTACCGTTTCTAATAAAACTCGAATACGATCTGCGGCCATGGTAATCTCCATTTTTTGGTTATTTTATAACCATTTAAGTTTTTTAAACACCCACACCTCAATGAGTCCAATGGCAACCAGTAGCAGGCCTTCTAGGGTAAATCCGTGTTGAGTTGGAAACCAGGCACTGTCTGCATTGAGATACAACCCGCTGACATTGCTGCCAAACCAACCCACGACAAACGATAGGGGCATGAAAAAAGCGGACATCATGGTCAATTTGAATAATAAATCGTTCAACCCTTCGGTGATGGAGTTGGCCACTGAATCCTGTATAATGCCTGCCGTATCCCGAATTTCATCCAGGTCTTCCATATGACGGGTTGTCTCGTTCACCACTTCCAGAAGACGGGATTTATGCTCCATCCCGATCCAAGCGAACTCTTCGTTCATCAGACGGGTGATGGCCTCTTTTTGTGGCGAGAGATAACGACGCATGGCCACTGCCGCTACTCGCAATCGGCCTAACTGTTGACGAATTTGTGGACCGTCTCGACGGGCATCGAATGGGTCGCGTCCTTCGAGGATGTTGGTTTCCAACTCTTCTAATTGCGAACGCATATGCTCTAAAATGGGTTCCATCCGAAAGGTCAACCGTTCCAGCAAAATTACCAGCAACTCCACCGGGGTTTTGGGACCGTTACCCTCCTTTAAGGCGCGATAGATCTCATCGATGAAAAACATACGTCTTCCACGCAAACTGACAATCCCGGAGGCATCCACCCACAACCGCAATGCGACCATGTCATGGAAGTCATGGCCTTTATTTTCATTGACGCTACGCAACAACAACACAGCCCCCTCCTTGAAACGAGTGCAACGCGGACGGGTTTCACTAGCTAACAACGCCTTCACGGCATTGGTGTCCACCTCAGAGTTATTTTGTATCCATTGCGAGGCGGTCTCTGAGTTTCGGTTCATGTGGAGCCAAAAGGGTTGCTGTTTGGCGGCACTGGTCATATGAATATCTGACCAAGTTAAAGATGTGCCTCCTCCTGCACCATTGAAACGCCACGCATGAATTAAAGGAGATCCGGTAACCATGACTCCCCTTTTATTGCAACACGACTTTCATTTGGCGCAGAATTTCTTCAGGTCGATGCAGGATCTGCTCTAAGGAGTCGGCCAGACAGAGTTCGACTTCCATGGGTCCAATGGCCTGGATGTACAATTTTTTCTCTTTGACAAGGCCGGGTCCAAACGAGACACTCTTTTCTTGTAATTCCTGGGCTCCGCGAGGCAGGTTGCCTAGACCAGCCTGAGGAGATGAGGAGTAAAGTAATACAAACGTACCTCGGGTGGGCGTGCCGATCTCTTGCCACTCCCGGTAGGGACCGTTTTGATGCAGTATGGGTTGGAAAATCCCTTTGATGTGACGACCAACAAACAGGCGAAAGGGAGCTTCGCCCACTTCGTTGGAGGAGTTTATGCTGATGGCAAGCAAAGTCTCGCCTGGAATCAGTTTTAACAATCCGATGGCCACACCCGTCTTGGCGGTGGGACAATAGGGGTTGTTTGGGTCGCCAACCGGTGGGCGATGTACGACAAATCTTGGGAAAATAACAGTTTTTTGAATCGCTTCCATGGCCCGGTTTAAAACGACTCCCTCAGGAGGAGGCGACCATTTGAACATTTTGTTTTGCAATATGGCGGCAAATAAGGCCTGCACCAACAGGGCGCGACTGGCGTTTCCGGCTTCCAGAATGTGAATCTCTCCTGGCGTGATGCCGCGATTTTCAAAGGCCTGCTTCATGGCAATGAAAAAGCGATGAATTCCCTTGCCAACCCGCTTGACAAGAAAATGGTTAATTCCGTCGCGGTCAATGCGGAAAGTTACCGGTACTTTTTCCCGACTGCGGTTCAAAAATTCGATTTGAACTTCCAGAATGTTGTCGGATGGCGTGATTGTTTGGGTGTCGGGTATCAGGGTAAAATCCTCGTCTGCCAGCTTGAGACTCAAAACGTCGGCAATGCGGTCGGATTGTCGCCGGGATGGTCTTTTCTCGCCAGAGTCACCGGGAGGGGTCGGGTCTAAATCCCAGCGGAAGTTTTCCCACAACGCCCGCACCTTGGCTGTCAGCAAGACGGTATTGGTTTGGGCTACATGGGAGTTGTCGAGAAACAGTTCGTGTCCTGGAAACCGTTCGGCCTCTAGTGGGATGGAAAAGGGGAGTTGATGTTCCCGACAGGTCTCCAGATTTTGTTTGAAGGCGAGGTAGGCCAAATTGGCCACCAGATTCTCACCGCCAAGATACATGTCCCCACTGGCCCCAAAACGCTCGATCACCCGCTCGTATCCCTCATTGGCCTCCTCGGTCGTGGGCAAACGGTAGAGACCAAAATCAAAATCCGTGCTGCCTCCGCCAAAGTCAAAGACCGCATAGGCCGTACCCTGTACCGTGGGGGGGATCTCCAGCATCTCCAGGGCGCAGGCCGCATAGGCCGCCGGTTCGGAGGCTTCTTCGTGGACTTGAAACCGTTCCATCAGAGGGCTAGACATCAAGGTCTCTGGCAGGCTACGCATCAAACCACGGGAAAATGCCGTTAGAATCGTCCGCTTGACCTCACGTGGGTAGGTGACCGGAAAGGTCATGTAATATTCTAAAAACAGTCCATTGGAACGGTGATTGATGAATAGCCCTAAATAATAAGCGTATAACTCAATGGGGTCAAAGGGATCGTCCCTGGATACCGCGATGGGTTGGCCGCGTACCGGCATGGGGGCGTCGGTGGCTCGAATCTCCACTTCCATGCCCGTGCTTTGATCGGTGACGCGACGAAAACGGGACTCCATTGGTGAGAGGGGCCACTGCTTGATGTTGGTCAGCATGCTGGCCACAATGCGTTGATTGGCCTCGTTTTCGCGGAAATTTTTTAAGGCTTCATGTGAAAAGTTGAAATCATCCCAACGTGTCAAAGGGCGATGGGCCTCACCGGTCCAGGCGGCCAACAAACGGGGCAGATGGATGAACTCCAATATTGTCGGATTTTGATAATCCGCAGGCAGGGGTTTGCGGAAGAAGTCAGGCATGCCTACCCGGAGCAACGTGGTTTTGCCATCCTCCCGACAGGCGACTACTGTGGAACTGGTGCCAAAATCAATGGCGATCACCCCTTTGCGAATATCCAACTCTGGGTTTCTGGCCTCCCAGGGGGGATCTAGCGTCATTTCGATCCACCCTTTTCCCGTGGGGGGAACGGGTTGATACAACTCCCAAAGCCCCTTTTCCATGTCGGTCAGGTAGGCCGGTTCCAAAATAGGCAGACGGGCACGAATCCAATCCCCTTCCAACAGTCGGGTTTGCAAGGTCTTGATCGATGGGGTGGCGGGATCATTGAGGTCACGGCTTTTGTCGTTCAACTCTTTGGTGAGCAGATACAATTGATGCATCTTGTCACCAATACCGATGATATCTTTTGGAATGAGCCCGTTACTTAGAATGAATGAAAAAATGTCTCGCTGCGCGACGCGATGGATTGGTAATACCAGTTGGGACGCCTCCGAGGTGTCATTTTCGCTCCCACTCCCTCCACTGCCAAGCGTGAGAACCCGATAGCCAGGACCATTGGGTGCCGGATCCCGTGATAGCAGGGTTGTGCCGCGCAGTTTTTCATGGTTACGAAACAGAGGTTCCCTAGCAATGGAGCGCAACTCGTCCATGGAAGGGACTTCCCAATGCCGAAAGGCATAGATTTGCAACCGGGTGACATGCTGAAACATCTGCTCTGGGGAGGAGATGAAGTCGTGCAGTAACCATAAGCAATTGAGTTGGTTGTCAAAATGCAGTTTTGGCTGTTTGATGAAAGAGACAAATCGTTGTTGTGTCAAGAGAGAGAGAATCTCCTCACGCAGTTCACGAAGCTTTTTGCGGGATTGCGGATCCACTTCGGAGGGTAAACGCGGGACAAGGCGGTTTTCACGCAGTCGGAAGCTGTAAACCTTCATTAAAAGACTCCAGTGGCGGGAGGAATTATGAGTATGACTCTTTGCCTACATAAATAACATCCATGTCAGACCAGACCGGTTTGATTTGGGCCAGTATTTCCTGGACGCTACGTAGCGGGTCGGCCCGTTCATCTTCTGCATATTTTTGTGCATATAACGCTTGCTCGACAAACATGCCAAACAATGGCCATTCGCCCACGTCATCCAGGTAGCTTTTGGCCAAAGCAAAGGCCCAAAAGGGGAGATCTTCAGCATTTTGCAAATAGGCGGTGAATCTTTGCCGGTCTTCTGCTGGACCGTTTTCAGTTACGACGGCCCAGCCAGCGGTGGGCGATTCCATATAGGATGCCAGCCATTCTGGGGGGTGGTTTTTGGCCAGATTCAGCCAGTGAATTTGACGGGCTTCGGGATTGAAAGGGGTGGTTTCATCCATGAGCAGATCGTCTAGATCTTTTTGATGTAGTTCTCGCATCGACGAAATTCCTTTTGAATCTGCTCAATTAACAGACGACACGCCCCCCAGTCGCCATTTTTTAAGCTCTCTTGCAGTTGAATGCAGTGACGCGACATGAGATGGGCCCCCATGTTGGCACTGGCCCCTTTTAATTCGTGAGCATTCTCTTCCAGGGAAGAAGCCTCTTTGATTTTAATATTTTTCTTTAATTTTGCAATGATCACTGATGCGGTGGAGAGATAGGTATGGATAAATTCCAAGATGACCTTTGGATCGTGTCCAAAGGTGGCTTTCAGTTGCTCGATGGAGATGGGGGGGAGGGTCTGGGCTTCGTTGATATCGGGTGTGGGCTGAACCACACCACGACGATTGGGAAGCCACTGATCCAGCTTCGCAGCCAACTCCTCAATGCGAATGGGTTTATTGAGTGTGTCGTTCATGCCAAAATCCAGGCAGCGTTGCAGGTCGCCGGGCAGGGCATTGGAGGTGAGCGCAATGATGGGGGTTCGTGTTCGGTTTTCTGTGTTTTCCAGTTGACGGATGGCGTGCGTGGCCTGTTTGCCATCGAGGATGGGCATGTGGCAATCCATAAGAATCATGGCATAAGAGCCGGATTGTACCGCCTGGAGGGCATCTTTGCCATTGGCGACGGTATGAACCGAAAATCCCAGACGGTTGATCTGCATCTGTGCCACTTTCTGGTTGACGGCATTGTCTTCGGCTAACAAAATGAGACGTTCGGTATTCTCCTCAACCCGCAGGACAGGGGGGGGGAGTGGGGTTTTTTCTGTGGGTTCTGGTTCTGGGAGGGGCTCTGGATTAAGCAGTGAAACCAGACGATCCAGAAGTTGATGGCGGTGCAAGGGTTTGGTCAGATGAGCGACAAAGCCGACTTTACGGGCTTCGTCAAACCACTTTTTCTCATGAATGGCGGTGATGAGAATCAGCCCAACCGGCGGTAGGGTCGGATCTTCGGTGATGTTGCGTCCCAACTCCAGACAACTCTCCAGCGGAAACGGCGAGGCGGTCATCAGGAGAATATCACAGGGTTTTCCTGCATCCGCTTCGTGCTTGAGATAGGCTATGGCCTCTGCTGGACTCTCCACAGCCGCACATTTCATGTTCCAGTTCAATAAGTGGTTGAGCAAAATGGTCTGGCTAGTCTGCTGCGGATCGACCACCAGAACTTTGACCCCTTTTAATGGGGTTGCGGTTTGTGGTGAAGAGGAATCGGTTTCTGTTTGGGTGAGGTGAAAGGGAAGTGTGAACCAAAAAGTGGAACCTTTGCCTCGACGACTGGTCATGCCGATTTCGCCGCCCATCAGTTCAACCAAGCGATTGGCAATGGTAAGACCCAATCCCATGCCACCATAAGCACGGGTGCTGGAGCCGTCCACTTGGGTGAATGGCTGAAATAGGCGGTGCCAAGCGGTTTTGGGAACGCCAATCCCTGTATCCGTGACCGAAAAACGGATCACAAGGGGTGATTTGGTTTTTTCTGACAAACGGGCTTGGATGACCACTTGTCCTTTTCTGGTGAATTTGATCGCATTGCCAACCAAGTTGATGAGAATCTGGCGCAATCGTGCCGGGTCTCCCAGTACTAGGCTGGGCAGTTTTGGGCTGACATCGGTCAGCAGAACCAGATTTTTTTGCTGGGCTTGCGAGGCCATGAGTTCGGTTACTTCTTCGAGTACCTTGAGAGGCGTAAAGGGTACCGCCGAAGTCTCGATCTTGCCAGCTTCAAGGCTGGAAAAATCCAGGATATCGCTGATAATGGTCAAGAGAGCCTGGGCTGACTCCCGTAGTGTGGAGGCCAGATCTCTTT
Source organism: Magnetococcales bacterium (assembly GCA_015232825.1). Lineage (GTDB taxonomy): Bacteria > Pseudomonadota > Magnetococcia > Magnetococcales > Magnetaquicoccaceae > Magnetaquiglobus. The sequence goes on from JADFYY010000095.1 coordinate 6,789, forward strand.
GCTCTTTGTTGAGTTTGGTGTCGAGCAATAGATCGGTCATGCCAATGACCCCGTTGATGGGGGTGCGGATTTCATGGCTCATGTTGGCGAGGAATTCTGATTTCAAACGGGCGGTTTCCAAGGCAATATCCCGCGCCTGCTTTATCTCCCGTTCCCACTGCTTGCGCAAGTTGAGATCCTTGAACAAGGTAAAACTGCCTGTGATCTGACCTTTTTCAAAAATGGGAGAGGCAATCAAAGAGACCGGAACCTGATGTCCATCCCGATGGGTGAAAATGCCCTCATCGGTGTGAAAGGTCTCGCCACGATGAATACATTGGAAAAACGGGCACATCTCGGTGTGAACGTGATCCCCGATTTCGTTTTGGAAACGAATGATTGTCTGAGGATTTTTTCCAAGCAGCTCTTCTTTTTTCCATCCTAAAAGTTTTTCAGCAACCGTGTTAGCGTCGATTATTCGACACTCTTTGTCGGATATGTATAACCCTTCTTCAAGATGGTTTGCAATCTGAAGTAATATATTGCGATCCGACAGCGCGGTTATGGGCGGGTCGGAATCGGAGGTCTGGGGAGATGGGTAGATGTTCATTTGTTTTTTATATAATAATCTTGCCATAAAGCCAATGGCTAAGGTGAAACAGAGCGCAGGCTGGTTAATAATTGGCGAAAATCCTCTGGCGGGTCAATGGTGAAACGCATCTCTTGCGCGGTTGTTGGATGGGTGATGGTCAATTGGGCTGCGTGAAGGGCTTGGCGGCGAAAGGAAATCACCCGCTCCCGGACCGATTCTGGCCAGTTGATGGGTGGGTTGAACGTGCGGGCATACAGGGGATCCCCCAGAACCGGATGGCCAATGTGGGCCATGTGAACCCGGATTTGATGGGTACGTCCGGTCTCTAGGCGGCAGGAGATCAGGGTGAAGCCGGGTAGAGTTTCGAGTCGCTGCCAATGGGTGACGGCGTGGCGACCGTGTCTGGGTTCCACCGCCATTTTCTTGCGATCTGTGGGGTTGCGACCAATGGGGGCATTCACAGAGCCTTGATGAGTGGTGAGAACGCCTTTGACCACAGCCTGATAGCCACGATAAGCGGCATGGGTGGCAAATTGTGCGGCCAAATGGAGATGGGCTTGATCGTTTTTAGCGGCCACCAGTAAACCGCTGGTCTCCATGTCCAGGCGATGGACAATACCGGGTCGGATGGCCCCGCCAATGCCAGAGAGTCCGCCTTTTTGTTCTGGCCCGCCGCAATGGTGGAGTAGGGCGTTGACCAATACCCCAGAATGGCGTCCGGCCCCGGCATGTACGGCCAGACCCGCTGGTTTGTTGATCACAATGATGTGATCGTCTTCATAGATCACCTCCAGTGGGATATCTTCCGGTTGGGCCTCGATGGCCTCTGGCAGTGGAATGTGGAGCAGAAAAGTCTCGCCAGCTTTTGCCTTGGCATTGGTTTTGGGTTGGGAGCCATCCAGGCGAGTGACCTCACCGGTTTTGAGCAGGCGTTGAATCGTTGCGCGGCTCAAGGTATGCTCTGCCATGGCAATCGCCTTGTCCAACCGTTCTCCCTCGCAGGCGTCTGGGAGAAGGACGCGGAGTGTCTGGGCAGAAGCGTGGGGTTTAATCATCGATTCCTTTCCTTCCCGCTTTGTGCGGGTGGGAGGTCAGCCAGTAAGGGGAGGTTTATGAGGGCCATCCAGATTTTCGTCATCATCGGGGCGGTACTGCTCATGTTTGGGCTCGGCGCACTTTTTTTTAAAGTGTATGATCGTTCAACGGCCCCTGTGCCGGGTGTGCTGGCACCATCCGAAGAGGAGTCTATTTCTCTTCCTCCAGGTGGGCGGGTGGCCCAAGTGGTTGGCATGGATTCCAGTGGTGTCGCCACCCTGGTGGAGCTTCCCCAAGGTGGCGGCCAATTGCTTTTTTTCTCGGCGCACGGCAAGCTGAAACGTCGGGTCAACTTGGTTCCCGAACGTTCGGATGCTCTCCAAGCACCCCGTAGCCTAGGTAATTGACGTCGGCTTTGCCTACCACCAGTTCCCAAGAGTCGCGCCAGGGGATATAGCGCATGCCTCTGACATCCCGCATCATCACTCCAGCCTGTCGCAGCCAGTGGCCCAGGTCAGAAGGCCGGATGAATTTTTCAAAATCGTGGGTGCCTCTTGGCAGCCAGCGCAGGATGTATTCGGCCCCGACAATGGCCATCAGCCACGCCTGAGCGGTTTTGTTGAGGGTGGCGAAAAACAGGTGTCCCCCTGGTTTGAGTAAAACGGCGCACTCTTGCAGAAAAGTTGGGACATCTGGGACATGTTCCAACACCTCCATAGCCAGTACCGCATCAAAGGATCCTGCTTTTTCTTTGGCTAAACTGCCAAGCGATTGCATCCGATATTCCACCTTAGAACCGCTCTCTTTCTGATGTGCCCTGGCCACACCAATGATGGTTTCTGAGCGGTCGATGGCGGTTACATTGGCACCTTGGCCATCTAGAGATTCGGAAAGAATTCCTCCTCCACACCCGATGTCAAGAATGTTCAACCCTTCCAATCTGGCGCGGGGGGATTGGCGCAACTGCATGCAGATGTATTCTGTGCGGAGTGGATTGATGCGGTGCAATGGCTTGAATTTGCCGTCAGGATCCCACCATTCGTGGGCCATTTTTTCGAATTTGGCGATCTCTTCTGGATCCTCAATGGACATAACCTTCTCCCAAATGTTCGTGGCTTTTTTAAATTAAGTTTCAGTACGCAATTCACAGCATAACACAAAGGGATCCCTTTTGGCGTGGCATCTTTGCGGGAATTTTTGCGGGTGTCAATAAGAAAGAGAAAATGCAGGTATGGAACTTGCTAAATAGAGACCATCCAAGGCAAGCCGTCGGGGATAAAATCTACTAAACGATTGAATCTGTTTTTGAAGTCTCTAGCTGTCAAGAATCGAATACAAAGAAAGGGAGGCAGGGCTTATGTTTGATCGTCGATCCATGATAAAGGCAATGGCCGTGACTGCGGGTGGTCTGTTTTTGCCATCGGCTGTAGCCGAGGCGGCTACAGAATCGTTTAGTCGGGTGTCAAAGCGTGGGGTAGTGATTGCGATTGATCCAGGTCATGGCGGGGCAGACCCTGGGGCTGTTGGAAAAAGCGGGGTAAGGGAAAAGGATATCACGTTGGCGGTGGCTCGTCGTGTAGCCAATGAGATCAATGCAATGCCGGGTTTTACCGCTCAACTGACCCGTACCGGGGATTATTATGTTTCTTTGAAGCAACGGGTTTCCACAGCTCGCAAGCATCAGGCGGATTTATTTATCAGTTTGCATGCCGATGCCTTTCATATCAATTCGGCGCGTGGGGCTTCGGTTTATTGTCTCTCCGAACGTGGCAAGCCTTCCCCAGATAAGGCCATTCGCTTGTTGGAGACCAGAGAAAACAATGCGGATCTCATTGGTGGCGTGGATTTGGACGAGGTCGCGGATCGGGAGGTCAAGGGTATTCTGATGGACCTTTCCCAGCGTGACTCCTTGAATCGTTCTTTGCTGTTGGGCACTAATTTATTATCCGCGATTTCCAATACCCCCCCGTTGGCATTGCACTTCAGGACCATCAAACAAGCCAGTTTCGCCGTTCTCAAAGCCCCAGACATGCCTTCGGTATTGGTGGAAATGGCCTTTTTATCCAATCAACAAGAAGAGATGTTGCTGCAACAAGGTCATCATCAAGAATCGCTGGCCAAGGCCGTCACCCAGGGGGCTCGCCGGTTTGCGCGTTCGTCGGGGTTGGCGTAGTGAAGTGGTGGCGTTCCCTTGGGTCTCTCCATTGGAACGCCCTACGATGAAATTATGGTAAAGTTCTTCAAGGATTGTTTGGTACGGGAAGATTTTTTTGTTTAATGAAGTCGGCCTGTCTGAAAGCTTCTTCAGATTCTTCGATGCGGTTTAAATGATTTTTGAGCAGATAGCCTAGATTATGCCATGCAGGAAAGCAATTTGGATCAATGGAGATGGCCTGTCTATAAGCCGTTTCTGATTCTTCGTAGCGGTCGAAATGCTTCTGGAGCAGATTGCCTAGATTGTTCCATGCATCAACTAAATTTGGATC
>JADFYY010000096.1 GCA_015232825.1 Magnetococcales bacterium
AATTGCATATTAAGTATTGGCTTTCTATACATTGTTTGCTGAAGGGCGATAAAGGGTTAAAATGATGAGTTTTTCAATTCCATTGCGAACTGCGTCCATGGCCACGGCTATGCCATTCCCTGTGAACAAAGGGGGAGATGAGTCAGGATTGCCACCAGGGATGCGACGGGTCAAGACAACATGTAAGGCTTGCGGTAAGTCATTGGGGATCAAGTATCCCGACGCCGTGACCTATTGGAAAGTGCAGTGTCCTTCCTGCGCTCAGACCATTTCCATTGAACTGGTTGGTGGGCGAAAGTGTCTGGTGTTTGATGTCCGGGGTCGCAAAACCGTGGAGAGGATCGGTTTGACCGATCAACGGCGTCGTTTTTTCCGTGCCAAGTGCTTTTCGTGCGATGAAAATCTGGTGGTTCCAGAACAGGAGTTAGGACGGCTCAAGACCTGCCACAAGTGCGGATTGGAGTTTGCCGTGCGTGAGGATGGTGAGATGTACTACGAAACCGCCGTGCGGATTAATGACGAAATGACCACCTATCGGGAAAAGGTGCAGGAGTCCACTGGATATCTGGTCAACAAGAACATGGCCTTTTTCCATGGTGAGGAGCCCGCCCAAAAGGGAGTAGTGGGCAAGGCCGGAAGTAGTTCGGAGGTGACCACGGCGGTGACCGTTATGCAGAGAGAGGTGGAATTTCTGCGTAAGAAGGAGGAGGTTTTGCGTGGGGAGTATCGTCAGGCCGTGGCTGACAAGGAGGTTTTGACCCGTAAGTTGACCAAAGAGATGGAAAAAGTGGCCAACTTGGAGCGTGCGGCGCGGGAGAATGAGCAGGCTACCTCCCAGGTGGCCGGGTTGCGGACTCAAGTGGCGAAATTCACGGAAGAGCGGGAATTATTAAAAAACAAGTTACAGGTTCATGGCGAGGCCTTGCGGGCACTCGATGAGGAGATGGCTAAAGCGGCCCGGTTGGAAGCTCTGGTGCGTCGTCTGGAACAAGAACAGGCCCAATTGCGGGAGACATTGGGGCAGTCTGAGAAGCGTTTGCAGCGTTCCTTGGAAGAGCGTAAGACCATAGAGGCGAAAATGGTGGCTCTCAAGGAGACGGCCAGTCGCTTAGAGGAGCGAGCCGTGCGCGGCGAGAAGGTCAATGCGGCGGCCTTGCAGACGCGGATTCAGGAGTTGGAGTTGGATAATGTCCGACTGACCGCTTTGGCAGAAGAGGGGCGTAAAGGGGTCAAGCGGCTGCAGGAGTTGGAAAAAGAGGTGGAGACGTTGCGTCGCGCAGGCGGAGTGGTCGAGTCCAATACCGGGGAAGATTGGTATTGCGAAGAAGGGGAAGAGGCTTGCATTCGGGCGGACAATGAGGTTGGCATGGCGCGGCGGGTATTGGGCATCAAGGGCCGACCCACAGCGGAACGGATTACTATGGCCATGCGACGGCGCGCCAAACGGTATCACCCCGATATGCTTTCATCCTTGGGTTTGGATCTGCGGGATCTGGCTCATCGAAAGATGCAGGATATCAATATGGCCTATAAAATCTTGATGAAAGAGTACGGTAATGCATGAACGTGTCGGGGGGGTGACACTGTTTTTGGTGTTGTGTGCGTGGGGGATGGTCGCTCAGTCCGCAGAGGTGAAAGGGTCAACGGGTGGGGTTGCGTTGGCCGCCGCCGAGGAGGCGTTGGGAGGCAAGCGGTATGATCAGGCGGTCAAGGCCTTCTCGCAGGTATTGCAACTGCGCGATGTCGAGCAGGCGGTTCGTCTGGGGGCATTGGAGGGGCGTTGTATGGCCTTGTTCAAGCAAAGCTTGGTGGAAAAACGGTTGGATCTGGCGCGGCAGGCGGTTGCGGATTGTTCGGAGTACATCCGTTTGGATCCCAAGTCTGCGCGAGTTTGGCGATTGCGAGGCATGGCTCGTCTGCTTGCGGGTAATCCTGACAAGGCGTTGATCAACTTTGATCACGCCTTGCAATTGGATCCCAAGGATGCCGTTTCTTTGCGCAACCGGGGTTTGCTTTATTTGGGTTTGGGACGGGATGCCGAAGCCGAGGCCGATTTCAAGGCGGCCTTGAGCCTGGATCCAGATCAGGCTTGGAATCATTTCAATCAGGGTTTGCTGGCGGGTCGCGGTGGACGGGGTGGTGAGGCTGAGGCCGAGTTTGGTGAATTTGTCCGGCTTCGTGGCGTCAAGGGACGTGAATTTCTTGTTTTGATTTCGCGTTATGAGGGGGAGCCCTCTTTTGTGCGTGGGGCGATTGAGTCGGTCTTGCGCCACTCTCCTCCTCCTGAGGTGGCGGTTGCTGTTGAGTCTCCCCCAGAGGAGCAACACAAAGAGGCCCCAGCCCCGGTTGAGGTTAAGGAGTATGTTTTTAAGGTGGGTTCCTACCAAGATCGCGGCAATGTGGAGAGTACGACCCGCGCTTTGAACGCATTGGGTGTGCCGATCTATCAAGAAGAAACCGATGTCGGTGGACGGATGTTCTATCGAATTTGGGTCGGGCCTTTCAGGGATATGACTGCCGCCAAGGTTGCTTTTGATCTGGTTGCCCCGCTTCCCGGTCAGCACCCAGAGCCAATACGGTTGCGGTAGTGGATGAAAGGAGGGAATTGGTTTTTGTCAAAATTTCGTCATGCAACGGTTTTTGTTGGACGACGTTGGCTAATGTCGGATAGAGTATTTTAGGAGTTTCCAATTAAGATCAGGAGAGATGCCATGACAACGATGACATTTGACACCCACGCATACATCAAGGAATTGCAATCTGTCGGTTTTACCGAAGAGCAAGCCGAAGTGCAGGCTAAAACCTTGTCCAGCGCGTTCAAGACGAATATGGATGAATTGGCCACCAAAAAGGATCTTGATCGAGATTTGAAAGAATTGGAACTCCGTATGGTCATCAAGATGGGAGCTATGATCTTGGCGGGTGTTGGCCTTATGCGAATGTGGCCCATCCAGGTTCAATACGTCCCACCATCTCCCACGCATGTTCAAGAGATGCGTTTGCCTGCTTCAACTCCCCTGGTCCCAGCCAAGTGATACTCCTCTGGGATTTTGTCCCAGAGGAGTATCATTATGAAAAGAGTGTGTTGGGTAGTTGGTCATTTATCGTCTACCCAAAAGATGCCCCAGTAACGTCTGCATGACCTGAGCATCCCCGTTTAAGGCCATTTCTATGGCCTTTTTGATCAAGGCCTCGGCATGGGGTTCCAACAGACTGGTCAAAGAATGGGATCCTTCCGTATGGTTCCTTGGTATTGTCAATTGAGTGGGTTTTAATGGTGGTGGGAGAGCCTGGGTTGATTTCAAGGGGTCTGGCGTTTCCTTGTGGATGCCAAGCATGTGATTGGCCATCTCTTGAAACGCGGGTGCGCTTTTTTTTACCTCTGGTGGTCGTTCTTTCTCTTCTTTGATCAAGACAGCCTGCTTCCAAGAGGGTGCTTGGTCGGGAGGCGAGGTCACCTTGCGCAAAGGATAGGGGATGGCGTCCAGGGAAAAGGGTGGACGCCGCTTCAATGTGCCTTTGGTCCCTTGGGAGGGGAGGGGGTGGTCCATAGGGTGATTACTCCTTAGTCAAATGCAAACTTTCAAAGCTTGTATTAAGTCTGTTTTTCGGGTAAATCGTCAAGGTAGTGTGTGATTGTCACTGTTTTTGATTTGGTTTGAAAAGTGCATACCGGATTCAATGGATCTCTTTTGTTAACTTTATTTTTATTCACTTGTTTAGAGACGCTATGAACAAACCGGGTCGGACCCAGACGGGTAAAAGCGAGAGTATGTCCAGAATCTATAAGGATTTTCTCTGGTTTCAGCAGACCATGCAGACAACTCAGATCGAAACTGAATTACCAGAAATGACTCCGAGTGTCGAGGAATTTACAGAAAGCCCGTCGCTGAATCCATTCAAGCCAGACGACGAGGATTGGCCAATCACGAAAATCCCCAATCGTCGAGCCTTATGGAAAGGGATGGTCAAGGCTGGACAGTTCACCAGCCAACCGCCTATGACGCCGTTGGAAGTGCCAGAAGAGCCTACGCATCAAACCCTGATGAGTCGTTTTGCCATGCATCAAGAGCGTCAAGAGGCTAAGGAGTCGCCTCCTGCAAATCCAGAGCTGACGGCTATGACCCAATTCTTGGCTAAAAAAGTGCTGGATGACCCCTTGCCTGCAGAGCCCAATGAGTCCTCCTTAGAGGATGACGAGTTGGTCGAGGCCGAGCTTTTGGCGGAAATTGAACCAGAAGCAGAACAGATCAATCGGTTTGAATTTCAAGAATTGGATCAGCCCGATCCAACGTGGGATGATCTTGCTGATCTGTTTGCAGAATTGGATAGGCAAGAGGAGAGATTTTCATTCGTTGTTGCACAGACAGATGGAGAGTTGGAGCCAGTATGGCTGGATTCGGGAGAACCGGTGAAGACGGAGTCTCATGGTTTCGATGATTCCTGGGGAGGCGGTGAACCGCCTCCCCAGACCCCTCCACCCTTTTCTTTTAATAATAATAAAAACAAACCATTAGGGGTCCAGGGGGATTATCCCCCTGGTGGGGTCCAGGGGCAAAGCCCCTGGTTTGGCCCAAACAAGGATCCAGGCCCAACACACGAACCAATACCACCCATCCAAACGATAAAAAAAGCCAAACCTGTTGCTTGGGTCTCCTGGTTCGTTATCCTAACTCTGTTGAGTGGTTGCGCGTGGTGGTTTATGCACAATAAATCCGCTTCCATTGTTCCCTCAACTGTGGTCAAATCGTCTCCCAAACCACTCCAAGGAACCGTTGCGGTGATTTCCGATCCACCGGATGCGGTTATTTTGGTCAATAATGAATTTATGGGCGTATCTCCCAATCGTTTCAAACTGAATGTCGGAGAGCATCAACTGATTTTGCGCAAAAATGGGTATAATGAACTGAGTGCCAGCTTGGATGTGGAACCTGACAAAATATTAGATATCAATGTAACCCTGGATCCCGCAGAATCCATCACGAGAAGTCATGAAAAATAAAATAAAAAACTTGATATTGGCGACAATCCTTACCCTTTCCCTAACTGGCGAGTCCGCCTTGGCTGGTGTCAAGCCGGGCGATATCCTGCCAGATTTCAAGGCTGAAAGCCTGCAAGGAAAAGGGATTGACCCCAAAAGTTTCTCCGATAGCAAGCCTGGACTGCTTTATCTATTCAAATCCAAAAATTGCGACTCTTGCAGCAAGGGATTACAGCAACTCGCTGAAGTCAGTCGCATGACGGGCAATGATATCCATATCATCGCCTTGGGTGAGGGATCGACGGAAGAGGTTCGTCAAATCACATCCTTGTTGAATCTCAATTTCCCGGTCGCTGCCGTGAATAAAGAACTTTTTCAATCCTTTTCAGTATCCCTGTTTCCAACAACTTTTTTAATTGGTCCAGAAAACAAAATTATAAAGATAATTCAAGGAAGCAGTAACAATCTGTTGATCTCCATTGCTGAAAATGCCATGCAACGACAAAAGAACGACATGGCACAAACCGTTTTTGAAAAAGCCGCCAAAGAAGAGAATCCAGGCCTATCCCAAGTTGGCGGGGCCTATGCCAAGCTCAAAAGCGGCAAAGTCGAAGAGGCCCAAACCCAATTCCAAAAATTGGCGACCAACCCTGACAAGAACATCGCTCTGCATGGACAAGAAGGTCTGGCGACCACCTTGCTGCAACAGGGCAAAACCGATCAAGCGATGGACGCGGCCCAAAAGGCTCTGACATTGGCTCCCGACCGCACCATGGCCAATCTGGTCAAAGGGCGCATTCTTCATGCCAAAGGAGATGCCGAGGGGGCACAAAAGGCCTTGATCCTGGCGTCCGCAGACAACGTGGCGGATGCCGATTTTGGATGGCAGAAAGCAGACGCCAATCTGGCGATGGGCAATTTGCATATGAAAAATAAAAAATCCGACATTGCTTTAAAATCCTTCCATAAAGCCGCAGAACAGAACCCCTATTCCGTGGAAGCTGTCAGCAATAAAGGCGTTGCCTTGACAGAAACGGGCAAACCGCAAAAAGCTCTGGAGGTGTTTAATCAACTCAAGAAAACCCATCCTGAAGATCGGATGGCTCAAGCATTGATTCGTCAAGCTCAAGCAGCCATGGCTCTGCAAACCGACATGGAACGCAAAAAATACATCGATGGCATGGTTAAAGAGCTATCCGAACGGTTTCGTACACAAAAAACCCAACCCCCACGTGAGGACAACTGGTCTTCGCCCATTGGGGCGGTATCGATTTTAAACTTTGAAAACAAAACTCAAGACGCGCTCCTGGGGCGGATTGGTGTGGAAAAACTGCTCAAGGACGAATTATCCAGAGAGCTGGTCAATCGCAAAGTGAGCGTGGTGGAACGAGAGATTCTAGATAACGTCCTGGAGGAGTTGAAGTTGGGGTCGTCCGAGCTGGCCAATCCAAAAACCAGCACACAACTTGGAAAAGTCACGGCGGCCCATGTTTTGAGTACAGGCAGTTTTTATGATGCGGAAAAAGGCAGTACCGCCACCTTGCGTCTGGTGGAGACGGAAACCACGAATATTTTCTTAGCACTGACTGAAAAAACGCCATCCCGCATCGATCCCAGTCAGTTGGCCACTCAATGGGCAGAGCAAATCGCCCAAAAAATCAAAGAAAAATTTCCCCTTCAAGGACGCATTGTCAAAATCAAACCGGATGAAGTCATCATCAATCTTGGTCAGCGTCATGCGGTAACCGAAGGAATGATCTTTAATGTTTTGGGGGATGGCGAAGCCATTGATCTGGGCGATGGGGAAGTCATGCAGGATATTGAACCCATTGGCAAGATTCAAGTCACCCGTGTTCAAGAAAAGGCGGCTTTTGCCAAACCGCTCACAGCCGCAGACAAGTGGACAAACAAACAGCGGATCATCCTTACCAAATAGTTGTGTGAATCGATCTGGGAGCCTTACGCCATGTTTCGTTTTTTTAAATTGATTCTGTTTCTGATGGGATTGGTGCTGGTCTCGCCTCTTGTGGCGGCCACGGGAGAAGAGATGGTCCCAGAATTGCCCAATACGATAAAGACCGTTGCTGTCTGGGATTTTGACAGTGCCAGCATGCCCGGCATGGCCGAGGCCGCATCCATGGACTATCTGGCCAAGGCGATCCCGGAAATGATCGTCGCCAAACTGGTTAATGGTTCTGATCTCAAAATTGTCGAGCGCGTCCAACTACAAGAGACGCTGGCCGAACAAAAACTGGGTTCTGGTGACATGACCGATCCCAAAGCACGGATTCAACTTGGGCGCGTTTCTGGTGCCCGGTTTATGGTTTTTGGTTCCTATATGATTCTTGGCCCCATGGTTCAAGTTTCTGTACGAGTGGTTAATTCCGAGACCTCGCTCATGACCTTCGTGGATACCAAAGAGGGGCCTAGTGATACGTTGCCAACGCTTTTGAATGACTTGGCCACCAGCGTTACCGCCAGCTTTATCCGTGGGGATTTATCCACCACTTCCTTTGGCTGGAACCAGGATCTGGCCCTCTGGAAACGTCAGGAGCAAGGGTTGCAGCTGCTCGATCAGCGGAAATACAAAGAAGCCGCGACCATTTTTGATACCATTCTCAAAGACAAACCCGATTTTCTTCCAGCCCAACGTCAAGCGGTCATGGCGCGGGTTGGCAGCAGTTATCAGCAGGGTATGGATCTCATGCAATCGGGAAAAGGCAAAGAGGCTGTTGAAATTTTTAAGAAAATCTTAAAAGATAACCCTCAATTCCAGCCAGCACGCAACCGATTAAAAGAGGCCTTACAAATGAAACGCCAATCGATGTGAATGGAACGTGTTGTTGTTAGTATATGTCCGCATCAGCGGAAATTTGTCACTACGGAGAGTACCTAGTTTATGACCACATTGGAAGAGATGAACCCAGTCGCAAATACAGCCAATGAGTATGGTGCGGATAGCATCAAGGTTCTCAAGGGGTTGGAAGCGGTTCGCAAGCGTCCGGGCATGTATATTGGCGACACCGATGATGGCACAGGTTTGCATCATATGGTGTTCGAGGTGGTGGACAATGCCATTGATGAAACCTTGGCTGGCCATTGTGATCGCATTGACGTGACCTTGCACATTGACGGATCGGTGACTGTCCGCGATAACGGACGCGGCATTCCCACGGAAATCCATCAAGAAGAGGGACGTTCCGCAGCAGAAGTGATCATGACCGTGTTGCACGCTGGCGGCAAGTTTGATCAAAACTCCTATAAAGTCTCTGGCGGTCTGCATGGGGTGGGGGTTTCGGTGGTCAACGCCCTATCGGAATATCTGGAACTCACCATTCGTCGCAATGGCGAAGTGTGGTACCAGGAATACCGAGAAGGGGATCCAGTGGCCCCCATCAAACGAATCGGCGACACCAAAAGCAAGGGGACTGAGGTAAGGTTTCGCCCAAGTCGTCAGGTATTTACGGACTTGACTTTTTCTTTCGATATCCTGTCGCAACGGTTGCGGGAGTTGTCCTTTTTAAATAATGGCGTCAACATTCATATTCGTGAGGATGCCACAGAAAAGGAGCATCACTTTCATTACGAAGGGGGGATTCGTTCCTTTGTGGAACATTTGAATCGCGCTCGCACGCCGTTGATGACGCCACCGATCTATTTTTCGGTACAGCGTGGCTTGATTCAAGTGGATGCCGCATTGCAGTGGAACGACTCTTACCAAGAGAATGTTTTTTGTTTCACCAACAACATTCCCCAACGCGATGGTGGCACCCATTTGATTGGTTTTCGTTCAGCTTTGACGCGGATTCTCAATCAATACGCCCTCTCCATGGGTCTGCTTAAAAAGGACAAGGGGGCCACACTGGCGGGAGAGGATTGTCGGGAAGGGTTGACGGCTGTCCTTTCCATCAAGGTGCCTGATCCCAAATTCTCCTCGCAGACCAAAGAGAAGCTGGTCTCCTCTGAGGTGCGCATTGCCGTGGAAGGGGTGATGGCCGAGAATTTGACCACTTATTTTGAAGAGCATCCGCAAGATGCAAAACGGATTTTGGCCAAGTCTGTGGAAGCGGCCACGGCACGGGAAGCGGCTCGCAAAGCGCGGGAACTCACCCGCAGAAAGAGTGCGTTAGAGATCTCCTCTTTGCCCGGCAAGTTGGCCGATTGTCAAGAGAAGGATCCAGCGTTGAGTGAACTGTATCTGGTGGAAGGGGATTCCGCCGGTGGTTCTGCCAAGCAGGCCAGGGATCGAAAATTTCAGGCTATTTTGCCCCTTAAGGGAAAGATTCTCAACGTGGAGAAGGCCCGTTTTGACAAGATGCTCTCGTCGGCGGAGGTGGGAACGCTCATCACTGCGTTGGGAACCGGGATTGGGGCTGAAGAGTACAACATTGCCAAGTTGCGTTATCACCGCATTATCATCATGACCGACGCCGATGTGGACGGTTCGCACATTCGCACCCTTTTGTTGACGTTTTTCTTTCGTCAGTTTCCAGAATTGATCGAACGGGGCTATTTATACATTGCCCAACCGCCATTATATCGCCTGATGCGTGGCAAAACAGCGCGCTATCTCAAAGACGAGGAGGCCTTGGTTGCGGTATTGATGGAGAGTGGATTGGACGGGGTAGAGATGATCGGCTCTCAGGGTCCATTGTCACCGGGAGATTTGGTTGCGACGGTCAAAGAGGCGCGGCGTTATATGGTTTTGTTGGATCGTCTTTCGCGCCGTTTTGATCGTCGGGTCTTATCCGCTTGCGTGGAAAAGGCGGCGATTACCCCTGAAAGCCTGCTCACGGTGGAGTCGGCCCAGCAGGCGGCCAACCAATTACTTGAAGCCTTAAGTGGCGAAGAGGGATCTGGACGTTTGACGGTCCATTTGGCCCATGACACCGAGACGGGTTTGGAGACCTTGGTGGTCAGAAGAACCATTCACGGGGTGCCTGTGGATATGTGTTTGAATGCGGAGTTGATTCGTTCTCCAGAGTATCGGGAAATGGGGGTATTGGCCGCACAAATTCAGGCGCGGTTGGGTCAGGAAGCCCGGTTGGTCAAGGGGTCGCAGAGCTTTGCGGTGACGGGTTTGGAGTCCATTTTAAGCTGGATTCTGGCGGAAGGTCGCAAGGGTTTGTCCATTCAGCGTTACAAAGGTTTGGGTGAGATGAATCCCGATCAGTTGTGGGAGACCACCATGGATCCCACGGTACGCACCCTATTGCAGGTACGGGTAGAGGATGCCATTGAGGTAGATGTGGTATTTACCACATTGATGGGGGATGCCGTGGAGCCACGACGCGATTTCATTCAGGCCAATGCGTTGAACGTCGTCAATTTGGATGTGTGATTATGTCACGCCATTCGGTTCGTTATGGTTGCATATGGCCCATGGGGGGATCATCGCCCTCTCTTCAACTCCTCCTAGTGTCGCCAGTGACGATCATTGGCGTACACGGGTAGGAGCGTGGTTGACGGCTTATTTTCAGGGAGAATTCCTCCCTGTGGAGGATTTCCCTTTTGCTCCTGACGGAACCTTGTTTCAGCGACGTGTCTGGTCAGCCTTGCAAGAGATTCCACCGGGAGAGGTGGAAACCTATGGCCATTTAGCGCGTCGCCTGCAAACCTCGCCCCGTGCCGTGGGTCAAGCGGTGGCGAGGAATCCCATTCCCATTTTGATACCCTGCCATCGTGTGGTGGCGGCCCGTACCCTAGGTGGATACAGTGCCTTTGGCGGTCTTGACGCCAAACGATTTTTGTTGGCGTTGGAGGGTTTTAGTTCAGAAAACTATTAAAAAAAAAGAGAGGGTTTGGGAGATTCATCTCCCAAGGTTTTGACTTTATGCCTTTGCGCGCCTTATAACAAGCTTTTTTTT
>JADFYY010000097.1 GCA_015232825.1 Magnetococcales bacterium
GGACTATTCAAAAGCCGATTTGCAGGGGTCCATCAATCCATTTGCCATTGTCACCTTGGCGCATCTGCTTGCCAAAAAGACCAAAGGCCGAATGGAAGATCGTTATCAAGAAAAGTGGAATCTGATTCGCTGGTTATACAGAAGTGGTTTTAACCGTCAACAAGTGATCGATTTGTTTCGTTTCATTGATTGGGTGATGCTCTTGCCAAAAGAGCTGGCTAAGCGGTTAAGGTTAGAAATCGTTGAACTAGAGGAGAGCCAAAATATGCCATACATTTCAAGTATAGAACGGATTGGTGAGGAAAGAGGTGAGAAGAAAGGTGAGAAGAAAGGCAAAGCTGAAACACTGCTCAAACAGCTTCAACGTCGCTTCGGTGCTGTTCCAGAGGCCATTCAAGTAAAAGTGGCTTCTGCAAATCTAGGAGAACTGGAAATTTGGCTTGATAGAATCTTTGATGCCGATTCAGCACAGGCCGTTTTACAGTGATCGATGAGGAATGCGATCCCTGTAATGATGCAAAACTGTTTCATCAGTTTACGGCAGTCAAGCTGTTGGACTATTCAAAAGCCGATTTGCAGGGGTCCATCAATCCATTTGCCATTGTCACCTTGGCGCATCTGCTTGCCAAAAGAGCTGGCTAAGCGGCTAAGGTTAGAAATCGTTGAACGAGAGAAGAGTCAAAATATGCCATACATTTCAAGTATAGAACGGATTGGTGAGGAAAGAGGTGAGAAGAAAGGCAAAGCTGAAACACTGCTCAAATTGATTCAACGTCGTTTCGGCATTGTTCCAGAGGCCATTCAAGTAAGGGTGGCTTCTGCAAATCTAGGGGAACTGGAACTTTGGCTCGATAGAATCTTGGATGCCGATTCAGCACAGGCCGTTTTACAGTGATCAGGGAGGATTGTTACGTCAGGATGCTCATGACTCAATGAATTTTTTGCTGTGAAGTTTGTGAAGCCCTTTTCACGCTCATTTTTATCCCGCCTTGTCACACTTTTGTGACATAATTGACATTTCCCAGCCACAGATCTTTGTTAGTCTCCTTCCTTATTAATCGATTCTTCGTAACTTCTGGAGTCATGACCATGCCACTCTTTTCCAACAAATCCAGGATTCAAGGCAAAAGCGGATGGATTGCAGCCTTGGCTGTGACCTATCTTCTGTTGTTCATTGTCGGGGCGAATGCCGCTTCTCCTGATCCGGCCCATGAACACAATCACGGCACTACCCATGATCACGGCCAGCAACCAGCACCACCGCCAACCCAAGTTCATGATCACGCCGCACCGGCCCCGCAAGTCACCAGCGAGAATGACGGCCATGGTCATGTTCACGCCGCGCCCACTTTAGAAAGTATCCAAAAAAGTGGCTTGGGACACGGTCCAGGCAGTGGTTCTCAGACCATGCGCCATCCTGGACTGACGCAACGTTGGATTCTGCCTGCGGCCCTTTTGATCACCGCCATATTGGGATGGGCGTTGCTGACCAAAGCCCCGGTGATCCGCCCTAGAAAGAGCTATAACCTCTCCACCATCCCCATTTTTGGGTTTCTGGTCCGTTTTTTAAACAACGGACCTTGGCCTCTGGTGATGTTGCGTTTGGTCTCGGTGACGGTATTTAGCCTGATTGTGATCTCTGGTTTGTTCGGAACCCTGCTCCCAGAACGGAGTCTGGCCACGGTCTTTACCTGGAACTTGTGGTGGCCGTTGGTGGTGATTTCGGTCTTTTTCTTGGGCTCCTCATGGTGCGCAATTTGTCCTTGGGATACGATTGCCTCCTGGCTGGTGCGGCGGCGGCTGTGGAGACGCGCATTGCCCCATCCAGGCCTGAACCGCAAGGTGCCTCAATGGTTGCGTAACGTCTTTCCCGCCTTGCTGATGTTCATGGGACTCACTTGGCTGGAGCTGGGGGTCGGGGTGACCACCATCCCCATGGCTACCGCCCTGATGGCCTTGATCATGGTGGCCCTCTCTTTGGCTGGCCTGTGGATCTTTGAACGCAAGGCCTTTTGCCGCTATGGCTGCCCGGTGGGACGTACCCTTGGGTTTTATTCCCGTCTCGCCCCGATTGCGGTCCGCTCTCAGCAACAAGATGTTTGCACGACCTGCAAAACCATGGAGTGTTACAACGGCTCCAAAGAGATTGAACCCTGTCCGACCTTTTTGACGGTGGGACGCTTTTCTCAGAACACCTATTGCCTCTCCTGTGGCAATTGCGTCTTGAGTTGCCCGCATGACAATGTCTCCTGGCGGTTGCGCTCCATGGGCAGCGAGGCCATGGAAGAGGCCAGACCGCAATGGGATAGCGCGTGGTTTATGTTGGTGTTGTTGGGCATCACCTCGTTTCACGGGGTGACCATGATGCCTTTCTGGATGGAATGGGTGGCGCAAATCGCGGGCTTTATCGGCGAGTCAGGACAATTGATCTGGAGCTTTAGCATCGGTATGGTGAGCAGTTTCTTTATGCCGGTCATCCTGTATGCCTTGGCCATCCTGATTACCTGGAAAATCGCCACTCCAGGCACCCAATATCGACGGCTTTTTGTCACTCTCCCTTTTTCCACCTTGCCTTTGGCCTTTTCTTATCATCTGGCCCACAATCTTTCCCACCTGCTGCGTGAAGGGTCGAATTTGGGCGAACTGTTGCTCAACCCGCTTGGCGTTGGCTTAAAACCGCTGACCAGTGCGGAACGTCACCAGAATATGATCTCTATGCCAGTCTCCGAGGATGTGCTGTTTGCCGCACAAGCCGGTTTGATGGTCTGGGGGGTGTGGTTGGCTGTGGCCATTCTGCGCTACCGTGGCCTGAACCTGTTGGGGGGCAATCAGGATCTGAAAGGTTGGCGACTGCTCCCGATGCTGGCCTTTATGGTGGTATTTACCGCCTTTGATGTTTGGCTGCTGTCCGAAGATATGGTGATGAGGTTTTAATCATGGTTAAACTCAAGACACTCTTGCTCGTAGGGGTGATGATCGGGCTGTGGTGTGGCGCGGCAAAGGGGGTATTGGCCCATGGCGGTGAGGATCACGGCGGTGATCTCCCCATGGAATCGCTCACCTCTGATTTGGGCGTGAGTGGCACAGGCGATTTTTACGAGGCCGTGATCACCCCGGCCAAGGATGGCTTGATGCGACTCTATCTGACCAATCTGGCCGACAACACCCCGGTCCAAAACGCCGTCATCGAAGGGGAGGTGACTGGCCCATCTCCTTGGAAAGGAGTTGGAAAAACCACCTCCTTCCCTGGAGTTTATCAACTGGATTGGCAATCAACCCTGACCGAACCGGTCGATTTAACCCTTACCCTTTCGGCTTCGAACCAATCGGATTTGATTCTCATTCAAGTTCCCTCCCGTTCAGTATCCAAAGCCGTTGGGCGCGTCGTGAATCTGCCGATGGCCAGTCAGTTCTTATTGGGAATGCAAACCGTTCCGGCTGAAAAACGCGAGGTGGCTGAAACCATCCGACTGGTAGGCCGGGTGATTCCCAATCCAGCGGCCCATGCCCGCGTTCATCCTTCGGTCCCATCCCGCATCGGTTATGATCCCAATTTCCCTCCGCCCCGGTCTGGGCAAGTGGTCAAAAAAGGGCAAACTCTGGCAATTCTGGATCCGATTCTCTCTGCCATGGATCGGGCTGGACAACGTCAGGCCTTGTTCAAGGGGGAGAGAAGCGATTCTGCCATGGGGCGAGAGATGATCCTGGCCCCGATGGATGGCCAGATCACCGATATCCACATTGTCCCCGGCGAGGTCGTGAACGAATCCATTCTGCTGGCAGAAATTTTTGATCCCGCTCGCCTCTGGGTGGAGGCCGTTTTGTACGACATCTCCTTGGCCAATCGCATTGTTGGCGGAACCGCCTCCTCTCGACAGATTCCAGGATATACCATTCCATTGAATCTGGTCGGGGTCAGTCCCAAGATTAATCCTGAAAATCAGGGGTTGCACCTGCAATTTGAAGTCAAAGAGAACCAAGAGGTATTAAAACCCGGTATGCCACTGGATGTTTACGCCCAGACCGGGCTGCTCTCCTATGCTGTGGCTATCCCTTGGGATACGGTACTCGACCGCAGTGGCGTTCCACAGGTTTGGATCAAGAGCGCGCCTGAACGTTTCGAGGCGCGACCGGTGCGGGTGGGACGACATACCGCCGCCTGGGCGGAAATCCTGGCTGGACTCCAACCGGGCGACCGGGTGGTCACTCAGGGTCACAATCAACTCAACGCCATGCGGTGACTCTTGCTATGTTTGAATGGATTATTCAGTTTTCCTTGCGACAACGGTTATTTATCTTAGTCGCTGCCCTTTTTTTGCTGATATCAGGCGGTTTGGTAACGCTACAGTTGCCGGTGGATATTTTCCCCGACCTCAACCGCCCCACGGTCACCATCATGACCGAAGCCCCAGGATTGGCCCCGGAAGAGGTGGAATCTTTGGTCACTTTGCGTATTGAATCGGCCATGAACGGTATGCCCGGCGTAAGCCGGTTGCGCAGCAACTCTGGGGTTGGATTATCCATTGTTTTTGTTGAATTTGCTTGGGGTAGCGAAATCTATCATAACCGTCAGTTGGTGGCGGAAAAGTTGGCGACGGTTGCCGAATTCATGCCCAAAGGGGTGATTCCGTTGATGGGACCGGTCTCCTCCATCATGGGAGAGATCATGCTCATTGGTTTGCGTAGTGACCAAGGAGTCACCCCGCCCATGGAGGTGCGTACTCTAGCCGATTGGACTTTGCGGCCTTTGTTGATGAGCATTGCGGGCGTGGCCCAGGTGATTCCCATTGGGGGTGAGGTCAAGCAATATCAGGTGCTGTTGGATCCGGCCCGCATGACCAGCCTTGGGGTCTCCTTTGAGCAATTGGAAAGGGCCTTGGCCGGATTTGCCAGCAACAGTACGGGGGGATTTCTTTCTCAAAGAGGACGGGAATTTCTCATTCGCAACATTGGCCAGACCACGGATCCAGAGGATCTCAAACGGACAGTGGTGAGTAATACCAAAGAAGGGGTGATCACCTTAGAGCAGGTCGCAGAGGTGCGACTCGGTCCCGGCGTGAAACGGGGAGATGCCAGCATCAATGGCCAGCCATCGGTTATTCTCTCGGTACAGAAACAACCTGGAACAGACACGGTTCGGTTGACTCGACGCATTGAGGCCACTTTGGCTGAAATTCAACGGACCTTGCCGGTTGATGTGCGTATTGACCCGATTCTCTTTAAGCAGGCCAATTTTATTGAGCGAGCCATTGCCAATGTGGAAGAAGCTCTGCGCGATGGGGCCATTCTGGTGGCCGTGGTGCTTTTTCTCTTTTTGATGAACTTAAGAACCACGATGATCAGCCTGACCGCCATTCCGCTTTCGTTGGTCATGACCGCTTTGATTTTTCATTGGTTTGGTTTATCCATCAACACCATGACTTTGGGTGGACTGGCGGTGGCCATTGGTGAGCTGGTGGATGATGCGGTGGTGGATGTGGAAAATGTCTTTCGTCGTCTGCGTGAAAACGCCGCATCTCCTGCCCCTCGTCCAATCCTGGAGGTGGTATGGCGTGCTTCTAGTGAGGTTCGCAATGCCATTGTCTATGCCACGATCATCGTGATGCTGGTTTTTTTGCCTTTGTTTGCCCTTTCCGGCATCGAGGGACGGCTTTTTACCCCACTGGGGATTGCCTATATCGTCTCGATTTTGGCCTCACTGATCATCTCTTTGACGGTCACGCCGGTTTTGTGTTCGTATCTTCTGCCTAAAATTCTGACCCTGGGCCATGGCGACTCTTGGCTGGTGAGAAAATTGAAAACCCTGGATCGTCACTTATTGCGTCACTCCTTTGCTCACCCCAAAAAGGTCATTGGTGCGGCCATTCTGCTGGTGCTGGTGGCGGGTTTTTCGGTTCCTTGGCTTGGACGGATCTTTCTGCCGCCGTTTAATGAAGGGACAGTCACGGTCAGCGTGGTCATGGCACCGGGAACCTCGTTGGATGAGTCCAACCGCATCGGAAACCTAGCGGAGCGGTTGCTGCGGGGAGTGCCAGAGGCGATTTCCACCGGGCGTCGTACTGGGCGGGCGGAATTGGACGAACATGCCGAAGGGGTCCATTTTTCTGAGATCGATGTGGATCTTAACCCCTCTGCACGCAATCGGGAGACGATTCTGGGGGATATGCGACAACGGTTGAAGCTCATTCCTGGGGTATCGATCAACGTTGGGCAACCCATTTCCCACCGTTTGGACCATCTGCTCTCTGGGGTACGGGCGGAAATTGCGGTGAAGATCTTTGGCGAAAACTTGGATATTTTGCGTTCCAAGGCCGAAGAGGTGCGTTTACGGATGGCGGCTGTGACTGGAGTGACCGACCTGCAGGTGGAAAAACAGGTATTGATTCCCCAATTGCAAATCCGGTTGGACCGGACTGAGGCCATTAAATACGGTCTTTCCCTCAACCAGTTGACCGATACCTTGCAGGCGGCTTTGAACGGCAAGGTGGTCTCCCAAATTCTCGACCGTCAGCAAACCCATGATGTGGTGTTGCGTCTGGCCGAAACTTGGCGGGCCGAAACCGGTGATTTCAACAAGATCTTGATTGATACCCCCACGGGGAAAATTCCCTTGGAGTTGGTGGCGGACGTGGTGGAGACCATGGGGCCAAATCTGATCAACCGGGATGATATGCAACGCCGGATCGTGGTATTGGCCAACACTCAAGGACGCGACATGGCTGCCGTGGTGGAAGAGATTCAGCATCGCCTGCAAGAGGTTACGCTGCCGAGTGGATACCGCATGGCCTTTGAAGGGCAGTTCCGTAGTCAGCAGGAGGCTACCCGGCGCATCGCCATGCTTTCTGTGTTCTCTATCTTTGGAATTTTTCTGGTGCTTTATAACTATTTTCGCTCCTCGGTTTTGGCTTTGGTGATCATGGTCAACATTCCCATGGCCCTGGTGGGTAGTGTGGCCGCCTTGTGGCTGACCAATGCACCATTGTCTGTGGCCAGTTTGGTGGGGTTTATCACTCTGACCGGTATTTCTGCGCGCAACGGCATTCTCAAGGTTTCACACTATCTGCATCTCGTCGCGGAAGAGGGGATGGTGTTTGGTGAGGAGATGGTGATCCAGGGATCCCTGGAACGGTTGACCCCGGTCTTGATGACCGCTTTGGTTGCGGCCTTGGCATTGATTCCGTTGATTTTAAACGCCGAAGCGGCGGGTAAGGAGATTCTTTATCCGGTGGCTGTGGTGATTTTTGGGGGTTTAATCTCGTCTACCCTGCTGGATACCCTGGTCACGCCGGTGATTTTTTTGCTGGTGGGTCGCAAACCTGTGGAACAATTTTTTCATTACAAGGTGAAACATGAAAACGTTTAAATGGATCCTCATGACTCTGATGCTGTTTGCTGGCAATGCCTTGGCAGATGGCGTGCTGAAACCGGCCCACGGAGGACGTATGGTGGAGGCGGAAGGATACCGCCTGGAACTGCTAATCAGCGATATTCACCTGGATCTTTACGTGACCGATCATGACAACCACCCGGTGGCCGTGGACAAGGCGATGGGCAAGGTGACTTTGTTGACACCGCAAGGCAAGGTGGAAAGTACCCTCTCTCCAGTAGGCGGCAACCAACTGGCTGCCAATGGCCAATTCACAAATGGCAATAAGTCGGCTGCCGTGATAGCCGTGGATGGATTGAAAAAACGTCTCACCGCCCGTTTGCCAGTGGATAAAGAAAAACCATGAGGAGACCTCTCATTGCCATTTTTTTATTGCTGACCAGTTCAATGCCTGTCTGGGCAGAGACGATTTCATCGACTCAACCCGTTGGGGCCTCGGTGGAGGAGTTGTTAAATCTAGCCCGACGCATGAATCCAGAATTGGCGGCTAGTGCCGCAGAAACCGATGCGGCCAAGGCGCGCGCAGAAGGCGCGGATGCCTTTCCAGACCCCAAATTGCAAATCACCTTGGATGAAATCTCCAAAAACAACGCTGGCTTGCCAGGACGGGCAGCGGTTTATAAATATACCTTGCAACAAGAAATCCCTGGATGGGGCAAACGGGAGGCCAAACGAGAGATCGCCGAGGCCGAAAGCCGGGAGGTCGCAGGCCAACAAGAGGATCGAACCGCTGAAATCCTGATGAAAATCAAGACGGCCTATGCGGATTATCATCGGGTCCATCTCACCATGGATCAGACCAATGATTTAATTCAGGTGATGCGTGCTTTGGTGGAATTTGCCCGTTTTCGCTATGCTCAAGGGATGGGATTGCAATTAGAGGCCACTTCGGCTGAGGCGGAAAGGGGAGCCTTGTCCTCTGAGTTGGTACGACTGGAAAAAGAACGTCACCGCATCCGCGCACGCTTGAACGCCCTGGTCAACCGCCCACCCGATGCCCCTTTGGTGGAACATCCGCACATGCGCCCCATGCCTTCGGACGCAGCCTTGAATTATGAGACTTTATTGGAACGGGTTCTGGCCGCCAATCCCGGCATGCATATGACTCAGGCACGATTGGAGGCCGCTCAAGGGGAGAGCCAATTGGTGGCCAAGGATTGGCTTCCCGATATGGAGGTGGGGTTTGGGTTGGTCAACCGCCGCAACGAAGAGATGCGTGATGGTTTCGAGGCCATGATCAATGTCAATCTTCCTTTGCAAATAGAGTGGCGCAAGGCACGGGAACACGAGGCCTCTGCCAAAAAGCAGGCCGCCCATGAGCGACTGGCCTCTGTCAGGTTGCAGCTGGAGGCTGGGCTGCGGGAGGCGATTTTAAGTCTGGAAGAGGCCAGACAGGTGGAGCAGACCAGTCGTGATCTCTTGTTGCCTCAGGCCCGCATTGCCATGCAATCCTCTCTCAAAGGCTATGAGACCGGCTCCGCCGAGGCTGTCACTGTGTTGGACGCCGTGCAAAGAGTGAAAAAATTCCAGATTGATCTGGTCAAAGCACAATTTGAACAACAGGTCCGTTTGGCAGAGATCGAACGACTCATTGGGGGTGAATTATGAGAAGATCATGGCGACAATGGAGCTGTTTTTTGTTGCTGCAGGTTTGGACCTTGGCGAGTGCCCAGGCCATGGATGAGGTTCCATCGAACGCGGTACGCATCAGCTTGGACAAGGTGCAAAAACTGGGGGTCAAGACCGAACCTGTTTCGCTACGTCCGGTCATGCGGTCTATTCGGGCGGTGGGCACTGTTCAAGTGGATGAACGCAAACTGTATATTGTTTCTCAAAAGTACGAAGGGTGGATCGAAAAGCTTCATGCCGATGTTACCGGGCAATGGGTCCAGCGTGGGAAACCTTTGATGGAAGTCTATGCCCCGGCTTTGGTGTTG
Source organism: Magnetococcales bacterium (assembly GCA_015232825.1). Taxonomy (GTDB): domain Bacteria; phylum Pseudomonadota; class Magnetococcia; order Magnetococcales; family Magnetaquicoccaceae; genus Magnetaquiglobus. Next base: position 9,325 of record JADFYY010000097.1, read on the forward strand.
GCCCAGCAGGAATATCTCTCTGCCGTCCGGGCAGAAGAGGCACTCAAGAATGCCGATCCAGAGACCCGACGCACAACCAGCGATTTGGCAGAGGGGGCTCTGAACCGTTTGCGCAACTGGGATATTTCCGAAGGGCAGATCAAACGGTTGCATGACAAAAAAACCGTTAGCAAAACCTTGACGATTCCTTCGCCCGTTTCTGGGGTGATTTTGGAGAAGACCGCCATCCAGGGAATGCGTTTTATGCCCGGTGACATGCTCTATCGCATCGCTGACCTCTCCACTGTTTGGGTGGTGGCCGATGTTTTTGAGCAGGATATGGGGATGGTCAAAGAGGGACAATCCGCTGAGGTGACCTTGAACGCCATACCGGGCAAGGTGTTTCAAGGCAAGGTCGCCTTTGTCTACCCAACTCTGAACGCCGAGACCCGCACCATTAAGGTACGCATCGAAATGGCCAACCCCAATGGCGCATTGCGTCCCGCGCTCTACGCCACCGTGCAATTGGCGGCCCCCACGGATGGTGGAGGAACTCTCTTGACCATCCCAGATTCCGCCCTGTTGGACAGCGGCTCCCGGCAGGTGGTACTGGTGGAGCGGGGAGAAGGTTTGTATGAACCCCGTCCTGTTCGCATTGGCAGCAAGGGAAGTGGTTATGTGGAAATCTTGGATGGCCTCAAAGAGAGAGAAAAAGTGGTGGTGCGTGCCAATTTTCTCATCGACGCCGAGGCCAATCTTAAGGCGGCTTTAGGTCATTTTTCTCATTAGGCAACCGTTCTTTTATCAGCCCTTGAACTAACTGGAGATTATTATTCATGAACATCCGTTTGTCACGATCCGTTTTGGCCCTTTCCTTGTTTTTGAGTGCCGCGCCTAGCGCATGGGCGGCTGGGGAGGTGGATCACAGTCAACATCAACAACCCGCCGCATCCGAGGCCAGCCATGCCGACAAAATGGAAGGCAAAATGGCCAAGATGTCTGTGCGTATGGAAAAGATGCAGATGGAAATCGCGCAGGCCCAGAAAAAAATGAGTGACTTGCATACATTATTGGAAAAGATTCAACAAACCCAGCCTGGAATGGAACGCACCAACATGTTGGCCGAACATGGCAGTGGCCTGCGCGGATTCATGACCTCTTTGCGTGATCAGATCAAAGCCATGATGGCCCAAATGGAGCAAAAACATAAAAAAGGGATGGATCACGGTGGTGGCGGATCTGCCAAAAAAGATCATGCTGGTGGATCAGAGATGATGGAGGACATGGAAAAGCATCATGAGGTCATGCATAAGCGTTTGGAACTATTAACAAACTTGATGGATCAAATGGAAGGCCATTTGAACGCGGCTTCTGTAAACAAATAATAAAACAAGATGAAGGGTTTTAGAAAATAGCGATCTTAAACC
>JADFYY010000098.1 GCA_015232825.1 Magnetococcales bacterium
CGACGACACCACCATGGCAGGCATCCCCGCCTATTTTGATGAAGCATCCACATTGATCATTGCAGAGGAGGCAGACCCGACGATCATGGCCATCGCCAAAAAGCACTTCAGCATAATCACCCCGGAAAACTGGCCAGCCATCCGCAACACTATCGAAGAGGCTTACGCACTTGGGTTTGAGCAAGCCAAATCCAAGAGTGACAAAACCACGCCAGCACGCAAAGCCTCAACGCCCAGAACCAACAGCAAAAAGGCATTGGTGATTGAAATGCTGAAACGCCCAGAAGGTGCCACCATCGAGCAAATCACCGAGGTGACAGGATGGCAGGTTCACACCATCCGGGCTTTTCTTTCGGTCGCCAAATCGAAACTTGGATTGGTGATCACCACCAACCGGTTGCGGGAGGTGGGGCCGAATAAGGTGGGGTCGCCCGGCTCTTTCACCACGTACTTTGCAGCATGACCAACACAGACGCCGCCCTGGACTACCGGGGCGGAAAGAACCCTTGGCAACAGGGTGGCGGTTTGTTGCGTCGATATTTCACCAGCACCAACCCCACCAAGAAGCAAACATCCGCGCCACAATGCCGCACACAGCGCGAAGAGTGTCGGATTTTTAAAAAGCCCCACTCCACGTCGTCACGTGGGCGGCCATGTGGTGATACATTTCGATTTCATGGCCCGGTGGTTGCGCATTGCTAAGAGGCGTCGGGGGGAGATTATTTATTCGGGTCAAATTTTGGCTGCTTATTCCATCGCGCGATTGCAAACGATGCGATACTAAAAACCGGGCCGTGCGCCCCGCAATTTAGGCACGCGATGAAATGGAGACCTTTGTAAATTTCTGCGATTGTTCTTCTGTTCCCGCACCAAGGGCACGCTCCCAGAACCTATGGTTCACTCGGTGCGTCACATTCTACTTCTATCATAGCAATTCGACTCCACGCTCGGCAGCAACCATTTCAAACGTCTTGCCACCAGAACCTTCCAGGTAGACAATCTTGCCAGTGCTTTTGATGAAACGTTTCACGGCCACGTCAACATAAACCGGGCTTATTTCCATGGCATACACCCGGCGGCCTGTCATTTGCCCCGCCATGATCTGAGTGCCTGATCCAGAAAACGGCTCGTAGCACAAGCCACCATGCTCCACATGCTGACGCATGGGGTTGGCAAAGCAGTCCAGAGGCTTCGGTGTCGGGTGGTCCGGGCGATCATCGCCGGCCAGTGAATTAATATCCCACACAGTGGATAGATTTGGTGCGTCTTTAGCTTTCGGGGGCCTGTTGCCTTTGATCCATCCGTACAGGCACGGCTCATGCTTCCAGAGATACGTGCAACGGGTCAGAACCGAGGCGTTTTTGTTCCAAATGATTTGTTGATGAACGAACGCGCCTGCTTTTGTCCAGACTTCTTCCACCATGGCCTGACGCCTGGATGCATGCCAACAGTACCATGCTGCGTGCGGGTCAATGGCGTGGTCGATGGCAGCACGGATAAAATCTTCGTAGAGCGTCGCACCCTGGTTTGCATCGTCCCAAGAAACCCCATAAGTGTCTGACCAGTCTTTATTGCCAGCAAGGGGATCAACCTCTTTTCCAGTTTTGGCGGCTTTTGCTGCTTTTTCAATATGTCGCTTATTCGGTGGATGGTTGGTGCCGTCATAATCAACAAGGTATGGAGGATCAGTCGCAAAAAGGATGGCCCGTTCGCCCTTCATCAAAATGATGACATCTGCTGGCATAGTGCTACTGCCGCAAAGTAAACGGTGATCACCCATGATCCACAGATCACCTGGACGAGTAACCGGCTTGGCTGGTGGCTCTGGAATTGTTTCCTGTTCACTGCCAGCATCCCCCCCCCCCCCCCCCCCCCTTTGTTATATCATCTGTCGAAAACGGCTCCAACTCACTCGCATCAAATCCGATCAAGTCAACGTCATAACCCATTTCACGCAGATCATCGATTTCAAGTTGTCGCAATTCTAAATCCCAACCTGCGAACTCAGCCGCTTTGTTGACTGATAACCTTAACGCTTTAATTTGTGCGTCGCTCAAATCGTCTGCTAATGTAACCGGAACCGATGTCATACCAAGTTGGTATGCTGCTTTGATGCGCAAATGACCATCAACGAGCGTCCCGTCTGATTTTGCAATGATCGGAACCTTAAACCCAAATTCTTTGATGACTCCTGCCATTCGAGCAACAGCATGGTCATTTTTTCTTGGATTTCTAGCATATGGAATCAAATTTTCAATTGGAAATTCTACAATTTTAAATTGCATTACTTTAACTTTATCAAACGGTTGGCTGGTTGGCGAATTGTCAAAAAGGTTTCATTTTGCATGCGCAAAAATCTAGGCTGGAGCGCGCATTTTTAGCATTTTGTTTTCAGAGATTTTACCGGTTATCCCATTCCAGTCAGTTTATGCCTGTCCTGCATCGTTCTTCTGTTATGGCATGACACACACAACGACCTGAAATTGTTTGGGTCAAACTTTTGGCCTCCATCTTTGATGGGAACAATGTGGTCAACCACCGTAGCTATGGTGGGGATCAAACACGATACGCAAAGCGGTGATGATCTCAAGTGGGCGGCCCTGAATCTACGCCACACCTTTGATGAGTAGAAGCCCACCTCACTGTCGCTGCCAGATCTTCTGACACTGTACGCCGAATGCTTTTCTTTTTTGTGTTGCTTGCAATAGCCTGGAGTAGGCACCACCTCACCACACCCGTGCTTGCGGCAAGGAGTTGGGGGCTTGATTGGCATCTATCGAGCCGTAGTCCCTTGCCACATCGTCCACACACCTCCAGCGGCAGCGAGCGCGATTGTGATCAGCCACCCTGCAGCCTGACGTATCGTTTTCCTATCCTCTATCGTCGAATCTTTAAGATCTGAACTGAGAGTCAATGCCTGCTGCGCTGTCTTTTCCACTGCTCGCAAGACATCCCAGACTTCTTTGCGGCCTGCTTGATATGTCGCATGATCGTTTTCTAACCGATCAATCCTGACAGAATGGTTGATCAGCTTTGTGAGGTTTTCATTTATTTGCGCGATATTGATCTCAATACGCGCCGTCTGCGCGTTGCCTTGCTTGACATCGGCTGTTAATGCAAGTAGCTGTTGAGACAAATCAACAAGAGAGTTGCACGGCTCATTATGCTCTGTGAGACAGTGTTTTTGCTTGATGCTCAAGGCTTATCCCCTTGTCACTGCGGCGTTATTAGGGTCGGCTAGGGCTTTGCTGTGGCCCCATGATGCAACGCCAAGAATCGCCATGATCGCCACAAAGACTTCTTGCGGAATCACCGGCACGGGTATGTGCAGCAGCGGCAAAACAAAATAGTCGCCAAAAATCATAGTAGCGAAAACGAATCCGATAAATGGCCTCCACGTCCAGGTGGGCCAATTTGCAGCATTAGCCTCAACCCGCATCGTTGCGTTGACCGATTCAATCTGCGCTGTTTCAGCAGCGACATTGATTTGCAGGATGGTCGTTTGGTTTTGCAAATAGAACTCATGCGCTTTGGCCTGTCCTTCTGGTGATTGCATCGCATCCACCACATCTATTGGATGAGCATCCTGATCACCTGTGAGCCAGCCAGCCAAAGCTGATCCGAGAGCCACTCCACCGGGAATAGGTAGAGCAGCACCAAGCAAAGGTAATCCGATTGATGTGAGTTTTGATGCTACAGCACCCCAGTCACTCATGATGCCACCAGAATAAGAATTAATGCGCACGTCGCTATTAGAATGACCCCAATATGGGACACAAGTAGCCAAAAGATAACAAGGAGCTTCGGGCAGTATTTGAATGTTCTAATCATGACAGCACCACCTCTTTGGCCAACCCATCACGCCACAAGTTTGCCTCTCGATCACGACGGCCACAAAGACCGCTGGTATTCGGCCACAATCGTTTCATGGCTTCGAACTGGCTGGGAACGTCTGAGAGTTTCCCATCGGCAACCATGCTGCGGATGGTAAGCATCTCGACACGTCTGTCGCCATTCATGCCAGCCCCTCGATTGTAGACGAGACTGACTAAGGCAGACTGGCACAGAGGTGGCAGATCATCGTAACCGGGGAAAGCCTTCTGCGTTTCATGGACAAATAAAGGAATGGTCCGGCTCGTAAAAACGTTCCAGGCAGCAATGAACGGCTGAGTCGTATTTTTCAAGGAATCCGCGCCATCCTTGCTCCCCTGCTTTAGCAGCCAAGGAAGCAGGACTTCGTAGGAATCTTTTGTCAGCCAGTGTCGCCAATCCGCATCAAATTTGGCTTTATCCGCAAATCGCAAATCGTAACCAATACCGATGGTGATCCCACTGTACTCACCCGGCCAACAGGGATGAATGTAGGCTTGGTCATATCGCCGACGTGATGTAATCTCTTCGATAGCGATGAATGTCACACCCCTCGTCGGCAGAAGGCTCGATGGTTCCTTCACCGCATTGAGCTTCTCCCACAACATGGCATCCACTTCGGAAACAACGGGTAGATCCAATTGTTCACAGGCATAATTGACCGCACTCACGGTCCCTCCACCGAAATGACCATCTTCGACAAGCAACGCCCCAAGCCGGTTGAGCCGGTTCTGGATCAAACCAACATGAGAGCCGACATCGCCACGGGAAATTTGCATTGGGTTTTCCTCTTCAAAAATCATCTGTTCCAAACCGGTAAAACAAAACCCGCGACTGGTGATCAGTGCGGGTCTTGTTTTTAATCTTTTGTGAAGCCGACGCTCTTTCCACGCATCGATCCTCATTATAGCCAAAATCTTAACAGGTTTTGTCAAATCTGTTCAGAAGAAACAGTTCTTTGCTTAATTTTAATAAACCCCATCTGCGGTTGTTTGCGCGAGACATTTTGTATAATCCTGCATTTCGCGCCATTCAGCTTATCCGAGATAGCCTTCAAACCATTCCGCCACATACCCCAAAGCTTCGTGCGAGTCACACCGATTTTTGCTTGAATATCTGCTCTCTCTGCACCATCGGCGTGCATCCACAGTACTGTTGAGTGGTCTTTGTCGAGCCAGCGCAGCCAGCTTAAAGCTTCATCCATTTGAGTAATGTCTTTTGGTGATGGTGGGTCTGGTCTGTAATCAGCCGGTTCCCACCCGTATGCTTCGTTCTCATCGTAAATAACATCTGGCCAGAGACCCCGATATCCAGAGGGCTTTAACCCTGCCACATTCAGGTTGCGCAGAGTCCTGGCCGCATTTTCAATGCGGACCTTTACGTCATCCGGCGTCCATTCGATTCCTTTCATGGCATCACCTCCAAAGAGATTACGACACTACGATGCAAACATACCGGGCGGATACGTTCAAGGCAGTTGCCACCTGCGTCTTTGTCCAACCGTGCTGTTTAATAAGCAACTCAATGACGGTGTTCCTTGTTCTTATATTCTTCACACGTACTGGATCACCGTCTTTAAATTTTTTACTGACCGCAGGTGGCTTGGTCTCGTCGATCTCATGCTCCGACTTGCATGCTGGACAGTAGTACGTCAACATCTATTTTGAGCCTCCAATCCGATGAACTGACACCTCTGCATTTGTGATGTCGGTGTCGAGTCTCTCCAATGCGATATTCGCATAAATAGCAATTTTTTCTGACCTGTAGTCTGGGTACGGATCACCAAAAACAACACGCTCCACACCCACATTTGCCAAAGCACCCATGCATTGCGAGCAAGGCTGGCAGGTGACATAAACAGTAGAGCCTTTCAGTGCGACACCATGCCGGGCAGCATTGGCTATCCCATTTGCTTCGGCATGAGCGCAGACACAAAGATCCAACCCTTGGCCGCTTGGAACGCCCTGTTCGCGCCGTATGCATTCTGTCGGATGTGGATAACCTGTCGGCACCCCGTTGAACCCTGTGGCCAGCACACGCTTGTCTCTCACGAATACTGCGCCAACCTTTCTGCCTGCGGCGCATGTGGACATCTCTGATGCGAGTCTTGCCTGTGCCATGCAGTGATAATCCCATGAAGGTCTTTTCATTTTTTCTTCATCTCCCCTTTCAAAAAAAAACTGCATCCAAAATCCAATGTTGAAACCTGGGTGACTTTCCTGATTGTGCAGTCCCCGTAGGCGTTCATTTTGCTGTGCTTGACCCACGCCTCGCAGTTGATGCAAATCTTATCTTCAGTGTTGTAATAGATAGTTCTGGTTTGCTCGCTCATCTCAGACCTGGGCTATCGCCCAATGCAGAATTGCCAATGCATCGGCCTCGTTGTCATCTTTCGGTGCGTGTCCCTTGGCCACCATCGCTGCGATCATCGCCGGTTTCCCTGCATTGCCTTTACCTGTGGCGTGCTGCTTGATGGTCCCTACTGGAACTCCCTGGTAAGGGATTTTATTCTGTTCGGCCCAGGCGGTCAGATGGGCAAGGAACCCGCCATAAACATGAGCCGCCGTGGTGCCGACATGGGATCTCACTTCTTCAAAATAAATGATGTCTGGATTAACATTTTTCTTCATCCCTTCAAGCCACCCGGAAAACCGAACAAACCGCATACCTCCACCTTCAAATCGGCTTGGAAGAAATGTGTTTGTTCCACTGGCCACCTTGCCGTTGATCCGCACCGCCCACCCCGTTTTACTGCCGAGGTCCAAAGTCAAAATCGTTTTGTTATTCATGCCAGCCCATCCTGTGGAGTTTCACCGTTTTTATTACTCCTCTCAGCAAAATCAAGCATTTCGCTCTCCCTTTCTGAAAGTATTTCAAACTTCTCATGGAATTCATCTTTATCACGCACGAAAACAGGTTGCCGAGATCCTATCGCTCTATAAATCACCACCGGCGTTCCTTCTCGAATATTAGTTGCATCAATCGCATGATAATCAACAATCACATATTTTTTGCTCGTTTTTTTATTTTTAAAAATCATCGAATTACTCCAGATGCTGGTTGATGGATAATTTTCTTCAATTTATCCCTCTTGCGCCTTTAATTCTCTGCGATAACAAGGATTGCACATTCCTTTTGCCTTTAAAATTCCAACCTTTCCACATTTGATGCAGGGCTTTTCTGTTGCTCTGTACAGTCTGATTGGAAATTTCAAATTTAGATCTTCTTTTGAAAATTTCAGATAACAATAGTGACACAAGCCGCGACACAGAATATTTCGGACACGGTTGCAGTTCAAACATACCGCTTCGGCTGGTCTTTGTCTCACTACGCCCCCAGGGGACATCGCTCTTCTATTTCTTGATACGCATTGAGAACATAACCCTTTTGCATAATTCGCTTTTTCCTCCCCGCAATCTTTGCAGCGAATAAGCTGCCTAGCATTTCTCTGACGTGCCACCCTTGGCGTGGAGTGTGGAGCAGGATTGCTCAATAACTTCTTCTTTTGCTGAAAAATTAAAGGATTCAATCGCAAAGCCATCTCTATCCTGTGCTGCAACTTAGCACTCTCGCACCCGTACCCACATTTCGCGCTCATATCAGCGCACATTTTAAGCGAGATTTGCGATGATTTAACTTGGCAATACGTCATGTATTTGTCGTTTAAAGGGTTGTTCATTTATCATTTCCCGTTGATTTTCAGGCCATCGGTTGGGTATGGCATGACAGGCCACCCGCGCCGATTGTAGACTGCCCGACGCTTGCGAAACGACCCATGGCCATACGGATGCGGATCAACCATATCAATCACCAGTCCATCTTTTTTTCCTGGCGAACCTCGGATCACCCGGCCAACAGCCTGTTGAATTGGTGTCTCCCCGGAGATGGGGGATGCGATGATGAGGCATGCCCAGGCAGAGCAATCCAGCCCCTCTCCGAGCAATCCCTTGGTCCCGACTGTCACCTTGGCAGTGTTCATTTGTGCCAACGCCAGCTTCTTTTCAGCCGTCTTCAAACCACCGTGAGCCAGGATTGCACCTGGGATAAGTACCGAAATAATCTCTGCGTGGGCAACACGATCAGTCAGAATCAGCACCTGCCGTGTTGCTGACATTCTTATAGCAATCTGGGCAAGCATGACGTTTCTTGGTCCATCGGTCTCCACTGCCGTCAGGAATTTACTCCAGTCACGGTCTGCGGCATTCACCATCGGGAATGTGCAACCCGTATCCATTACCATCACCCGCACGGGGACAATTCCGCCCGTATCAAGCACGTCTTGGTCTGATACCTGGGCCAGCTTTTCACCAATCAACCGATATACCATCACCTCCAATCCGTCCTTGCGTTTTGGAGTCGCAGTGAATCCGTAGCGATACTTTGCCGAAAACAACCCAATGACAACAGCAAACGTATCTGCTGGCATGTGATGACATTCATCAACAACCACCGTTCCGATATTTTTAGCTATCTCCATTGCGGCGTCTTGCCGCAGGTAGAGAGTCTGGATGGTGGCCACCGTGATGTGATTCCCAAGCACCCACATGCCATCACCGATTCTCCCGGCAATGATTTTGAGTCGCTGCCGAATTACGGATACCCACTGCGCAGCCAGAGCGTTGGAGTGGACGAGAATTATTGCCCTCTGGCCACGCCGCCGGATCAATTCCAGTGCAGTGAGCGTCTTGCCTGACCCTGTTGGCGATATAATCACACCCTGCGTTGCGTCACAGGCGGCCTCTAGCACGTTTTCTTGGTACTGGCGTAGGTTGATGCCATCCAATGCGGCAGGGAACGTCACAGGGGCTTCTGTGCGCAAGTCTTGCCATGCTATCTCTGCCCCGGAATTGGTGGCCAGATCATGCAGCCGCCGTCCGTACCCACGGGGAAAAATGATCTCTCCGTCTTGCTCCCACCATGAGGCAAGGGTAGCGGAAAGTTTCCCGGTATATCGTCCAGCCTGGAGTGCGGAAAGATATGCCGGGTTTCTGAACGTGTTGTCCTGCTTTGCCCGGAACATCACCGCATGAGGGATTGACTTCCCCATGCTGATCACTCCGGTGATTCTTGCGTCGATCATTCTTGGTCCCCTTGGTTTTGCCCGACATATCCGCATTGTTGATCTGGCTTTGGCTTCCCAAACTCAAAATGGAGCATCGCCCCCATAGCCATTTGGTTGATTCGGATGCTGACTGTTCGAATGCGCGGTTTGATAGTCTTTGTTCTGGCCACCATATCCTCCACCTTGAGCCTGATCAGGTTTGGGTGGGTCTTTTTCCTGGACGCAAAGGTTCCACCCAGGCTTCCCCTCTTCTGCGTTTTTATCTCGAAAAAGCATGATTTTCGAATTGCCCAAAAACCCACTAAAATACGTTTCACCAGAGTTTTTTGCTGTATTTTGATACATCCCGGTCAACTTCACTAACGGTTTACGCGCATATTCAGCCATCAACACTTCTCCATAATTTCAATGTGTTCACGATATTCATCACTGACAAAACAGCCTTTTTTCAACCATGCCATTCGGTCTCTATTGCTTGACTTGAGTAAGATTCTGTCAGGCAAGATTCTTTCAACTTTCCCACCCGCCAAAAGCAGGGCCATCAACCCTGGCACTTCGTCTACGGTCAGAGCCTCCAGTGGATTCATCCCGAAGAAAACCGACTCCCTGGCCCATCCCATGGCGTGCAATTCTCGACCATGAGCAGCACGGAATTCTTCAAAGACCCTGCCGATGTCGGTTTTTTCAGCGTCGGTCAATGGCCTTTCGCTTGCCATCCACGCTACGATTGCGGGTTTGTTTTCCCTGATTTTGTCTGCCTCTTCGTCCGAGACATCCCCGATCAAACTCATCCCTACGCCGTCATCATCCCAAACGATGTTGATCCCAGCAGCATTCAACTCGGCTAGGTGTTCGCCAGCGTTCATAATTTCCTGGTTGGCCGAATTGGGACCACATTGGCCTGTTCTATGTCTATTTCGTCTGTTCCTAGTCTGTTCCTAGTATGCTCGTCGATTATTTCCTGCATATTCAACGATGTTCCTAGTGTTCCTAGTGTTCCTAGTTCTTTTCCAACTCTACATGTGTGCGCGTTATGTGTGTGCGCGTTGTGTGTGTGCGAGGCATTTTTTCCAACTTCATTTTCTCTATACGCGTTTTGATTTATACTAGGAACACTAGGAACACTAGGAACACCACCATGTAAACTGTTGATTAAATTCGGTTGTTGGTGTTCCCACTCTGAATTATCAGAGTAGGAACACCCGGAACAATTTTCTTTTTCCGGGCTGTAACCCCAGGTTAAGCATCCATTAATTCTCTTTCTTACTTTCTTCCATTTCAAAATCTTTAGGCATTTTGCCACCCTATTTTGATCCGCTTGCGGCCATTTTGCTTTTTCAATATTAAAACAAAATCCCAATAATTCGCTAACAGTAACAAAACTATAATTACCTTCAAAAAGATATTTGCTTATTAAATCTGTCCATTCGTCACGCTCCAGTCTGTATTCCTGTTCGACTGCAGCAATCTCCTCCTGCTCTTTCGAGAGATACCATTGTTCGCCTGCGAGGTATGCGACAACGGCCTCGGAGAGCAACTGGTCTCTGGCTTCAGCAAGTCCGGCCAAGTCGATTTGTTCACATGCGACTGGCCAGAATCGACGCGCCCCGGTGGGGTCTTTGAGATACCCATTGCCACCAGGATTGACGCTCCCACAGAAGACGCATCCACG
>JADFYY010000099.1 GCA_015232825.1 Magnetococcales bacterium
TTCTGGGGAGGCGGTGAACCGCCTCCCCAGACCCCTCCACCCTTTTTTAATAATAATAAATTATTAGGGGTCCAGGGGGATTATCCCCCTGGTTTAGCCTTTACTGCTTTCTTTGTTCGGATAAAAGGAACCGTAGAACTTAATAATATTTAATATATTTTTGATATCATTGTTAACGTTAATCATTTTTAATTGATTTGTATTGCTGTTGGCGCAAGCTTTTTCTCTTAGTAAAAGCAGCATGCCAATTCCAGCACTATCTATTTTTTTGGTATTGGCAAAGTCCAAAATATATTTTGTCTCATCTTGTTTGTCTTCCCATGCCCTTGTGAAATCTTTTTTATTATTATATGTAAACGTACTATCAAAAACGATTGTTACTGTATTTTCGTTTTTGTTGATAATGATTTCCATCAAAAGCCCTCTTCATTGATTGCAAAAATGAGCAAATATTCATTTTCTGATAATATAATATTATAATTAAAAAGGGCGCAAGAGTCAAGCTGACTTCTGCGAGCATACATTTATATGTGTAAATATCAGTTTGTGTGTTCAAAGTTGATTTTGCTTCGTCAATCAAAAATGATTTTTTCCTGATTTTCGCTGAAACCGATGACAACCGCCTGTCCAGGGATCCATTCACGCACGGTTTCTGCCACATAATCAAACGCGGTGTCGGTGTGGACCCGATCCCGCATGCGCATGGTCAGTTTGTGACGGCCAGCAGGCAAGGCAAATTTGGCATACACAAAGGTCGCCATATCATGACTTAAACCGGGGGGAATAAAGCTCTTTGTCGCCAATAACCGATCATCCAACAGCAGTTCAATGGCAATGGGAGCCCGATTTCTGGGACAATCTTGAGGACGACGCATGTTGGGTGGCAATTTGGCCAACTCTTCTGGCGAACGGGTGTGGCACTCCTGCTCACGCTGGGAAGTATGTTTGAAGGCCAGTTTGATTTCCGCCTGATCCGGGTATAAATAATGATAGGCTGGCGAGTCGGACAGATGGAAGATCACACCAAAAAACATCGCGTAGGCAATGAATTGAATACTGAACTGTTTCAATGAGCGAGGCATGATTATTCCTTTTGCTTCAGAGGTGTTGCAGTGAAAGACGGAAGGCTTCCAGACGTTGACCCAGATCAGATCGCTCCCCTTTTGAATTGGAAACTCGGAATTGTTCGATCCGTCTGCGGTCAGCTCGTTTAACCAGATTGGGTTCACGTTCACCCGCAATCCGTTTTTCAGTCCACATATTGCCAAACCGATGATAACAATCGCCATCCCGACAACCGGTGACAAATACCCCATCCGCGCCATTTTTTAAGGCGTAATCCAACAGTGCCGGTGGTAGCATGCCAGAACAGGGCAGAACCAAGGTCGCCACTTCAGGGCGTTCAAAGGGGCGTACATCCCCTCCATGCTCGCAACCGATCAATAAGGTCCGTCCAGTACCCGATAGGCCAGCCAGTTTTTGTTTGACCTCCTGACGCAAGATCTCCATAGAAAACCAGGGCATCTCAATGCCACTCTTCAAGGTGGTCTTGGACATGCGGAAAGGGCTGGATGAGACACAAGAACCACTGCAAATTCCGCACGCTGTGCAGAGTGTCACATTGACCGTTGGTTCAAACTTGGCCTTTTTGCCATCGGTGCGGGGTTGCATGGAAATGGCTCCATAGGGACAATCCAAAGAACACTGGCTGCAACCACTGCACTGTTCAAGATTGACTTCAGCCGGGGGATTCTCTTTTTTGGATGGCAGCCATGGCAGAAGCATCAACAGCACTGTAATTCCAGTGGAAATGGACCAGGCCAAAGCTGGCCCCAAGGCATCGGCTAATGGGTAAATGTTGAGGTAAAACCAGTCTAAATGCAGCACCATGGGCGAATGACCCGCCACCACCGGACCATGACTGACCGCAGGCTTGAGCAAAGACAAGGATAATAGCGTCAGAAAGGCCCCAATGGCCAAGGCGCGTGGGGGATTGAAATCAATTTGGCTGATACGACTGACATGGGTCCACAACAAAAAAACCAAAGCCACAGGCAAACCCAACAGATGCAAAAATGCCATGAGGGTAAAAAAACGATCCGTGATTTGATTGTCCAAGAAATTAAAGACCATGGAGCTGGGAATCATGGGGAGCCAATCCACCATTTCCGCCGTGGCCAAGGCAATATATTGGGCCAACTGGTCCCAAACCAGCCAATAACCGGTGATGCCTAAAACTACCACCAACCACAAGGTCGGAACCCCAGTAAACCACGAAAACCACCGCACCCCACGATATCGATCCCGGAAAAATTCTCGTATCATGTGGATGAAAATGGAGATAACCGCCGCATCCGAGGCGTAACGGTGCAGACTGCGCATGATGCCAGCCATCCACCATTGCTCGTGGGTCATGTACTCCACAGAAAGAAAGGCACCCCCAACATTGGTCTCAAAAAAAACAAAAATGTAGATGCCCGAAACCAGTACAATCCAAAAGAAAAAAAAGGTCAGAGAACCCAGATGGTAAAACGGATTCAACGAATTTCCGAAACCGTGATTCAACCAGTTCTCAATGGAAAGAACCCCCTTGTTACCCATCCTGCGTAATGCGTCCATGCGAAAAAAAACCTCTGAAAACAGGATTCAACAATATTAACAATCATTTGCACTCATGGTGTAATCTTATTGTACAGAATATAAGGTAGCACAGTGTGGCTTGGCCTGTCCACCCCTTTGCAATTTTTTGGAACTAATACTTGACAAAAATGATCGGAATTAAGTAGAGTAGGGCCAAGACATCCTCTCACCAACCAAGGACGCATCATGTTGCAGCGGATCAAACAGGATATTGAGGTCATTTTCCAGCGGGATCCTGCCGCTAATGGGGTCATGGAGCTTTTGCTCTGTTATCCGGGCCTGCATGCCATTTTGGCCTACCGTTTGTTTCATTGGCTATGGAAAAAAAAGTTTCGTCTGTTGGCCCGTTTTCTCTCCAACCTGACCCGTTTTTTCACTGGGATAGAAATTCATCCAGCCGCACTCATTGGAGAACGTTTTTTTATTGATCATGGCATGGGCGTTGTCATCGGCGAAACCACGCACATTGGAGACAACGTCACACTCTATCACGGCGTCACCCTTGGGGGAACCTCTTGGGATCCGGGTAAACGACATCCCACTTTAGGCAATGGGGTGGTGGTGGGGGCTGGCGCGAAAATTCTCGGTCCCATCACCATCGGCGACAACGTCCGCGTGGGATCCAATGCCGTGGTGGTTAGCGATGTGCCACCCAACACCACCGTGGTGGGGGTGCCTGGACGCCTCGTGATGCCTAAATATACGGTCTCCTCTGCGGGAGACACCTTTTCCTCTTATGGACAAAATGGCGGCATGGTGGACCCAGTGGCCAAGGCGGTCACCTGTCTGTTGGAACAGATGCATCAAATGAATGACCGGGTCAAACGACTGGAAAAAGAACAATCTTCCCCTCACAACATCGAGGAAAAGCCATGAAACTGACTACCAAAGGTCGTTATGCGGTGACGGCTATGTTAGACCTGTGTTGTCAGGAGGCCTCTGTGCCGGTTTCACTCATGGATATTGCCAAACGCCAGGAGATCTCCTTGTCTTATCTGGAACAACTGTTTGCCAAACTTCGGCGGCGCGGCTTGGTTCGGAGCGTTCGTGGTCCGGGTGGTGGTTATCTATTAATGGCTTCACCCTCTACCATCAGTGTCGCAGACATCATTCGTGCCGTGGATGAACCCATTCAAGCTACCTCATGCGATGAAAGCGATCCCGAAGGGTGTCGTCGCTCCACCCGTTGCATCACCCATCACCTGTGGGAACGGGTGGGTTTGCACCTCAATCAATATCTCGACTCCATTCATCTGGGAAGCCTAATCGAAGAGATTCGGGTTACAGGCGTGATCGGTACAGATCCAGGGGGTAAGCTATGATCTATCTGGATCATAACGCCACATCCCCTTTGCGTCCTGGCATAGCGGAGGTGGTTTTTTCAGCCCTGTCACAATTGACCGGCAACCCCTCGTCTGTGCATGGCGCAGGACGCGCATCGCGCCAAAAATTGGATGAGGCCAGACGTGCGGTGGCGGCTTTAGTCGAGGTCCATGAAAGCCGGGTTGTGTTTACCAGTGGTGGTAGCGAGTCCAATAATTTGGCTCTGTTTGGCGTGGCTGCTCACAGAGGATTTCAGGGAACCATCCTCACCAGTTCCGTGGAACACCCTTCTATCCTCTCGACCTGCGAACAGCTCGCCCATCGGGGGATGAAGGTGATCCGTCTGCCCGTGGATAGCGCGGGACGGGTGGACCCTGCGGATGTAGCGGCCACTCTCGACAAGAGTACGGTTTTAGTCTCTATCATGGCTGCTAACAACGAAACAGGCGTCTTGCAACCCATTGCCGCCATCGGTGCGATTTGTCGGCAAGCCGAAGTCTTGTTTCATACCGATGCCACGCAGTGGATGGGAAAAATTCCACTGCTTCCAGATTCGTTCCATGTGGATCTCTTGACTCTTTCAGCCCACAAGTTGGGCGGTCCTAAGGGTACGGGTGCTTTAATCGTGGGGCCATCCATCCGACTGGAACCACACATTTTAGGCGGAGGCCAAGAGCGTGGACGTCGCGCTGGTACTGAAAATTTGCCAGGAATTGTGGGCTTTGGGGCAGCCGCCACCCAAGTCAAGACCGCCATGACCACAGAAGCCGAGGCCATGGCCAGGATGCAACAACAACTAGAAGATGGCATCCTGGCCACTCTCCCAGATGCGGTCATCTTTGGCAATACCGCCCAACGGTTGCCCAACACCACGGCAGTAGGCATGCGCGGCGTGGATGGGGAAACCTTGGTAATGACTCTGGATTTGGCCGGTTTTGCCATCAGCAGTGGTGCGGCTTGCTCGTCTGGTCGAACCACACCCTCCCACGTCTTGGTTGCCATGGGCGTGGAGCAAGAGTTCAATCAAAGCGCAGTGCGGATCAGTCTGGGTTGGGACACATCCGCTCATGCGGTGGATCTTTTCATCAATGCATTTTCTCGGTCTGTGAACCGTTTGCGCAAAGGGAGCCATTTCTAAATGAAACTACCCATCTATATGGATTATCAAGCCACAACTCCAGTGGATCCTCAGGTGATGGAGGCGATGCTTCCCTGGTTTGTGGAGAAGTTCGGCAATCCAGCCTCCCGTTCCCATGCCTATGGTTGGGAAGCGGATGAGGCCGTTACCTTGGCCAGAAAACAGGTGGCCACTTTGATTGGAGCCGATCCTCGCGAGATTGTCTTTACCTCTGGGGCTACGGAATCAGACAATCTTGCCATCTGGGGTGTGGCACAATTCTACCGGGAAAAGGGTAACCATATCATTACCCTGACCACGGAACATAAGGCCGTGTTGGATACTTGCCGTTATTTAGAATCCGATGGGTTTACCGTGACCTATCTTCCAGTGCAACCCAATGGTCTGGTGAATCTTGCCGCACTGGAGGCAGCCATCACCCCGCAAACCATTCTGGTTTCGATCATGGCGGTCAACAATGAGGTCGGGGTGATCCAACCCCTGGAGGCCATTGGTCGCCTCTGTCGGCAACGCAAGGTTTTCTTTCACTGCGATGGGGCGCAAGGGGTCGGAAAGATTCCTATGGATGTTAATGTCATGAACATTGACCTGCTATCGATTTCTGCGCACAAGATCTATGGACCTAAAGGAGTGGGGGCCTTGTATGTGCGCCGGCAGCCTAGAGTGCGACTCAAGGCGATCATGCATGGCGGCGGTCACGAACGGGGTATGCGCTCTGGCACATTGCCAACCCCTCTGTTGGTCGGTCTGGGTGAGGCTTGCCGCATCGCAGGCGTTGTGATGGCCACAGAGCAAAGCCAAACTCTTGCTCTGCGGGAGCGTTTACGTATTGGAATCATGAGCCGATTGACACATGTTGAACTCAATGGGGATCTTCATGCCCGTGTGGCAGGCAATCTCAATATTTCATTCAACTATGTTGAAGGGGAATCTTTGATGATGGCCATCAAGAATGTCGCGGTCTCATCTGGGTCAGCTTGTACTTCGGCCTCTTTGGAACCGTCTTATGTGTTGCGTGCCTTGGGGGTTAACGAAGAGATGGCCCACACCTCCATCCGCTTTGGATTGGGACGGTTCACCACGGCCCAGGAGGTCGATCATGTGATTGAAATTGTGGTAAGTGCGGTGAACAAGTTACGGGAGATGTCGCCATTATGGGAGATGGTCCAAGATGGTGTGGATATGACATCTTTGCAATGGGCGGCCCATTAATCGTAGTCTGACTTAACGAATGGAGAGACCAACATGTCCTACAATGAGAAAGTATTGGATCACTACGAGAACCCGCGCAACGTGGGGAGTCTCGACAAAATGGACGCGCAGGTTGGAACAGGCATGGTGGGAGCCCCGGCTTGTGGCGATGTGATGAAATTGCAGATTCGCGTCAGTGCGGATGGAATCATCGATGACGCCAAATTTAAAACTTTTGGCTGTGGCTCGGCCATTGCGGCCTCTTCTTTGGTGACAGAGTGGGTCAAGGGTAAGAGCATTGACGAGGCCTTGGCCATCAAAAACAAGGAGATCGCCGATGAGTTGGCCTTGCCTCCAGTCAAAATTCACTGCTCGGTGCTGGCTGAAGATGCCATCAAGTCAGCGGTAGCCGATTATCGTAGCAAGCAATCGCAACAGGCCAAGGGAGTTTGAGACCATGAGTAACGGCGCATTGCAAGGGGTTACTTTTTCTGAACGGGCGGCGCGTCAAGTTCAGCTTATGCTGAACAAACGAGGGACACCGGACGCCGCCATTCGGATTGGCACGACCACGGCAGGCTGTTCGGGATTCTCCTACAAGCTAGAGTATGCCGACTTGGTGGAAGAGGGCGATCAGGTGTTTGAAGCCAGTGGGATCAAGGTGGTTCTGGATGGCAAGGCGGCGGTGATCCTCGATGGCACTGTGGTGGATTTTGAATCGACGCCATTTAAGTCTGGCTTTAAGTTCAGCAATCCCAAGGAGAAGGAACGCTGCGGTTGCGGTGAATCTTTCAAGGTGTGAAGATGTCCTTTAAGAACAGTGTTTGTTGGTCTTGTCGGGGAGTCACTCCAGCAGGAGTGTTCTGTCATACCTGCGACACCATTCTTCCCATGGATCCAGGAGAGAACTTTTTTCAGCTTTTCCACATGGAACCGGCTTTTGATTTAGACCTTGCCGCCCTGGAGCAGCACTACCGGGAGTTGCAAAAAAAGTTGCATCCTGACTTTTTTGCCCAACGCAGTGCCATGGAACGGCGTATCTCCATGGAACGTGTGATCCGCCTCAATGAGGCGTGGCAAACCTTGCAAGATCCACTCTTGCGGAGTGGATATCTGTTGCAAACGCTTGGTTGGCAGGCTGTCAAGCCGGAACCTGATCCAGAGTTTCTCTATGAAGTCATGGCGTTGCGAGAAACCTTGGAAGAGGTGAACCCCATGGAATCCAATGCCTTGTCCCGTTTAGCGGCATTGCGGAGTGAGGCGAAAGCACGCATGCAGACCACAATAGAAAAGGTGTCCGAAATGTTTAGGGTCTATTTAACCGAAAAAAACGGTGAAATTTTGTCAAAGATTGCCCGTTACCTGGATCGAATGCGTTATCATCGTCGTTATCTGGAAGAATTGGACCGTCTGGAAGATCAGGCATTTGAGCAGGAGAGTTAAAAAAACATCATGGACGTATTATTGGATATCCTGGAACCCGGTCAATCCGTACTTCCCCATCAGGTCAGCCCGGCTTTGCGGAAACGGGTGGTCGGCATTGACTTGGGCACTACCTTTTCTTTAGTGGCTGCCATTGGGGTAGAAGGAAAACCGCTTTGCATACCTGATGAGGCGGGGAATGTTTCTCTGCCCTCAGTGGTTCACTATGGCCAGAACGGTTCGCCATTGGTGGGACAGGCTGCCCGTGCCAAGCTGTTGAGTGATCCCGAAACGACCATTTCTTCGGTCAAACGGTACATGGGACGGGGCTTGGAGGATATTTATAAAAAATCACCCAACACCCCGCATGGACTGGAAGCGGGGGAGGGGGGCATGGTGCGTATTGTGATGGGGGATAAGCGGGTCTCTCCAGTGGAGGTTTCGGCTGAAATTCTCAAGGCATTAAAGCAACGTGCGGAAGATGCGTTAGGTGGGACACTGCATGGTGTGGTGATCACAGTTCCGGCTTATTTTGATGATGCGCAACGACAAGCCACCAAGGATGCGGCCCGTATTGCGGGATTGGAGGTGATGCGATTATTGAATGAACCCACCTCTGCGGCACTGGCTTATGGTTTAGACAAAGGCCGTGAGGGACTCTATGCCATTTATGACCTTGGCGGGGGTACGTTTGACATCTCTTTATTGAAACTGGAAAAGGGCGTTTTCCAGGTCATGGCCACAGGTGGGGATTCGGCTTTGGGCGGGGATGATTTGGACCAATGGCTGGTGAATCGCTTGATCTTGGAATTGGGTGTGGAAAAACCGGATTCTGGTTTGATTCAGGCCTGCCGGAAGGTAGCCCGTGAGGTCAAGGAGCGGTTATCCAATGAGGAAACCGTTGAATTTTCCATGCCGCTTTCATTGGCTATGGGACGCATAACGCGGGATGAATTTGAAGGCGGCATTCGTGAATTGGTATGGGCAACGATTCCGCTCTGTCGTCGGGTATTAAAGGATGCCGGGATTGAGAAGGATGCCTTGCAGGGGGTTGTGTTGGTTGGCGGGTCTACCCGTGTTCCTTTGGTACGTCGCATGGTTGCAGAATTTTTCTGTATGGAACCCCTGATTGATCTAGACCCAGATCAAGTGGTGGCATTGGGTGCGGCTCATCAAGCCGAGGCCTTGGCTGGCAATGAGCGGGCTGAGATGTTACTGTTGGATGTCACGCCATTATCCTTAGGCGTTGAGACCATGGGGGATTTGGTAGAAAAGATTGTGCCACGTAACAGCCCCATACCCACCGCGCGGGGGCAGGAGTTCACCACTTTTAAGGATGGTCAAACCGCAATGGCCATTCATGTTGTTCAGGGTGAGCGGGAGTTGGCCAGTCAGTGTCGTTCTTTGGCCCGATTTGAATTGCGCGGCATTCCGGCTATGACGGCGGGAGCAGCACGGATTTTGGTGACCTATCAAGTGGATGCCGATGGATTGTTGACGGTATCCGCGCGTGAAGAGACCACCGGGATAGAGCAGTCGATTGCGATCAAGCCTTCTTACGGGTTGTCGGATGATGAAATTGCCGATATGTTACAAGATGCTATGCGTCATGGGACGACGGACATGCTGGCACGATTGCTCAATGAGGCGAAGGTGGATGCGGAACGGGTTTTGGCGGCTGCGGGAGCGGCTTTGAAAGAGGATGGTGATTTATTGTCCGATGGTGAGTTGAAACAGGTTAAGGCGGTCATGGTGGCGTTATGGGACTCTATGCAGGGGGATTCGGCGGAAAAGATCAACGAGGCTGTGGTGCAGATGGACAATAAGACCCGTTTTTTTGCCCAACGGCGGATGGATCGGAGTTTACAGATGGCCATGACTGGTCGAAAAGTGGATGATTTTGCATGACAGACAAGGGATCAGACATGATCAAGATAACGTTTCTGCCAATGAATCAGACGGTAGATGTAGAGGTTGGCAGTACGCTTTTGGAAGCGGCCCATCTTTATGACATTCCATTAGAGGGGGCTTGTGAGGGATCTTTGGCCTGTTCCACCTGTCATGTTGTGGTACAGCCTGCATGGTATGACTCTCTTGAGCCAGCCGAAGAGGATGAGGAGGATATGTTGGACAAGGCATTTGGTTTGACCTCCACCAGTCGTTTGGCCTGTCAGATCGTTTTGGATGAGGCAATGGATGGTTTAATCGTGACCATACCGACCTATTCAGTCAACATCAGCGTAGACAAGAAGAAGGGGATAGGCTCATGAAGTGGACAGATATCCATGAAATTGCTATTGCTTTAGCGGACTCCAAGCCAGACCAGGAGCCATTAGCTGTGCGTTTTACGGAATTGATGGAATGGGTTATGAACTTGCCTGGATTTGACGATGATCCGCAACGCTGCAATGAAAAAATTTTGGAGGCCATTCAAATGGCTTGGTTGGAGGAGTATGAGTGAAAAAAAATTGCATGGATTGCACATGCAAGGTTTCTTTGTAGACCAGAATTTGCTATAGTGTCGTTCGTTGTTTTTTGTTAGGGATGGTTGAAAAAAATATGGGCCGTTAGCTCAGTTGGTAGAGCAGCAGACTTTTAATCTGCGGGCCACAGGTTCGACTCCTGTACGGCTCACCATAAAATACAAACAGTTACGGCCACTCTCAAGGTGGCCGTTTTTGTTTCCGCAATCCAATAGCCTGGACTTGCCAAGGATCGGTTTGCTTTTCACTAATCGGGGTAGTCGGTTAGCTTATCCTCTGTTAGAATGACAGGATCCCAATCACCCTTGAGGAGAAAAACAAAAAAGGAATAAAATGACGTTA
>JADFYY010000009.1 GCA_015232825.1 Magnetococcales bacterium
GTAACCGAGCGATAGCGTTGTTCGCACTCCGTAAATTGCAGAAAGTGTTCCTGACTCTTCTGGAAGGCCGCAATTGTCTCTTCAGCAAGCAATTTGATACGACTGCTATTTCTCAAAAAAATATGCAGATAGAGGGTTGCCATCATCGTAACAAACATCCCAACCATCAAAGCCGCGATTGGATACCACTCCTGAAAACCGGAGTAAGCCATCAAATCCGCAGGGCGCATAACAAGACGCCACTGTTGATTGCCAATTTCCATCTCTTTGGCAAAATGGAACTGTTCATTTAGGACCATTTCGGATGGAATATTTGGGTTGCCATATTTCTCCCGTATTCTTGAGAAGTGTTGATAAATCATACCTCTATCCATTTGATCAACTTCACCAAAGATAAACAAATCGATTCCGCCGGGATGAGCAAAAATGGACTGAATGAAATTTTCAATAACAAACCAAAGTTCAGACCTACTCCGCACCAATCCCATAAAATTCTTTCGTCTCTCCTCCACTGTGCTATTTTTTGTTTCACTTTGATAGACGGGAAGTAAAATATCCATATCATAAGGATGAGTGTCGTCATCATTATAATTATCATCCCTATGCGTATGAACAATAACCTTGGAAACTCCTTCATCTCGAACTTGCTGAATTGCTTTGGTGAGTTGCTCCGAGATCAATTCATCTGGGGCCATGGCATAAACCATCTCCACAGACGGGAAAGAGTATTTAACGGGATATCGCTCCACGACCTTTTCTTCCAAAGAGCCAGCCGGGACTATAAAAGCAAAAGTGGGTTGATCCTCCTGACTCGCTTCACTGGGTTCCATCCCCACTTGACGGGGTAACCATTGAATCGCAACAACATTGTTTTTATCGCCAACAATCTCACCGACAAAACGATCAAATTCATCTTTATCTACTCTTTCAGAGGCATCAAAAAGACCTTTGACAGCTTTCAACTCATTAAATTTAAATTGAAGGCCCATTTCAATGGCGTGAGCATAACTGGATGCGTCCTTAATAAATTGCTTTTGGGATGAAATAATGCCTATCTGCTGCATGCTCCAGGCAAAAAATAGGGAACCGGACAGGCCAAACAAGAAGACCACAAACAGAATCAACACTCTTTTTTGCATCGTGTTTCCTTGAACCTGCATTATACAATATTTTAATGTGTTTATACGCTCCACACTAACAAAATGATTATCAAATCATTCACATCAATGCAAGCATATAAATGATTTTTCCTGATTGAGTTTGACTATAAGAAATGCGATAGTATCGTTTCATTTATTAACTGTTGAAAAACAAAAGGAGAGTAAAATGAAAATAAAAATCGAGGTATTCACACTATTGGTCACTTTATTTTTTGTTCAGACTGCTTTCGCCGAACTGTCTAAGCTGGCGGATAATGTCTACACCTACGTCGATGTCAAGGATGCCTCACCCGCTCACAGTTTTGCAGCCAACGCTGGCATTATTATCGGACGAGATGGGGTTATGGTGGTTGACACATTGATTTCCGCCAAGGAGGGAAAACGTTTTCTGTCTGACATCCGCAAAATAACCAAAAAACCAATCAAATATGTCATCAACACCCACGCTCACCTCGATCACGCCTTTGGCAACAGTGTTTTTGCCAAACAAGGGGCCACAGTGATCTCTCATGAAACCGAGCGGACCACACTAGCGACCAAGGGAGTCGAAATTCTTAACAGTGTTGGCAATTATGGTCTCAAGCCAGAAGATATGGCCGGGACAAAAATTGTGGTGCCAACCATGGCTTTCAGCGAAAAGCTGTTGATTGACCTAGGAGATGTAGAGATTCAACTCATTCGCTTTGCGCCATCCCATACCGCAGGCAGCGTGGTGGTCTACTTGCCAAAACATAAACTGCTCTTTGCTGGTGATATCCTCTTCACCGATTTTCACCCATTCCTCGCGGACGGCGACTTTAACGGTTGGTCCAAAACCATTGACAGTTTGCTTGCCATGGATGTGGAACGGATCATCCCTGGTCACGGCCCCCTTTCATCGAAAAAAGATTTACAAGAAATGCAAGCCTATCTGACCCTATTCGATACCACAGCACGAGAACTGGTTGCTCAAAACATGGATGCGGAGGCCATGACAGCCGAACTGGTCAAACGTCTGCCCAAACGCACCCTTGCGGAATGGATGATTGGCTACAACCTGAAAGCCCGTTACCTTGGAAAAAAGTGACACCCTGGATTGTCAATCATTTGTAACCCCTTCTAGTCAATCAAGCACCTTCTCCACTTCAAAAAAATCATAAAAAATGGAATGCTAGACTTCAGAGGGGGCGACTCATCGCCTCCTCTGAAAGTCATTGATCGTTTTGAAAAAGCCCTTCCCAAATGGGAAGATCTCGATTGGTTACGAATTTTGATAAAATTTTTACTCCCCGTTATCCAAAATTATCACCGTTTTAATGAAAGCATCGCTATGCTGTTATCAAGAAAAACCGGTTGAATGTAAAAAAAAGCTCAACCACCTCTATACACTTTATTTTAAAAAAGCGAACAAAACATGGCATCAGCAATCAATGAACTCTCTCTTGGTCGCATTGTGGTACTCTCCTTCATTTTTACCATTCTGACTGGAACACTGCTGTTGATGTTGCCCATCAGTCTCGTTTCAGGTCAGGAACCCGTTTCATGGATTGACGCCCTTTTTACCTCGGCCTCGGCGGTATGTGTGACTGGCTTGACGGTACGGGATACAGGCACCACCTTTTCTCTTTTTGGTCAGGGTGTGATCCTGGGATTGATTCAAGTGGGTGGGTTGGGATTTCTTACTTTATCCACCTTCTTCATCACCCATTTTCAGTTGCGAAAAAATGGGATAAGTCTGCAGCACCGACAACTTTTAGAGATATCTCATGGCTCAGTGGATGCCATTCATCCCAGACAACTGTTGAAAGCCATTCTTCTGTTCACCTTCCTGGTGGAACTTCTCGGTATTGGACTGCTTTTCTTACGTTTTTCCGAAATCATGCCGGTTCCAGAAGCGATATGGTTTGCATTGTTTCATGCCATCTCCGCATTTTGCAACGCCGGGTTTGGTCTTTACGCCGACAGTCTCATGACGTTTCGTGGCGACCTATTGGTCAATGGCACCGTTATGGGATTAATCATTCTAGGAGGATTGGGGTTTCTGGTTGTGGCAGATGTTTGGAAACGTCTACGCGCTACGGCCCGTCGTCAAAGAGGCGTGCTTTCTCTCCATTCCAGACTGGTACTGCGCACGACACTTTTTTTAATTCTTGTTGGCATGTTGCCTTTCATTCTGCTGGAATGGAACGGCTCAGCAATGGGTGAAAAATCAGGAGCTGTGTTGCTTGAAAGCCTCTTTCTTTCGGTCACCAGTCGAACCGCCGGTTTCAATACGGTAGACACCGCTCTGCTGACTGGTCCAACCCTGTTTCTGGTCATCCTGTTGATGGCAATCGGCGGTTCTCCCGGTTCCACGGCAGGGGGCATGAAAACAACGACCGCTGCCGTTTGTTATGCCTTGTTGCATTCCAAGGCCCGCAACCGGCCACGGGTAGAATGTCTTGAACGCACCGTCCCAGAAGAAACGGTCAATAAAGCCATGCTCGTGGTCACCGGATATGTTCTGTCAATCGTTATTGGCGTCTTTCTGCTGCAAGTGACCGAGGCTGGCAAACTGCCCTTCGGTAAAACCGAAAGCAATCTTTTTCTAGGCCAGCTCTTTGAAGTGGTTTCCGCATTAGGGACCGTAGGCTTATCAACCGGCGTAACGACTACCCTTTCCACCAGCGGAAAGGTTGTTATCAGCCTGCTCATGTTCATAGGTCGCATCGGCCCTTTGTTGGCGGCTAGTGCGGTAATCGGCAAAACATCCAAAATAAACTATACATTTACAGAAGAGAACGTCAATATTGGCTAGGGAGAAAAATCATGTCACACTCTTTTCTTGTTGTCGGTCTGGGAACTTTTGGCAGTCGGGTGGCCAAGGCATTGATCGAAGAGGGCGCGTATGTATTGGCTGTTGACCGGGATGAAGAGCGGGTCAATCTGATCCGAGACAATGCTTCGAAAGCAGTCTGTTGTGATGCTGTCAATGCTGAAGCCATGCGAGCGGTAGGGGCTTTTGAGGTGGACACTGCCATAGTGGCCTTACGCAATCATTTTGATGCCACGGTACTGGTCACACATGCCTTACGCAAACATGGCATCAAGCATCTTTTGGTCCAAGTAGACAACGAACATGAGGCCGAGGCAATCCAAACCTTTGGGGCCATTGAAGTCATATTTCCACCTCGTGACATGGCACTGCGTATTGCCAAACGATTGATTCATCCCGACTTAGCTGAGAGCGTTCCACTCGGACACAACGTAGCCATCATCGACATCCCCTGCCCAACCAGCTTTATCGGGCGGTCCATCAGCAATCTGGAATTGCGGACAATCTATGGCGTCAATCTAATCGGCATTCGCCATGAGACGCAGAGCAGACACACAAAGGATAATCTAAGCATCAATCCAGCTCCAGACACCCAACTTCGCGGAGAGGACAGTCTAATCCTGTTGGGAACACTGGAACAGCTTACCAAAGTAAAAGGATTGAACAACGGACGTTCGGATAACAAAAATCCATCGAGACACTGATAAAACATCCACTACTGACGGCATCTGCATCCCAATGATGCATGATTCCGTCACCCCCCTTTTTTTATACAATTTTTATCTCTGCGATCCCTCTATTTTCCCTATTTTGATAACTGTTTATCTACACTTACTGTCCATAAATCAATTCCATCCTTAAAGGAGCGATCATGGACATTTTCTATCTTTCCCTGGCTATCGGATTTTTCGCTGTCACCGCCGCCATGGTTAAACGATTCGATAAACTCAGGAGACGATGAATGAACCCACTCTATATAATCGGTCTAATTGTGACATTTGCTCTGTTTATCTACCTGATTATCGTCCTGTTTTTACCGGAGAAATTCTCATGAATCCTGACAAGCACAAAACATGCTGCATTGTTTTGTTAGCCATTACGTTTCTGTCATGGCCAACCGCTTACTTCGTCACAAATACCAAAATATTTGTTTTGAAAGACCAGCGAAGCAAACCATTTCGCCTCGGTATCGACCCAGATTATCCACCATTTTCTCGGAAAATCGTCCCATGACTACCAATGGCATCCTTCAACTTTTGTGCTATTTTGTCGTTCTGCTTCTGTTGGCATGGCCTCTTGGAGGATTCATAGCCAAGATTTATGCCCCACAACTGCCCCAATCGTTTCGTTGGCTGGTTCACTTGGAACGTGGAATCTATCGTCTGTGCGGCATACGCCCGCAAGAAGAGATGTCCTGGACCCGTTATGCCCATACGGTACTGATATTCAACCTACTCGGACTATTGGCGGTATACGCCCTGCAAAGGTTACAGGCTTGGCTGCCGATCAATCCCCAAGAAATGATCGGAGTGCCTCCAGATCTATCGTTCAATACCGCTGTCAGTTTTGCCAGCAACACCAACTGGCAGGCCTATGGGGGCGAGACAACCCTTTCCTATCTGACCCAAATGATCGGATTGACAGTGCAGAATTTTGTCTCGGCTGCGACTGGAATGGCCGTACTGGCCGCTTTAATGCGAGGCTTTACCAGCCGGGAGGCGAGTGGCATCGGCAATTTCTGGGTGGATATGGTACGTTCAACCCTTTATGTACTGATGCCATTGAGTCTCGTGCTGGCATTGATGCTTGCCAGTCAAGGCGTGGTACAGACCTTTTCTCCCTCCCAGAGCATTCATTTAATCCAGCCTGTCGATTACGACAGTTCCGCCGAAAAGAAAACCGCCACCGAGCAGGTCATTGCCATGGGGCCTGCGGCTTCCCAGGTAGCCATCAAACAACTGGGGACAAACGGCGGCGGATTCTTCAATATCAACTCTGCCCACCCCCTGGAAAATCCCACGCCTCTGTCCAATTTTATGGAACTGTTGGCCATTCTACTGATTCCAGCGGCCCTCTGCATCACCTTTGGAAAATTCGTTGGGGATATCAGACAAGGTGGTGCGATTCTAGCGGCCATGCTGATCGTCTTTATTGGGCTACTATCGGTATGTGTCTGGTCTGAACAAGCCGGAAATCCGTTGTTTGACCGCTTAGGTTTGGCAACACAGGCCTCAGATCAATCCCCTGGCGGAAATATGGAGGGCAAAGAGAGCCGTTTCGGCATTGTCAATTCGACACTTTGGGCCACGGCCACAACGGCTGCGTCCAATGGTTCGGTCAACGCCATGCACGACTCGTTCACCCCATTGGGCGGTTTGGTACCCATATGGATGATGCAGTTGGGAGAGGTGATCTTTGGTGGCGTCGGGTCAGGTTTGTATGGCATGATCGTTTTTGCCATCGTAGGCGTTTTCGTTGCTGGACTGATGATTGGTCGCACCCCAGAATACCTGGGAAAAAAAATCGAGGCCTTTGAGATGAAAATGGCTGCAGTCGCCATACTCACCCCGTGTCTGACGGTATTGCTGGGTACAGCGATAGCCGTGGTGAGTGAAGTCGGATTGGCTGGTATCGCCAATCCTGGTATTCACGGCTTTTCGGAAATCCTTTATGCCTTTTCGTCGGCAGGAAACAATAATGGCAGCGCGTTTGGCGGTTTGTCGGCAAACACTCCCTTCTACAACACCCTGTTGGGTATTGCCATGCTGTTGGCTCGCTACTGGGTGATTGTACCAGTATTGGCCATAGCTGGTTCGTTGGCTGCCAAAAAAAGCATTCCTCCCACTGCCGGAACCTTGCCAACTCATACTCCATTGTTCGTGATTCTACTGATCGGAACCGTGATTGTGGTCGGCGCGTTGACGTTTCTGCCCGCGCTTGCCTTGGGTCCAATTGTGGAACATGTACAAATGATCCATGGACGCTAAAGGAGCCATAGAAATGCATGCACAACTTTCATTACTCGACCCGGCACTTCTCAAGGAGGCCGTACTCGATTCTTTCAAACGACTATCGTTTCAGTATCAAATCCGCAATCCGGTAATGTTCGTGGTCTGGCTGAGCAGTTTGTTAACAACTGGACTCTGTTTCCAAGCCATTTTTGCTCAAGGCGAAGCACCAGTTTGGTTCATCCTGGCCATTACCTTATGGCTGTGGTTCACTCTATTGTTCGCCAACTTCGCCGAAGCCATGGCAGAAGGGCGTGGTAAGGCCCAAGCCGCCGCCCTGAAGGGACTGCGCAAGACCGTGATGGCCAAAAAACTCAAAGATCCCCGACCGGATGGTGTGTGGGAAAACATCCCATCCGAAAGCCTGCGCAAAGAGGATGTGGTCCTGGTAACGACTGGAGAGATCATACCGGGTGATGGTGAGGTGATCGAGGGGGTTGCCTCGGTGGATGAGTCGGCCATCACTGGAGAATCGGCTCCGGTGATCCGAGAATCGGGAGGCGATTTTTCCGCTGTGACCGGCGGAACCCGCGTCCTTTCCGATTGGCTGGTGATACGGATAACCGTCAATCCTGGCGAGACCTTTCTAGATCGCATGATCGGCATGGTGGAAGGGGCCAAACGGCAAAAAACCCCAAATGAAATTGCTTTGACCATTCTTTTGGTGATGCTCACCTTAATTTTTTTGATGGCGACCGTGACATTGCTACCATTTTCCATCTATGGCGTGGAGACGGCCAAATCAGGTTCGCCGGTCACGGTTACAGTACTGGTGGCACTATTGGTCTGTCTGATCCCCACCACTATCGGTGGATTGCTTTCCGCCATCGGCGTGGCGGGTATGAGCCGCATGATGGAAAAAAATGTTCTGGCAACCTCTGGCAAGGCCGTGGAAGCTGCTGGCGATGTGGACGTTCTGCTGTTGGACAAAACCGGAACCATCACCTTGGGCAACCGTCAAGCCGCTACGTTTGTTCCTTCCTTAGGGGTAAGTGAAAAAGAGTTGGCAGAAGCGGCATTGCTGGCGTCTCTGGCTGATGAAACCCCAGAAGGACGTTCCATCGTCGTGCTTGCCAAGGATTTATTGCAACAAAGAGGACGCGATATCCATGCCGAGGGAGCGACTTTTATTCACTTCACCGCCCAAACCCGTATGAGCGGTCTGGACTGGAATGGCCGATCTATCCGCAAAGGGGCGGCAGAAAGTGTACATCGTCATATAGAAACCTGTGGAGGTATCTGGCCAACAGTCATGCAGACGGCGGTGGATGACATCGCCCGTCGCGGCTCAACACCCCTGGTAGTAGCCGAAGGCAATCGCGCGCTCGGTGTCGTCGAGTTGAAGGATATTGTCAAAGGTGGAATCAAAGAACGGTTCTCCGAATTGCGGCGCATGGGGATCAAAACGGTCATGATCACCGGCGATAACCGCTTGACCGCTGCAGCTATTGCAGCCGAAGCTGGAGTGGATGACTTTCTTGCGGAAGCCACTCCAGAGGCTAAACTGGCCTTGATTCGTCAATATCAACAGGAAGGACGCTTGGTAGCGATGACAGGGGACGGCACCAACGATGCCCCTGCCCTGGCTCAAGCCGATGTCGCCGTAGCCATGAACAGTGGCACCCAGGCCGCCAAGGAGGCTGGCAACATGGTGGACCTGGATTCCAACCCCACCAAGTTAATTGAAGTCGTGGAGACTGGCAAACAAATGTTGATGACCCGTGGGGCCTTGACCACTTTTTCTATTGCCAACGACGTAGCCAAATATTTTGCCATCATCCCTGCGGCTTTCGCCACCACTTACCCGGCGTTGAATGTCTTCAATATCATGGGACTAGCCACCCCGGCATCGGCCATCTTGTCGGCAGTCATTTTTAACGCCCTGATCATCATCGCCCTGATTCCTTTGGCATTGAAAGGGGTGGCGTATCGACCCGTTGGTGCGGCGGTCTTGTTACGACGCAATCTGTTGATCTATGGAGTGGGAGGTCTGCTGGTGCCATTTGTAGGCATCAAGGCCATTGATCTGCTCCTCGTTACCCTCCATCTCGTGTGAGGTGATATCATGCTCAAAGAATTGAAACCAGCCTTGTGGATGGTTGTTTGGATGACTCTATTGACAGGCGTATTTTATC
The DNA here is from genome assembly GCA_015232825.1 of Magnetococcales bacterium. Lineage (GTDB taxonomy): Bacteria > Pseudomonadota > Magnetococcia > Magnetococcales > Magnetaquicoccaceae > Magnetaquiglobus. Next base: position 9,098 of record JADFYY010000009.1, read on the forward strand.
CGGCCCTGGTCACGGGATTGGCACAGCTATTTTTTCCCCACGAAGCCTCAGGGAGTCTACTACGTTCTGGAGAGCAAATCGTTGGCTCCAGTCTGATTGGTCAGCCCTTTTCAGACCAGCAATACTTCTGGGGACGACCATCCGCGACAACCCCCATGCCTTACAATGCCGCTTCATCTGGCGCATCCAATCTTGGTCCACTCAATCCAGCCTTGGCGGAGGCTGTACAGACCCGCATCGCCGCGCTCAAGGAAAGCGACCCCTCCCAAATGCAACCGATCCCCGTAGACCTCGTGACCAGTTCAGCCAGTGGACTCGATCCACACATTTCGCCAGATGCCGCACTTTGGCAAACTCCCCGCGTAGCGCGCGCCAGAAATCTCTCGGTACAAGAGGTCTTGCAACTGGTGCAAAAGCATACCGAAGGCCGCACGTTTGGAATTCTGGGGGAACCCAGAGTGAACGTCCTAACTTTGAATCTGGCCATGGATCGACAGATTTTTAAGGCCCACTCCAATGGTGACTGATCCACTCTCCAACCGCCCAGATCCCGATACTCTCCTCGCGCAACTCGTTGCCGATGAGACGCAAGGCCAAAGAGGAAAACTGAAAATTTTTTTCGGTGCCTGTCCAGGAGTGGGCAAAACTTACGCCATGCTAAACGCCGCACGACTCTTGCGTGGCCAGGGCGTTGACGTAGTGGCAGGCATTGTGGAAACGCACGGTCGTGCGGAAACCGCCGATCTGCTGCAACAATTGGAAATTTTACCACGCCGACGGATCGATTATAAAGGGCATATATTTGAAGAGTTTGATCTAGATGCTGCCCTGCAACGCAATCCACAGTTGATTCTGGTAGACGAATTGGCCCATTCCAATACTCCAGGTTCACGCCATCCCAAGCGGTGGCAGGACATCAATGAACTATTAGCGTGTGGCATCGATGTCCTGACATCGGTCAACGTGCAGCATGTGGAAAGTCTTAACGATGTCATCAGCAAAATTACCGGTATTCGCATCTTGGAACGGGTGCCCGATCATGTCATTGATCAGGCGAATGAGATGGTACTGGTGGACCTGCCCCCTGAAGAGTTGTTACAACGTCTTCGGGAAGGCAAGGTGTATATTCCCCAGCAGGCGGAACGGGCCATGGAACATTTCTTCCGCAAGGGCAACCTGTTGGCCTTGCGGGAATTAGCCTTACGTCGAACCGCAGACCGAGTGGATGGCGATGTGCGCGCTTGGCGTCGAGAAAAGTCGGTCACAACCGTCTGGCAGACCAGAGAATCGGTCCTGGTGTGCGTGGGACCAGGACCGGATAGCGAACGATTGGTACGTCGTGCGGCCCGTCGAGCCAATCAGACCGGTGCCCCATGGCATGCCATTGCCATTGAAACGCCGTCCATGCAAAATCTGCCAGACACCGCACGATCTCGTATTTTCGGCATTCTGAAACTGGCTCAGGAGATGGGAGGACAAACGGCGAATCTTTCAGGTCAAGACGCCGTGGAGGTCGCCATTGCCTATGCCCGCGAATACAATCTAGGAACTCTGCTGGTGGGACGAGACCGCTATCACCGACTGCCATGGCAGCACGGTTTTGCTGAAAAACTGGCCAGAATGGCCCCAGATCTGGAGCTACTGCAGGTCGCCAGAGCGGATCTTGATCAAAAAACGGCCATGGTGCCTGTTTCCGCCAAACCAAACGAAAAGAGAGGATGGCACTCTTATATGTGGTCCTTTCTTACTGTGGCTTTGGTGACTGTGGGCACCTCCCCTTTGCATGCCTTGCTTGATAAAGCCAACATCGTCATGATTTTTCTGCTGGCCGTGGTCTTTACGGCCATACAGTTTGGACGGGGTGCCGCTATTCTGGCGGCTTTTCTGGCAGTGGCGGCTTTCGATTTCTTTTTTGTGCCTCCACGCTTCAATTTCGCTGTTCACGACGCTCAATATCTGGTCACCTTCGCTGTGATGCTGATCGTGGCTTTGGTGGTGGGACAACTCACCGCTGGACTGCGTTTTCAGGCTTCAGCGGCTTGCAAACGGGAACAGCGCATGCAAGCACTGTATGAAATGTCCAGGGATCTCTCCAGTGCCTTAAGTGTGGAACAAATTGTCGAAATTTGTCAGAGATTCATCAAACGGGGATTCAACGCATCCATGACTCTGTTCGTTCCTGGTCAAGGAGAACACCTATGGTTGGCCGAAGGAGCCCCAACACTCGATGCGGTCGATAGCGGCATTGCCCAATGGTCTTTTGATCACGGACAAAATGCTGGATTAGGGACCGACACCCTGCCCTCGGCCCACGCCCTTTTTGTCCCTCTCAAGGCTCCCACTCGTCTGTGCGGGGTGCTGGCATTGGTACCCGATGAACCTCACTGGGAACTCCCTCCAGGACAACAGTTATTATTGAATACAAGTGCCACATTAATCGCCATTGCATTGGAACGGGTTTATTACGTAATCCTAGCCAGAGATGCCCAGGTGAGCATGGAGTCCGAACGATTGCGCAACTCATTGCTGTCAGCCATCTCCCATGATCTACGCACCCCATTGACCGTGATCACCGGGCTTGTGGATGCCATGCGTCTGGCCAACCCCTCTTTATCCGAACCCCACATTGGCCTAGTCAATACGATTCGCGACGAAGTGACACGAACGGTGACCATGATCAACAATCTGCTGGATATGGCCCGTATGCAGATGGGCAGTGTTGTGTTAAAGCGTGGGTGGCAGACTCTGGAAGAGGTGGTAGGATTGTCAATGAACCATTGCGCGGCCCTGCTGACTCATCATCTGGTACGCATTGACCTGCCCCCGGATCTGCCCTTACTGGAGATGGACACGATACTGATGGAGAGGGTTTTCAACAACTTACTGGAAAATGCGATCAAATACACCCCACACGGCACCCTCATCACCATATCGGCTTATCTGGATGGGGCATTTGTCAAAATTTCGGTCAGTGACAATGGGCTTGGCTTGCCACCGGGCATAGAAAATCAATTATTTGAAAAGTTCACCAGAGGAAAAATCGAGTCAGCCGTTGCAGGATTTGGATTGGGATTGGCCATTGTACGTGCCATTATCGAGGCACACGGTGGTTCGGTGTGGGCAGAAAACCTGCCGGAAAGGGGGGCGCGTTTTAACCTGCTTCTACCTGTGAACGATCCCCCCTCTATCCCGGAAGAAGCCTAATTTAAATATTCCCATTTGGAGAAATATTCATGACTGACGGAAAACATCAAGTAATATCAATTGTACTTATAGAAGACGAAGCTCAAATTCTTCGTTTTGTCCGTGCGGCCTTGGAAGCCGATCAATACCAAGTCATCGGAGCAGAGACTGGAAAACGTGGACTGATAGAAATCGCCACCCGCCGCCCTGACTTGGTTATTATAGACCTAGGGCTACCGGATATGGACGGCATAGAGGTCATCCGTGATATCCGTTCGTGGTCCAACCTCCCTATCCTGATTCTTTCAGCAAGGGATAATGAAATCGCCAAGGTCAACGCCCTAGATGTCGGCGCAGACGACTACTTGACAAAACCTTTCGGATTACCAGAACTATTGGCCCGTGTGAGGGCCTTATTGCGCCGTTTGGCGCGTCATTCCAATCCTGAGGACGGTTCATCACTCGTTTCCTTTGGCAACGTCAAAATTAATCTCGCGCAACGCATCGTCACCAAGAATGAAATTCCCATTCATCTAACCACAATCGAATACCGCTTGCTAACACAATTGATAACCAACTCTGGACGTGTTATGACTCACCGCGTTTTACTGCGGGATGTGTGGGGACCGAATCATTCAGAAAACACCCATTATTTACGTGTCTACATGTCCAATTTGCGTCGCAAGCTCGAAGAAGATCCAAATGTACCCAAACATATCCTAACAGAATCCGGCGTGGGCTATCGTCTGGTACTTTCATAAAGCGACGATTATTCCGTACATTGGTTACAATTTGTAAACAATATTTCTACAGAATCACGGATTGTCAAGTGCATCATTCTGGTATAGGCTTTGACCTCATTAACGAGCCATCTACCAAAAACCAAAAAGGTGAACTTGATATGGATGCTTTGTTCCGCAAAGAAGGCGAATTTCCAGATTGGGAGACGCTCTACAATACTGAACCCGTCCAGACCCTCCCCTGGTTCACCCTGGAACCGGACCTCGACTTGGTTTGTACCTTGAAAGAGCATCACATCTCCAGCGGCACCTTTCTTGATCTGGGAACTGGTCCAGGAACCCAAGCCGTATGGCTGGCAAAGCAGGGATTTCAGGTCACCGGCAGCGATTTATCCCTCTCAGCCATTGCCGCAGCCGAACACTATGCCCGTTCACAGGGGGTATGCGTCGCCTTAGTCGAAGACGACATCCTTGCATCTTCTTTAGAGGGTCCGTTTGATTACATCTTTGACCGGGGTTGTTTTCATGTCCTGCCACCAGAGGCCCGGGCGGTTTATGTACAGACGGCCTTTCGCCTGTTAAACCCGCAAGGACGACTGCTTCTGAAGTGTTTCCACGTCAAGGAGACCGGGATGCAAGGAGGGCCACACCGTTTTTCGACAGAATTGATCCGTTCCACCTTTTCAAGCCATTTTGAACTGTTGACAAGCCATGAGACTCATTTTGAGGGCACACGCTCCCCAAATCCCTTGGCACTATTCAACATCTTGCAACCCAGGAACGCCAAGTGAATACAGATAATCTCCTGCGATTCACCCCCATGGCCCGTTGGATCCATTGGGGAATGGCCCTGTTGTTGATACTTCTGGTCGGATTGGGATTCTATGCCATAAGCCTGACCTATTATGATCCCTATTATCACCGTTCGGTTTTTTGGCACCGTTCTTTGGGCATTTTGGCATTTATGCTGTTGTTATTGCGCATTTCCTGGCGTTTAAAGCACGCTCCGCCACCTCTGCCCGAAACCTTTCCAAAATGGGAACGGCTTGCCGCCACACTGACCCATTTGGGACTCTACGTAATGATGGGCTTTCTTCCCATTTCCGGCTATTTGATGTCCACGGCTGATGGTCACGGGGTCAACGTTTTTGGCTGGTTTGAACTCCCGGCCCTGCTGCCTGTGGCAAAAGGACGGGAAACCTGGGCGGGAATGATCCATTTGGTATTGGCGGTTCTCTTTTGTTCCCTGGTCTTGCTGCACGTCCTGGCCGCGCTCAAGCACCATTTCATCAATCGCGACGGAATTCTCCGTCGCATGTGGTAATAACAACATTTTCAACACCAACAGGAGAAAATAATATCATGAATCAAAAACGTTTTATTCAAGGGACCGCTCTCGTTTGCTCTCTTTGGATGGGTCTCTCCACCGTATGGGCTGCGGAGGAAAAATATAAAATCGACCCCACCCACTCCTTTGTCACCTTTACCATTCCCCATTTGGGCTATAGCCTGTTGCAAGGACGCTTCAACAAAATCGATGGGGCCTTCTCCGTGGATGCCAACCAAGGAACCATTCAGGTCACTGTGGAGACGGCTTCCATTGACAGCAATCACGCCGAACGGGACAAACATTTAAAAGGCAAAGATTTTCTGGATGTGGAGCAATTTCCAAAGGCCGAATTCAAAAGCAAACGCATTGTGGAGAAAGAGGGCAAGGCCCAAGTGGAAGGAGATTTTACCCTACACGGCGTGACCAAACCGATCACCTTTGAGGCCAAATTGATTGGGACCGGTCCTGATCCCTGGGGCGGATTCCGCCGGGGTTATGCCGGAAGCCTGCGCATCAAACGTTCGGATTACAAGATCAGCTATAATCTTGGGCCTGCCGCCGAAGAGATGGATTTAGGGCTCTATATCGAAGGCATTCGTCAATAAATAAAAAAAGGCCGCAGCAACGACAACCGATTCCGTGCTGCGGCCTCTTCCCTCTCAAAACCTCAATTTTTTCCAGCAACCGTGCCAGTTTTGATGGATCCTGACTCAACAGCCGGTGGATTCTGCCGCAAAACGCCCGCTTCGGTGAGTTTACCGATCACCTGTTGCGACATACCAAAAGCCCGAACAAAACCATCCAATGGCATGATCAAACGGAGCTTGGTATCCAGTTTCGGATTTTTTGGATCAGGGCTGGTGGGATCAAGGCTAGACAGTTCAATACGAACGATATTACCCGTCACAGCAATGTTGCCAAACGTGTCACAATACATCTCTTTAACTTCCATGAACAATTCCCCTTATACTGGTTGGTTGGAAAGAAAATAATCACTCAAAAATCTTTCTAAATCATAATTTTAGCCTGATCCAACGCCTCACGATAGTGTTGATACCGTTCGTCCATCCACAAACTCAAGCCAACTGCCAAATCCAAATTATCCGGTTTTTTTTCAATATCGCCATGAACCCTTTGTACCACATGCAAGGCCACACTGACAAAGCCATCCTCTTCAAAATTATCCGTAATGATCTGAAACAACATTAAATCATTTTGAACACTCCTCGTCAAATGGGGATCAATCCCCCGTTCAAGCGCACCCAGAAAGTCCATAGTTTTGGCAGGATGGGTGACCAAAACCGCTTGTTTCCAAGCAAAAGCCAGAAGAGGGGAAAAATAACGGGCAAAAATTCTTCTTTTTAAGATCTGATAGCCAGCCAATGACAACGTGGCAAAAAACGTTTCATCCGGTCCAACGTTTATCTCCTCCATCAGCCAGTCGGTCAACCCCTGGATCGTCTGCCGCCGGTGGCGTTGCAGGTTTTCCATCCATTCCGCCTCCAGCATGGCTGGAGTGGTCATGAGGAGAATAACCAGGAACAAATAAAGACCGCTGCCGCCACCCCGACCAAATCCCCAAGCAAGGCTGCAGCCAAGGTGTGACGAACCCGACGGATCCGTATTGCCCCATAATAGACCGCTAAGATATAAAACGTGGTCTCTGAAGAGCCTTGCAAGGTGCTGGTCAGCATCCCCACATAACCATCCGGGCCAATGGCAGGATTTTGCAGCAACGAGGCCAGATAACCCTGCGCACCAGAACCCGACAAGGGCCGCAATATCGCCATGGTCAAGGCATCCGCAGGCAAACCGATCTTGGCGGTCAAAGGTCCAACAAAATCGGTAAAATAGCCTAAGGCACCACTCGCACGAAACATCCCAACTGCGACCAAAATCGCCACCAGATAGGGAATAATCCGCACAGCCACCTCAAACCCCTCCCGCGCACCTTCAACAAACACCTCGTAAACCCGTACCCCGCGAAAATATCCAAACGCCAGCATGCCTGTCATGATGACCGGCAAGACCCAAGGAGAGATGGCGCGACCATAAACAATCGTCACGGGAATCAGCCCAATCAAAACCACCAAAGCCGTCACAGATACCCATGACGGATAACCTACCCCTTCCATCATGATCGGAGGGAGAGAGTCCGAATCTGAGGCCGAAGAGAACGCGACCGAGGATGTTGTCACAGGAAAGAGTCTCTGCAAAGACTTGGCAGCCAGTATGGCCACCAAGGTGGAAAAAAAGGTGGCAAACAACGTGGTGGATAAAATGGCGGCTGGATCCGCCGAACCTACCGAGGCCCGTAAAGCAATGACGCTGGTGGGCACCAAGGTCACGCTAGAGGTGTTGATGGCCAAAAACAAGGCCATGGCATTGGTCGCCGTTCCCGGTTCTGGGTTGAGGCGGTCCAACTCCTTCATGGCGCGAATGCCAAATGGGGTGGCGGCATTACCCAACCCCAAGGCATTGGCAGAAAGATTTAAGATCATCGCCCCCATGGCCGGATGATCCGCCGGGACATCGGGGAACAATCGCACCATGAGCGGACGAATCAAACGGGCCAGAATGGTGAGCAATCCCCCCTCTTCCGCCACCTTCATGAGTCCCAAAAACAGGGCCATCACCCCCACCATGCCAATGGCCAAGTTGACCGAATTGGTGGCGGCCTCCACCATGCCGTTCGTCAACACCTGCATGGGGGAGTCCCCCCCAGAACTCCACAAAAGCTGTCGAATCGCCGTGACCCCAAAGGCGACGGCAACCAAGACAAAGAAAAATAGATTCATTCACTCCTACCCGTATTACTCCGCTCAGAACGACTCGAACTCATCATCCGAATTGGCAGGAGCTGGCAAGGCCTTGGGTTGACTTCCCTTACTGGCAACCACGGCATGAGACCTAGCGACCGGTCGGCCTGTGGCGTGTTGTTCACCTGTTTTGAAAAACGCCATGCTCTCTTGCAAACGGGTGGCATGATTGAGCAATTCATCCGCTGTGGCGGACATCTCCTCACTGGCCCCGGCATTGCGTTGAATGACCTGATCCAGTTGTTGAATGGCTGAATTGACCTGACCACCTCCTTGGTTCTGCTCAAGACTGGAAGAAGCGATCTCCTGTACCAATGCAGCGGTTCGCTGAATGTCTGGAACCAATTTTTGCATGATCTGCCCAGTCTTCTCTGCCACCTCCACGCTGGAGGCGGAAAGACTACTGATCTCACCAGCCGCATTCTGGCTACGTTCCGCCAATTTGCGCACCTCAGCGGCCACAACCGCAAACCCTTTGCCATGCTCCCCAGCCCGCGCGGCCTCAATGGCGGCATTCAAGGCCAATAAATTGGTCTGCCGCGCAATCTCTTCAATGATGGAAATCTTTTTAGCGATCTCCTTCATGGCTTCCACAGCCTCTTGCACCGACTGCCCTCCTTCCTGGGCATCACGAGCGGCCTGAGAGGCGATTTTCTCTGTGGTCTGGGCGTTTTCCATGTTTTGTTGAATATTGGACGCCATCTGTTCCATGGCGGAAGAGGTCTCCTCAATGGAGGCAGCCTGCTCGGTCGCACCCTCCGAAAGGGCGCGTGCATTCTCAGACAACTCCTGGCTACCATTGGCCACGCTATTGGCCGCTATCGTCACCTCCTCCACCACCCCCTTCAACCGCAACACCATATCGGTGAGTGCCATTGACAAACGTCCCGCTTCATCCTTTCTGCCAGGATCACAGTCGCAAGCCTGACTCAAATCCCCACGGGCCACTGTCTCGGCATAAACCAAACTGGTAAGAATCGGTTTGGTAATGGAACGGGTCACAAAAGCCGCCAACAATAACCCCAAGACAATGGCGATAACCGAAATCAGAATCACCACCTCACGCACTTGACGGGCCCGACTCACCATCTTCTCTTCCGACAGGATGTGTTCCTTGGTGACGACGTTCATGTCGTGAAACAGCTTTTTCACGTCCGCCAAATGGAGTTGGGTTTCTTCGGAAAAAATTTTCTCGGATTGAACTTTACCCGCCAAATTTTTTCTAGCCCGATCCTGCATTTTGGCCAACCCCCCACGCACCTTCCCCAAGGCTGGCACCACCTGTTCCTGATACAGCTTGGCGGCAGACGACGGATTGCCAGCCACGAGGGCCGCCTTGATCCCATCCCCGGCCTGATGCAGTAATCGATGTTCTGGTTCGATCTGATCAAGCAAACTGGCCAGTTCCGCATCGGACGCACGCATCTTTTTGCCATCGTCCCCATACATGAATTTCCCCAGGCCGCATTTGGTGGGGTCGAGCTGCACGGTCAAGTCCTTTTGTGACTGCAAAATGGCATCCTGCACCTTGCCAGACCAGACCAAATGATCCACTTCTCGCTGGGTAAGAAATTCAGGAAGGCCAGGGTCGGCCCGATGAAACACCTTGCTGATCTGACTAGCCGTCGCGTGTAATTTCTTGTGTGGCTCTTCTACTGAGGCCAACAAAGGCTTTAAATCTGGCACCAAGGTCTCGGCCTGTTTCCGACCATCGCCATAATACCATTTACCAAACGCGCACTGGGTGTGATCCAACTGCACCCCGATCTCGGTGATTTTTTCGTCGTTGATGAAGGCACTCACCTTGTTGGCCCAGTTCAGATGATCCACTTCGCGTTGCAGCAACTCGCCACGCAATTGATTGCCAGCCACCACTTCCAGGCCATCGGTCACCATGTTGGTAATGCCATGCAAAGACCACCCGCCCACCCCGACCAACAGCAGAAGCACCACACCAATCCCTGTTAGAATCTTCTTGCCCAGACTCAAATTATTCCACATATTCAACACCCCCTCTTAGGTCAATTTATAAGCAAAAGGATCTGGCGCGGTAAAGGCCGCTGCCAGATAACTCACAGAATTGGGATTCTGTTTGCTCACCAAACCGCTGGTAGCCGATCCTGACAAAGTAGCCATGGTTTCCGGGGTGAAAAGATGCAACAAAATTTCCACCGGACCCAAAGCACAGGCGGTGATACCCGTTTTTTCCTTATAGGCCAACAACCCTTTAGCATCCCCTGCCTGAATCCGTTCCCACGCTCCCCTATCCAACTGCTGGATGCGCTCTGTCGTTTTTTCATCCTGGGGAAACGGAAGATACCCAAAATTGGGTCCGTAATGGGTAAAATCCCCAGAGACAACCAACAAGGTATCGTCTGTCAACAAAGGACGAACCCCGGCAGCCCCCTTTGCAAACCCCGCATCGTCCATTCGGCCCACCAGAATGGGTACCAATTGCCAACCAGGGGTTAAGGCCACTTGCAACCAGGGAAGTTGCATCTCAATGGAATGTTCTCTTCGGTCTGCGCCAGGAATCCTTCTGGCCACTTGTTGAGCGGATAATGACTCAATCGCCTCCAGATCCAAAGGAATCTCACCCAAAGGGGTAGCAAAATGGGTGGTATCTGGCAAAGCGAGACCCGCGAATCCTCCCTGATGGGATGGCCCCACCACCACCACCCGTTTAAAACTCTTTCCCTGCACCTGTTTGAAACCCAAAGCCGCTGTTGGCCCACTGTAAGAATATCCCGCATGAGGAACCAACAAAGCGCGAACCGTACCCGTAGCCGGAACAGGTTTGGCTTCCTTGAGTTGTTGATCCACATAGCCACGCAGTTTTTCGGGGTTGTCAGGATACCACCCCCCTTGCATCGCCGCAAGACGCACCCGTTTTTCCATTGCAGGGGACGAATCGGCCTTGACCACTCCCGGATAGGATAACCAAAACATCATCTACACCCAGAATAATAAAAATTTCTCATAACAGTACCACGCCAGAAAGTGGGTAGCATTAAAATAAACATTCATTCACAACACTGTTTGCGGAATAACGCCCATCCTTTAGAGATATTTTTGCATATTAGAACCAAAGCGGCGAATCAGCAAGGTTCCATTATGGGGGCTATAAGTGGACAGTGGAAAATCATTTGCACCTCAGCTCACGTTAACAGTTGAAACGTAAGATAGAGTCTATATACTGTTTCTTGGCTGCAAGAATTAAGAGTATAATAAAAATACATTATCCACTCAAGCAGAAGGATTGAAACCATGGCTTTGCAAGTGATTCACACCACAATAACCGAAGAAGACTACTTGCAAGGAGAACTTGAGAGTGAGGTGAGGCATGAATATGTTGATGGGTATGTTTATGCGATGACAGGAGGAACAGACAATCATGCCACAATATCTGGTAATATTTTTAGTGAAATCCGTAACTTTTTGAAAGGCAAAAAATGCAAAGCATTTAATGCTGAAATGAAAGTTAGAACCTCTAAAACCAGTTTTCGTTATCCAGATATGATGGTTGTATGTGACGAAACCTCAAAAAATAATCTTTACAAGGAGTGTCCTGTTATTGTCGTTGAGGTTATTTCTGGTTCCTCAAGGCGAATTGACACCATCACAAAGAAACGAGAATATCTCAACATCCCAACCCTCAAAGAGTATGTTTTGATTGAACAAAACATTGCAGTTGTTGAGGTATTCAGAAAAGACAATGATTGGAATTCAGACCGCTATATTCTTGGAGATGAAGTGTGTTTCACTTCGATTGGATTAACTCTTTCAGTAGAGGAAATCTATGATCGGGTTGATAATGAGGATATACAAGAATATCTGAGAAAAAAGGGAGGGGAACAAGAAACGGGTTAATCCCGTTTTTTTATATTGCACGGACCCACTCTCCTCAATGGATTGAAAAAGGGCTCTACTGCCGCATAGAAGAGAGACACGAAGTGTCTAGCAAAGGAACCGCTGGACGAAACAGCCAATTGATCTCTGTGGCTGAAAGAGTTTCCGAACCATGCAGGTTTCTGCACAATTCTTGACGCTCATGTTCCAATAATTTGAGGGTGTGATGAAGGGCGTTAATCCGCTCTTCATTGGCTTCAAGCATGGCCATGGCATGAATACCATGATTCGTCAACCGAATTGACTGGGAATCTTGACGAGAAATAGCGGGCATTGTGACATCCTCCAGGCAAAAGCCTCCCTGACAAGGCGTCAGTTATGGCGTGATAGGAATGGTTTGCAGGAGACATGTAAGCAAGATTAACGCCACAATTCAGAGCCTGTTTAATGACCATCTTGAATCAGCGGATGATACATACAGCGTGTTCAACGCACCATAGGTTTCCAATGACGCGCCTGGGATTGGGCTTGAGCAATCTGCACTGGATTCATCCCCTCAGCAAGATAACCACGTTGCTCAATAGCAAAGGCATTCCCTTGATCTGCGGCCAGTTCCATCCACATGTAAGCCTGGACATGATCCTGTTGCACCCCCTTGCCCAAAGCGAACATAGAACCCAAGGTCTGCTGCGCCACATCATTCCCCTGTTCGGCGGCCAAACGGCACCACTTGGCCGCTTCCCGGTCATCCTTTTCCACACCTTTGCCCTCACTGTACATCATACCCAAATGATATTGGGCCACAGCCAATCCTTGTACCGCCGCCTGCCGAAACCATGTCACCGCCGATTTGGAGTCTTTGGACGCGCCCTCACCCGCTTCAAACATCAATCCCAGATTAAACTGAGCCTGAGCCAACCCCTGCTCAGCGGCCAAGCGTAGCCACTTCAATGCCTTCTGGTCATCCTTGGGCAGACCTTTACCCTTGCGATACATCATCCCCAAATGGGACTGAGCATGGGCATTGCCCTGCTCTGCAGCCAAACGGAACCATTTCAATGACTCCTTGGGATCCGCTGGCACCAGTTTACCCACATCATGAATGACACCCAAATTATATTGAGCATGTGAGGATCCCTTCTCAGCGGCCATACGAAACCACTTCACTGCCTGAGGGCCATTCTTCGGCACCCCTTTGCCTTGGTAATACATCATGCCAAGACTCTGCTGGGCCACAACATTGCCTTGGTCTGCCGCAAGACGATACCATTTCAAGGCCTCCTTCTCATCCTTGGCAATTCCGACATCTCCCTTGAAATACAAGGTGGCCAGTTGATTCTGGGCGTTTGCATCGCCCCCGTCGGCAGCGCGACGAATTTTTGCCAATTCTTTCTCAGTCATCATCCCATCATCCTCTGTGCTTAGGCTGTACCTACCCACTGACACCGCCCCGTGAGGTTTTTTTCCGTTCGTGTTCCTTGAGCTGTTTCTTGCGCATGCGCAGACTCTTGGGGGTCACCTCAACCAACTCGTCCTCGTTGATAAACTCCAAACACTGTTCCAAAGAGTAGTTCAACGCCGGGGTCAACATAATCGCATCGTCCGAACCAGAAGCACGAATATTGGTCAACTGCTTGCCCTTCATCGGGTTGACAACAAGATCCTGATTGCGACTATTGATGCCAACAATCATCCCCTCATAGACCGGCACGCCTGGACCAACAAACAAACGTCCCCGCTCCTGCAAATTCCACAAGGCAAAAGCCACGGTCTTGCCCACATCCATGGCAATCAACACCCCGTTGCGACGTCCGCCAAGACTGGCGTTGGTCAAAGGGCCATATTCATGAAAAATCCGTGAGATAAGACCGGTTCCAGAGGTCATGGTACGAAATTCAGTCTGAAAACCAATCAATCCACGCGCTGGAATGATGTAATCCAAACGAACACGCCCTCTCCCATCCGGCACCATATCCTTCAAGTCGCCACGCCGCGCACCCAAAGCCTCCATTGCCGCCCCTTGATGGGTCTCTTCCACATCCACGGTCAAAAACTCATAAGGCTCCAAGGTTACGCCATCGATGGTACGCACGATTACTTCAGGACGCGAAACGCCCAGCTCATACCCCTCGCGACGCATATTCTCAATCAAGATGGAAAGATGCAACTCTCCCCGTCCAGAGACCCGAAAACGGTCACTGTTGTCGGTCTCTTCCACCCGCAGGGCGACGTTGTGTTCCAACTCTTTAAACAATCGCTCTCGCAATTGCCGACTGGTGACATATTTGCCCTCCAGTCCTGCCATGGGAGAGTCGTTAACCTGAAAAGTCATGCTGACCGTTGGTTGATCCACTGCCAAGGCTGGCAATGCCTCCACATGGTCCATATGACAAAGCGTATCCGAAATCCCCAACCCCTCAATACCGGTGAAAGCGATAATCTCGCCAGCACGGGCAAACAACACCTCAATGCGCTCCAGCCCAAGAAAGCTGAAAATCTTGATCATTTTCGAGTTGCGCCTGCGGCCATCTGGAGAGACCACCGTCACCAGACCGTTGGCCACAGCCGTACCCCGCTCGACCCGGCCTATGCCGATGATGCCAACATAGTTGTTGTAATCCAGAGCCGACACCCGCATACGAAACGGACCCTCTAGGTCCACTTTGGGAGGTGGGGTTTGATCCACGATGGTTTCAAACAAAACCTCCATATCCCGACCTTTGACATCGGGTTGACGAGAGGCCCATCCTTCCAAGGCAGAGGCATAAACCACTGGAAAATCCAGTTGTTCATCCGTGGCTCCCAGGCGATCAAACAGCTCAAAGGTTTGATCCAACACCCACAAAGGCCGCGCCCCATCGCGATCCACCTTGTTAACAACGACAATAGGTCTAAACCCCATATCAAAAGCTTTTCGGGTAACAAAACGGGTCTGAGGCATGGGACCATCAACCGCATCCACCAACAGAAGCACCGAATCCACCATGGAAAGCACCCGTTCCACCTCACCGCCGAAATCGGCGTGTCCAGGCGTATCGACAATATTGATTCGATATTCCCGCCACTGAATGGCGGTATTTTTGGCCAGGATGGTAATTCCCCGCTCCTTCTCCAAATCATTGGAGTCCATCACCCGTTCCTGCACATCCCCACGCTGAGCGAGCGTACCGGATTGTTGCAGCAATTTATCGACCAACGTGGTTTTGCCATGGTCCACGTGGGCGATGATGGCGATGTTACGCAAAAGATCAAGCACAATAATAGTTCCTTAAGTATTTCGGTTATTTCTTTTTTTTCTTTCTGGGTGGCGGCGTTTTTGCCGTCACGGGAGGCGACACAGGAGTCGCAACACGGGGTTCTGGCGGACGCGCTTCTGGTGGACGCGCCATCGGCACACCGGATCCCAACAATCCAGCACGCAAGGTTTCCGAGAGTTCGCGTTCCCGCTCCAGGGTTGTGGAGAGCTGCATCCGCAACATGGCGGACTGGTTCTCCTTTCGTCCCAACAGGGTAAAGAGTGCGCGTACCAAGTTGGTAATCGGGATACTGCCATCCACTAAAACGGCATTGGCCTCTTCCAGATAACGCCGCATGGCCTCCTCGGCCACACCAGCCATCCAGGCCGCCTCAGGCAAGGAACAATCGGGAAGCTCCTCAAACCGGGCCGAATCAAAACGATTGGGAGTTGCATCAGTGAGTAAGCGTTTCATGCGAGGGATGCCTGACGACTAAGAGAGCCAACATAAGAGTTCTTCTCGAATAGAAGAGTCAATCCTACATATTGACAGATTCTCAAGCGATTGAGAAGGAATTTAACGCAAAAGCTTGGCAAGAGATTCAAAATAATAATTGACCAACCATCACTCTGAGCGCAAACAGGCCACCAAGGCCTTTGACAAGCCACGCAGCAATTGAAAATAAAGATCTGGGCCTTCACTCATCGCGGCTCCCAGTGGATCCAATACGCCAATGCGGATTCCTTGACCGGCTGCCACGGTTTCGGCCAAACGGGCTGAAAATTGCGGTTCAGTGAACAGACAGACCGCTTTGCTGGCAACAATCCGTTTGCCAATCTCTTCGATACGCCGCACACTCGGTGGAAGGTCGGGATTCACCATGACAGACCCGGAACTTCCCAAGCCATAACGACGCTCAAAATACTGATAAGCATCATGAAAAACAATATAGTGTCGATCCCGTACCGGGGTCAACTCCCGGCGCAGTTGTTGATCCATCTCCTCCAGACGCTGCGACAAAAGGGAGGCGTTTTCCGAATATTTGCCCGCATTCGCCGGATCCACCTTGCCAAGTACCCTGGCCATGGCCTTTCCCATAATCCCAGCATTGACTGGATCCAACCACATATGAGGATCCATGGGGCCATGAGTCTCATGGTCATGATGATCCTCCTCCTCTTTTTCCCATGCTCCCCCTTCACGAATCGGCAAACGGGTCAATCCCTCTACCTCCAGTATAGCCACCTTGTTGGCTGCAGTGGCCAGATTTTCCAAAGGGCGCACCAAAAAGGTTTCCAGAGTGGGACCGCCCCAGAAAATCACCTTGGCCTTGGCCAGCAAACGGGCATCTGAAGGGCGCAGTGTGTAGGTATGTTCTGAAGCACTGCCCTGGATCAACAACCCTGGACTCCCCAGGTTCCCCATCACCGCTGCAGCCAGCGAGTGCAATGGCTTGATGGAGACCACCACCTCCAACGCCCAAACCCGCCCAGGAAACAAGAGCAACCCCCCAATTAAAAACATACCCAAAACAGATGATTGCTTCATGGTTCCACCAAAGAAGAGAGTGGAAAGGTTGCTTTGAACCGTTTTTCCTTGCCATCTGGGGTCTTGGCCAATAAGTTGAGCTTGGCTCGTTCCCCATCCTTGCCTTTGGTTGTCCAGGAGCCATCACCAGAAATCGTCACCCAGGGAGCCTCCACCCGCACGCTTTTGATACGAACAGTGCCACCATTATCCGCCTCGACCTGCATCAAGACGCGCTCAAAATCCAGCGGCTCCTGTTTTTTGGGATCTTTGCCTGCAAAACGCAACAAATCGCCCAAGGCCGGAACCCGCGCCGCTGCATGCTGCAAACCCGGCGCGTGGACTCCAGTGGCATTCCAAGCAACATGGGTCAAAATCGGCGATCCCTTACCATCTCGCGCCAACACTTCACCAGATCCCTCCAGGCGATTGCCTCGCCATCCCTGACCAAACACCTTGCTCGCTAAAGCCTGCCCCTTCTCTCGATTGCCAGAGGCCTGCATCTGATCAAACCCCATAGCACCAATCAAAGGCAAAGCCACTGAATTAAAGCGATACGGCATACTCTCCAGACGCAATTTGGCGGTCTCAACACGCCACTCCCCCCCCTCATTCTGTTGAAAACGGACATTCTCGACCCACCCTTCTGGGATGGTCGCCTTCTGCAAATCCAATTGAATCCGCGAACCATCCAAAAGCAAATCCGCCTCTGCGAGGTTCAGCTCCTTAATATGCATATCCCTCAAAATCTTAGACAACGCTGGGTTCCATGGCGCGATGGTCTTAAAAATCCATTCTGGATCTCCTTGGGCTTGACTCAAAACCAATTGCCCGGCCAGAGGTTGCAAGCGATGCAGGGTGATCTTGCCCTTGGCCTTGAAATCCGCCCGATCAATATTCACATACTGACTCAACAACTCCCGCACAGGCTGTGAGGCCGAGGTCTCCGCCGCAAAAACCGGCGTCAGATGAAAAAACATCACAACCGCACAACCCAAAAAACAGGATTTCAGCAAAGAACCCCCCATTATTGCAAACTTTTGTCGTTTAAACCAAAAAACTGTTTCACGACCTCTTGCGAGGGGAAACCGCGATAAACTTTGGACGCAAAGGAGACTACCGCTTGATTTGAACATCGCTCAGATTCCTGAAGATCGTCTATAATTGCATCTATATCATAATTAAAACGAGATGCATGCTCATCACGATATTTATGTATCTCTTCCACAATCGGATCGTTCCACATGGTTTTCCTCCTCTGGTAATTCTTCTGGGGTACTGATGATCGATGCTACAAGGCCATGTCTTCGACAACAATCGGTCACTTTTTGGCGAGTCAATGCATTAGCAATGTGCCTACAGTTCCACGTCAACAAGTAATCCACTCCATGGACAGCCGCCAACGCAATATGAACAGCATCATTCTCAGCCTTTATAGGCAAACAACCTTCTTTGATAATCTCTTTGACCAGGAAACGAACCTGCTCGTTTATCGACAAACGCTTCAATCCATCCAAAAAAGCCATTCGTCTACGGGCTGCATTTGGGTCGCCACGTCGCGCCTCCAAGATAACCAGTTCAGATACAAACAGCTCATACCGATCTCGCCTTTCTGCCCACCATTCACAAGTGATCTGCTGATGAGCCGCAACGATCAAGTCTCTACTTGGCAAAGCGGCCAAATAACTGATGATGCTTGTCTCCAGATAAAGGATCGGTTTCATTAAAACTCTCCGACTTTGTTACTCTACCAAACTTAATTTATCGGATCAAAATGAAAAACTTCTCATCTCCTCGTTGAATATTCAACAGCAACTGACGTTCATCGGATTGCACCACTTTGGCCATTTCGGCTAGATCCGCCACCAACATACGATTGACCGACAAGATACGATCTGCGTCACGCAATCCAGCCCTCCAAGCAACACTCTTCTGCGTGACCTTCACCACCTTGACAACCGGTTGCTCCGTATCATCGACTTCCATGGCAAACACGGCTCCCTTGAGACGAGGATCAATCTCCTCCCCCTTGGCCTGCACGGTTTCAGCTTTAGCCATGACAACAGTGATTGCACGCTCCTGCTTGTCGCGAATAAATTTCATGGTGAGCTTTTCACCCACCGGGACAAATCCTGCCAGATTGTGCAGATCCGTTGCCTGACGAATCGGGCGACCATTGGCCTCAATCACCACATCCCCTGGACGCAATCCAGCCTTGTAGGCGGCAGAACCCGTCCCAATTTTGGTAACAACCGCACCTGAACCGCTAGCAACGCCAAAGGCTTTGGCCAATTCTGGGGTGAGATCCTGCACCCCAACACCAAGAAACCCACGTCGCACTTCGCCATGCTGCACCAATTGCGTCATCACCTGACGGGCCATATTGATGGGAATGGCAAAACCGATTCCCACATTCCCCTTGCCCCCGCCTGGAGAGAGGATGGCCGTATTGATCCCCACAAGCTTGCCGCTCAGATCAACCAATGCCCCACCAGAGTTGCCGGGATTAATGGAGGCATCGGTCTGAATGAAATCCTCGTACCCCCGAATACCCAACCCTTTGCGGCCCAAAGCACTCACGATCCCAGAAGTCACGGTCTGACCCAGGCCAAACGGATTGCCAATAGCCACCACGAAATCCCCCACCCGCAAGGCATCGGAATCGGCCAAGGCAATGGCCTGCAATCCCTTGGGTGGCACTTGAACCAGTGCCACATCGGTCTCCTTATCCACGCCAACCAGTTTGGCCTGCAAAGAGGTGCCATCTCGCAAAGTGACGGAAATGGTATCCGCCTTATCAATGACATGTTGGTTGGTCAAAACCAACCCGGCGCGAGCATCCACTACCACCCCGGAACCTAAACTTTTGCTCTCCCTCTGCTGGTTACGCAGGTTGGGAATATCAAAAAAACGCCGAAAAAAAGGATCGTTGAATAACGGATGATCTGGGATATTGACATGACTGGTGGTGGCGATATTCACCACTGCGGGAATCACCCGATCCACCATATCGGCCAAAGAGGGTAGACGTTGTCCATCCACCGCCACCGGCAACCCGGCATAAACCGGTCCAGCCATCACCAGACCGGTCAACAGCAAACCGCCCATCCACCCATAAAAAGATTTCATCACGACTCCTCCCTTAAGGGTGCAACACGACCTTCGGCGCGAAACACCAAATAATCAGACAACACCAAATTGTGATCAAATGCCAAATTCAAAGGAATCTCCTCCACGGCAACCACCTGAATGGCCTTGGCATCATCGGCAGCCTTTGGAATACCGGTAGCCTCGGCCACATAAACCGCTGTCGCGGTATGAAAACGGGGATCACGCGCTGGATTGGAATAAACCCCCAACAACGCCCTCAAGCGCACCACCAAAGAGGTCTCTTCCAAGGCCTCACGGACCGCAGCCCGTTCCACGCTCTCTAGGCCATGCTCAACAAATCCACCGGGAATGGCCATGCCATGAGGCGGATTCAACCGTTCAATCAACACAATAGGACGACCAGGACGATCCATCAACTCGATGATCACATCCGCCGCCAAAAAAGGGGTTTTCAAAGAACTCCGCACGTTATTCATATCCATTCAACCCCAAAAATTTGACCGAATATCGCTATAATTCTCTCTTCTAGTTCCGAGCGCAAGAGAGGGATTCCCAACTGGGACAAAGAGGTCACCGGTCTCTCTGGCAAACCACAGGGAATGATCCCACCAAAAGCCCCCAGATCAGGAGAATGATTCACCGCAAAACCATGATACGCCACCCCTTGTCGAATGCGTACCCCCAAAGCTCCAATTTTTGCCCCATTCACCCACACACCAGGATTATCCGCCTCCCGTTCGGCTTGGACACCGAACCCCTCCAAGGTGCGAATCACGGTTTCTTCCAGTTTATACACATGCTGCCGCACGGCATGACTATTGGGACGCAGATCACAGACCACATACCCCACCAACTGTCCCGGTCCATGATAAGTCACCTTCCCCCCTCGATCACTCTGTACCACCGGGATTGTATCAATCAAAACATCCTCACGTAGCCCAGAGCGTCCCAGGGTGTAGACGGGATCATGTTCCAATAATAGAAACAAATTGACCGCCTCTCCAGCCAGAATATGCTCCACGCGCTTTTTTTGAAGGGTCAAGGCGGTTTCGTAGTCAAGGCGATCATAACGAAGATATTGAAACTTCACGAGGTTCGACCCAATATATCCGGGCAAGGGTAGCGCAACGTTGCGTGGAAACTGATAAGCACTTTGATGTAATAAAATTTACGCTAAATTTTTAATCATACGATAAATGGCCAAACGAGCAGCGCGTTACTTTGTTCTGGTGTCATGTTTCCGCATCCCGTTTGATTTCTATCCCATTGGGCATCCTTTCCAGCAAGGCATGATAAACCTCCACGCACTCAGCCTCCAACTCTTTAAACAATTTATTCGCCTTGAGCCACTCCTCAGCCCGAACCGCCACGCCCAGACGAACCGCCTTAATCTTAACCCGCTCCGCACCAATGGCCAACGCTTTTTTCTTGATCTCTTCGGTCTGTTCGCGGGCGCGTTTGGCGTTTTTCTCCTCTAATGCTCCCTTAAGAACCGCCAAAAAAAGCTCTGGGCCTCTCAACAGCAAGGAACCGGCCTCCTGAAACAGCACCACATCTCCAAACGGTTTCAAGAGTGGTGGGGCCTCCTTGGCTTCAATGGTCTTCTGTTGAAAACGACGGGTCAATGTGGCCCGAACCGTCACATTGAGAAGCTCCACGGGACGGTATGGCTTAACCAGAAATTCATCCATGCCCGATGCCAAACAGAGTGCCTTTTCTCCCGGCAACGCACGGGCCGTGACCGCCACAATGGGAGCTTGGGCATTGACCGTATTGCCTTCCCGAACCCGACGGGTCAATTCGTAACCGTCCATATTCGGCATTTGCAAATCGATCAACATCAAATCAACAACCGCACCGTCAGTAATCCGGTTCAACGCCTCCACACCATCTTTGACTTGCAGTACCGTGTGGCCAGCCTTTTCCAAAATGATGGTGGCCAGTTGACGATTCTCTTCCTGATCTTCAACCAACAGAATGCGCAAAGGGGCAATGTCCGTATCTTCCACCGGCAATCCGTCATACTCCTGCTCGACTTCTACAAGACGACCTTCCAGAAGGGCCTTGAGTGTACGCAACAGCGACAATCGCTTGAGGGGTTTCAAGATCGACACCACATCCGCAAACTCGCCAACAACCGCAAGGTCTGCAAGCCGCACGTTTGATGGCACCATGACCCCCACCTTGCCTCCCCATCCAGGATGCCCCTTCAATCCTGCCAATTCGCTCCCATACTGTTCGATAAACCTATGGTCTAACAACAACATGTCCCAAGGGCGTTTTTGACCACTCGCCTGCTCCAAAGCGACCAACAGCACGGTTGGATCCTCCGCTTCCCCCACCGTGGCACCAAATCCATGCAAGATTTCCGCAACAATTGTGCGTCCAGTTGGATTAGGATCAGCCGTCAAGATGCGCACTCCCACCAAGGCTTGATGGATTGAGAAAGCAACCAGACGTTTCGCACCGTCCGAATCGATATCCATACCAAACTTACGCCTAATTCCAAAGCGCAAGGTGACATGAAAATGGCTCCCCTCGCCAACCTCGCTCTCCACCCGGATCGATCCGCCCATCAGTTGCGCCAACCCTTTGCTGATGGTCAACCCCAGACCCGAACCTCCAAACTCTCGCGTCGCAGAACCATCCGCTTGGGTAAATCGCTCAAAAACCTGTTCCAGACGATGGTCAGGAATCCCCTTGCCCGTATCAGCGACCGAAAAAATCAAAGTGATCTCATTATTAAATGGCTCTGTCTGGCCACGAGTAGACGGATGCTCCGCACGTTGCACCAGTACCGTGACCTCCCCCTGTTCCGTGAACTTGATGGCATTGGCAATCAGATTGATAAGAATTTGGGTCAATCGATTGGGATCACCAATAACCCGCTCTGGGGTGTCTGGTGAGATGTAACAAAAAAAGTCCAAATTCTTCTCATGCGCCTTGATCGCGATGAGTTCGCAAACATTTTCAACAGTGGAGCGGATATCAAAGGAAATTTTTTCCAGAAGCAGTTGACCTGCCTCAATTTTGGAGAGATCCAAAATGCCATTGATGAGAGCCAAAAGATTTTGTGAGGCATTCTGAACAATGACCAACCGTTCCCGCTGATCCACCGAAAGCTGTGAGTTGAGAACTAAGTCGGTCATGCCGATAATGGCGGTCATTGGACTACGGATTTCGTGACTGATGTTGGCCAGGAACTCATTTTTGGCCTGATTGGCCGCATCAGCCGTCTGCATGGCCTCCTTGAGTCTTGCAGTACGCTCCTTGATCGTCTCCTCTAAATGATGCTGATACCGTAACTGGTTTAATTCCGCCTGACGGCGTTCCGTGATGTCACGAATCAGGAGGATGGTCTCCCCTTCATAGATTTGCAGTGGAGCCGAGAAGATCAGAACAGAAATTTCAGAGCCATTTATGGTCTTTAGCAAACACTCCCGTTCGGCAAGGGTTGTCTCTTGCAAGCACAAAGGGAGTGATCCATCTCCTTGCGACATAAAAAGCGACTCGGCCTGACGTCCATGCAGTTCGGATTCGGTCAGGCCTGTCAGACTCTGAATCGCTCGATTGACGACCTGAATCACACCTTCATTGTTGATGACCAGCAATCCAATCGGCAGAGCGTGGAGAATGGTATGGATATACCAATGATTCTCAGCCGCTCTTTCCGCTTTCCGCACCTTTTCAAGTTGATGAGGAAAAACCAAAAACCGCAAGCTGACCAAAAGAAAAATCAGGATCAATCCAAAAATGAGCCATCCTTCCAAGGGAGCGCGCATGATCTCGGAATGAAGCATCTCCCATCCCAGAGCCAGAACACTCCCTGAAAAAAAAGCCACCACGACAGGCCAAACGCGTTGCAACAGCGAAAAAGAAGGAACCATCACTCTGTTGGATAGCCGATATTTGCTATCGTCATCCGGGCCAGAGATTTCTCTTGATGAACGGGCCACTGGCTAGACTTAAACTTCCGCTGGAGGAACCTGAAAGCCTGCTTCGGACATGGCCGTGATAATGATCTTGACGATTTGCTCAGAAGAGAATCGTTCAGTGTCAATGATCAAGTCAAACCCCTGCACGGCCCTTGGAAACCGTTTGGAGACTTGCGATTCAAATTGATCCCGTTGTTTATTGGTTTTCAGGACCGATTGTTTCGCCTTGTCCAGTTTGATCTCCTGTTGCTTGGCGATCCGTTTTGCGCACGTTTCCAAGGAGCCTTCCAAACGAACCCGGAAAGCCGTTTTTCTTGGGAGCAGTAGGTGGGCGGCCCGTCCGACAATGACACCTCCGATGGGAGCGATTCCTAAAATCACTTTAGCCATGTAGCGATAATAGACTTCAGTCGTGATGCTTTTCTTGGAAAAAAAGGAGTGCAATAGGTCATCCATCAACGTACTCACCCGTTCATCGAGACTGGCAAGAAGATGTTTATCCTCCTTGGTCTGGTTGACAATGGCATTCAGCAACTCCTTGTCATACAGTTGAACGCCAAGCCGTTCAGCCAACAATCTGGAGGTTCTTGTACCATGGGCACCACATTGACGAGAAACGGTTACCAAAGGTTTCAGCAGAAAAGGCGCGTCGGGTTGTTTGGCCTCAGAGGTATAGAGACCTGCGTTGACAATGGATTTAACGAGATGTGAATGTTCTTTATTCATGATGATTTTTTCCTTTTTATGGAGAGATCACGAGGAGTGGCAAGAGATGAAAACGAGGTTGTGGGTATTGCAAACAGTCCACAACCTCGTTTTTTTTCACCCATCGAACCAATAAATCGTATTACAAAGACGTCAGTCGATGCCAATCTCTTCTGCGACTGTACGGACAACACGCTTGTCGTATTCGAGGATCTCCTTATTTTTTCCCTTATAAGGAAGCATGCTCAAGAAATATTTGATGCTGTTAATCCGTGCGCGTTTTTTGTCATCGGATTTAACGATGGTCCATGGACATTCGGTTGTTGAGGAGTAAAAAAACATATCCTCTTTGGCCTTGGTATAATCTTCCCACTTATCCTGAGACTCTTTGTCCACTGGAGAAAGCTTCCACTGCTTGAGGGGGTCATTCATGCGGCTATTGAAACGACGCAATTGTTCCTCTTTGCTGACCGAGAAATAGAACTTGAACAAGATGATGCCAGACGAGACCAGCATCCGTTCGAACTCTGGGACAGAACGCAAAAATTCCCGCACCTGATCTTTCGTGCAAAACCCCATGACCCGTTCCACGCCAGCCCGGTTATACCAACTGCGGTCAAAAAGGCAGATTTCACCCGCAGACGGCAAATGTTGGACATAGCGTTGGAAATACCATTGAGACTGTTCTTTTTCAGTGGGTTTTTCTAAGGCAACGACGTGGCAACCACGCGGATTGACATGTTCCACAAATCGCTTGATGGTACCCCCCTTACCCGACGCATCACGGCCTTCAAAGAGGGCAATGATCTTTAATCCATTCTCTTTGACCCAGTTTTGCATCTTGACCAGCTCAATATGGAGCGGATTCATGATGCTTAAGTACTCTTCCTCAGACATTTTCTTGAACTTGGGTCTGGCACTGCGCTGCGCCTGCTGACTCCCTTTGCCAAGAATGATTTTATTCGCGCCTTCATCAGCGGCCATACGGCTTGTGAGCAAACCGGATGAGGGTTCTTTGGATTTGTTTTCATCTGGTCTGGTATTTGTCATGCCTTTCTCCCAGTGTCCTTAGTGGTGTGGATGTCAATTGATGAATAAAGATAATGATTGTTCACTTTTCCAGGCCAGCTTCCATTGAGCGAACTTCGTTAAAATGATAGTGCCGCAATTGAAAGCTGTCCACCTTTCCTTTGGTCGATTTTCACTCATTCTTGCATTTTTTCCATGCAATGTATACTAGCTTGCCAGAAAGTGTCCATTCAAGTACCATGGATGCAATTTTCTGATACAATCTATCTTTCTTTAAACACAAAGAACGACGCGAGGGACAACATGACAAATTTGGCAGCCAAAAGCAAGAGCAAGGGGGTCTCCCTCAAGGAGACCGATTCAACTGGCGATGCATTTGGACTCATCATGCGTTACAACTTTAACATTTTGCTTGAATGGGCTCCCATAGCCCATGAGGGCAAGGATATCGAAGGGGTGCATCAAGCGCGAGTGGTTTTACGTCGCATGCGCTCTGCCTTAGGGCTGTTTCGCAAAGCCATCCCCAGAGAAGTAACCGATTCTTGGGGTGTTGAGATGCAGTGGACCGCCACCACCATGGGAGCGGCTCGCGATTTAGATGTCTTCATCAGCGAGGGACTGCAGGCCATGGCTGGCAAGATTCCATTGGAATCTGGCGAGAAAAAGCTGATGGCATTATCCACGGAACGTCGAGATGAGGCCTACACCCAAGTCAGAACCATGCTAGATGGGGAACGGTATCAAGCTTTCACGACCGCCTTCCCGAAATGGTTGGATGAGAAGGGCTGGCTGCAAGCCGACATGCCAGAGGCCATTCGCAAAAAAATCAACAAAAGCATCCTTCAATATGCCACCATGATCCTCAGCAAAAGAACGCAATCGACCTTGCTTTACGGGGAGAAAATGGGCTCCATGAGTTCCACGGAACTCCACGAATTGCGCATCGAATGCAAAAAGCTTCGTTATGCCATCGAGTTTTTCCAACCCCTCTTCCCTGGAAAAGAGATGCTGAATTTCAGCTTGCATCTGAAAGGGCTGCAAGATCTGCTTGGCGTCATGAACGACGTATCCGTTATGCCTGGATTGTTGGAAAAGATCCTACAGGGATCAACAGACCTGGAGACGTTGCAATACGCTGGAGCCCTGATTGGCTGGCGGGCGCGTCAATATGAGGAGGTACGTGGACAACTAGACGGACGTTGGCAGGAGTTTGCCAGCACACCCCATCCTTGGAAATAACCCTCCACTAATTGAGCATCTGCGCCTTCTCGATAGCCCGAATCACATGGGCCTTCGTGGCATTCAAAAGTACGCGGACGGTTACTGCTTCCTGGAACTCACCATGGCCATCTTGTGGCAGTTGTTCCAGGGAGGCCGCCGTGAGGGGCAGATCATTCCACTGAACTGATTCGGGTGTCAGTGCTGGTTAGCAATGCATCCCGGCATTCACAACGTCAGGCAGGCAGTGCCGTGACCTTGCGTTTTCTTTCCGGTGCCACAAAGGTATGGGCTGGCTGGGAGTGTGGCTTGCGTTTGATGACGATCTGCACGTCACAATGCAAGGCGTTCAGAAAGCCGAACAGCCGATCCAAGGAAAATCCAGCAAGCCGACCACGCACCAAGGCCGACACTTTGGGCTGGTCTACGCCAAGCAGCTTGGCGGCTTCTCCCTGAGTGAGACCCAGTTCATCAATGATGTCGTTGATCCTGCTGGCAAGCTGAGCCTTTGCTAAGTGTTCATCCGGGTTAGGCAGTCCAAGATCCGCGAAAACGTTACCGCTACTTTCTTGAAAATCGGTTTTACCGCTCATGGCGCGTTCCTTTTTTCATGAATCTGCTGGGCAAGCTGCAGCCGACTCTTTACCAAGTCAATTTCTGGTTTCGGGGTTGCAATCCCCCGTTTGGATTTTTTCTGGAAGGCGTGCAGAACGTACACCACACCTTCCAGTTTTACTTTGACAAGTCCCTGTCTGGCTACCAAGTTGATATCAATCAACCAAGCATCTGCGCCTTCTCGATAGCCCGAATCACATGGGCCTTCGCGGCATTCAAAAGTGCGCGGACGGTTACGGCTTCCTGGAACTCACCATGGCCATCTTGTGGCAGTTGTTCCAGGGAGGCCAGGGCCTGCTTGGCCTTGGTGACCTGATCCAAAATCTCTGGCGTTGCCTTGGCAAGGACTTTTTTGGCCATCGCGACATCCCCTTATGAACACACTCACACTCAATCACAACACTTTCACGTCACACTACCAACTTTTAGGCACAAAACCCAGCCCGTTGGCCAGCTTGACGCCATCTCCAGACTGAACAATGACAAACATGCCTTGTTTCATGGCATGCCGATCTACAT